>SVIL01000046.1 GCA_015069505.1 Clostridiales bacterium
AAACATCAGTTGTGCGTCCTTGCAAGCAAACGCCCAACTTCCGATATTATAAACTATAAGAAGTAAATTATTTCGCAGATGCTCATAATTTGTAAAACTTGCGTTTTACTGCAAAAATATCTCTATTTTTGCACTTCTCGTTTGAAAAAACATCAGTTGTGCGTCCTTGCAAGCAAACGCCCAACTTCCGATATTATTGTTTAGGAGAAACAAAGTGGAACAGAAAAAGAAACATAATGGATTTGCGAGTGGCTTTGGCTTTATTTTGGCGGCGGCAGGTTCGGCAATAGGACTTGGCAATTTATGGAGTTTTCCGTATAAAACGAGTGCGAACGGCGGTGCAGCATTCGTTATACTCTACGTTTTATGCGTGCTAATCATCGGCGTCGTTACTATGGTTGCCGAGTTATACATAGGTAAGCGTGCTGCTGCAAACCCTATAACTGCGTATAAAAAAGCAAACAAAAACTTAGGGTGGATAGGCATCTTTGCAATAATAATCCCATTGTTTATAATTTGCTATTATTCAGTGCTCGGCGGTTACACCGTTAAATATTCAATGAACTCTTTTAGCGGTAACGCAGGTATAATGACTACGTTCGTCGGCAATATCGGTGAAGTTATTTTATACACCGCAATATTTATGATTTTGGCGGTAATCGTGGTTATGGCGGGAATTAAGGGCGGTATTGAAAAGGCTTGTAAAGTCCTTATGCCAGCACTATTCTTTATCCTCGTTGCACTTGCCGTGTATAGTTTATGTCTTGGTGAAGGCGTAAGTGAAGGCTTAAATTTCTACTTAAACCCCGACTTTTCAAAGATAGGTTTCAACGAGATTTTAGCGGCTATGAGTCAAGCCTTTTTCTCACTATCACTCGGTATGGGGATAATGGTAAGTTACGGTTCGTACGCAGACAAAAAGATAAACGTCGGAAAGTCAATCAGTATGATCTGTATTTTTGATACCCTTGTCGCACTTCTCGCAGGGCTAATAATATTCCCCGCAGTGTATCACTATAAAGCGGTAAACGCAGATGCGGCAATCAATCTTGGCGGAATACTTTTAATGTTTGAAACTTTGCCGTACGTATTTGCGGATATGGGTGCAATAGGTCAAATCGTATCTTTCTTCTTTTTCTTAATGGTTGCAATCGCCGCATTGACGTCGGTAATATCGCTATTAGAAGTCGTAACGCAATTCGTAATCCAAAAATTCAAGATAGCAAGAAAGCGTGCAATAGTATTCGTCGCAATCATAACCTTTGCCGTGTCAATACCCATAGGCATCTCTTTGGGGTTAGTCTTAAACGGCAACAATTCAATGCTAATATGCGGTGAAAACTGGCTTGACTTCTTTGATAAAGTAACAAATACCGTTCTAATGCCACTCGGGGCTTTGGGTGCGTGCGTTGCGATAGGTTGGTTTTTGGATAAACCCAAAACCTTTAAGCAAGCCGTAAATCCTATGCAACTTCATAGGGCGTTGGTTGAAGACGGTTTGCAACTCGGTTGGTTTGGAAAGATATTTGCGGTTATGGTCAAATACGTAACCCCGCTTTTAATCCTTATAGTAGAAGTCTTTGGCGTAAAAGAACTTTTGTTCACCGCACAAGGCTTTAACCTAAACGGCTTAGGCATAGTCCTAACCGCATACGGTCTGTGTATCGTCTGCGTTATCGTGTACTTCATATTCTTTAAGAATTCCCAAACGGGTACCAACCAAGACGAACTTAAAATAGCAGAAAAGGTTGAAGCGGTAGAAGAAGAACGCAAAAAATAATTACCAAAAAATTGAAATATAGCCGTTAAAATTCGTTGACAAACGTTTTGGCGTTTTGTATAATGATTAGGCTAAGTTAAGCAATAACCTGCCAAAGGGCAAAGGAAGGTGAATTTGATGAGTACCGTTAGAGTTGGCGAAAACGAAAATATCGACAGTGCACTTCGTCGTTTTAAGAGAAAGTGTTCAAGAGATGGTATTATCGGCGATCTTCGTAAAAAGGAACACTACGAAAAACCTTCTGTAAGAAAGAAGAAAAAGTCTGAGGCAGCAAGAAAAAGAAGCTTCAAAAACTAAAATTTAACCCACCAAATTCGGTGGGTTTTATTTTTTGCTTAAAAACTTTGTATAAAATTGTAATATTATGTCGAAAGGTGGAAAATAACTATGCACGACCAAACAAAAACTCTTAAACAATACGCAAAAGAAGCCAAAAAGCGACTTAAACAAGGCTTTTGGCAAGCCTATCACAAAAATCTTGATAATGAACTTGCCCGTGCAAAAGAAGAAGGTATTTCAGAAACTATGGTTAAGGAATATTACACCGAACGCGTCACCGATAATATAAGGAACACCAAAGAGGACGGAGAAGGCTTTTACGAAAAGGTCAAAAAATTGCTTGACGAAGAAGGTGAGGTGGGCAACGCAATCGGTAGGCTTACCGACCACGCGGTTTTTGATACGTTATCCTACGACGAAAAACAACGCTACACCTTAAAACTTTCCGAACGCTACCTAAAAGCCGTTGAACGCTATCGCAAAGAAAAAGCGATAGAGGGCGGTTGACGTGTTTTGCTATAAATCAATACCAAAAAAATTTAGCCTAAGCGAAACTCACTTGGGCTTAAACTATTTTAAACCCTATATAAAAACGAACATAAATAAACATATTGCAAATAAATATTCTATGCGATATGCTTAAAATTTGTTCATTTGTGATTATTTGTGAAAGTTTATGAAAAGAAAATTGTAATATTTTTACAAGCAGTAATAAATTTTTAGATAGTTGTTGATAAGTTGACGTTTACACTTGACGGTAAAGTTATATTAAGATATAATCTTAATAGACAACAAAAAACGTTATGGAAGGTAGAGAAATGGATGCAAAATTTATTGAAGGTTTGAACGCCCCCACCGCAGAGGAAAGGCTTCAAGCTTTAGAAATTTTACTTGAAAATCAAACTGAAAGTGATAAACCAGTAGTTAGGGAAAACGATGCGAATAACCATATTCACACCATATATTCGTTTTCGCCCTATTCACCGACTAAGGCTGCGTATATGGCGTATATTGCAGGGCTTACGAGTGCGGGGATAATGGACCACGATAGTTTGTCGGGTGCTATTGAATTTAAAAAGGCTTGTGAGATGTTGGGGCTTGGACACACTTGCGGTGTAGAAGTAAGGGCAAAGTTCGACCGTGGGTTTGGCAGGATTAACCACCCAGACCAAAACGACTGTATTTACATGGCGGCACACGGCATCCCTGAACAAAATTTAGAAGCGTTCAACGAATACCTTTCATCATTTAGGATTAAGCGTAACCTTCGTGACCAAAAAATGTGCAAAGCAATATCCGATAAATACGGTAAGTTCGGCATTGAACTTGACTTTAAGAAAGACGTTTTGCCCTTGGCACAAGCAGAGTTTGGCGGCAGTATTACCGAACGTCATCTTTTATACGCTCTTGCTAATAAACTTGAAAAGAAGTTCGGCAGAACGGACGACTTATTGAACTTCCTTGAAAGTTTGGGATTAAAGGTTAGCGAAAAGATAAAAGCGTTCCTTCTTGACCAAAACAACGATAAATTTTTATACGACTTGTTAGGCGTGCTTAAAGCGGATACCAAATTTTTCTATATCGATGCCGACGAAGAAATGCCCGAGGCAGAGGATTTCGTTAAAAAGGCGATAGAGTTTGGTGCAATCCCCGCATACGCTTACTTAGGCGACGTTGGTGAATCTGTTACGGGCGACAAAAAGGCACAGACCTTTGAGGACGCGTATTTACCCGAACTTCTTAAAGAAATCAAGAAGATAGGCATAAAAGCGGTTGCGTATATGCCGACGAGAAACACCCCCGCTCAACTTGAAAGGTTAGGAAAGTTATGCAAAGAGAACGACTTATTTGAAATTAGTGGCGAGGACGTAAATTCCCCAAGACAAAAATTTGAATGTGCCGCACTTGCAAATCCGCAGTTCAGTCATCTTATTGATGCAACGTGGGCGTTAATCGGACACGAAGCAATCTCAACCAAACACGGCGTTGAAGCAGGTATGTTTTCAAAAACCACTATGCAAAAAACCCCTAACTTGTTAGAAAGAATTGCTATCTATTCAGAGATAGGCAGAAACACAGTTAAAAAATAAAAAAATTATTGAATATAAAGGAGAAACAAAAATGAGTTTAATCGATTTAAAAGGTAAAGTAGCAGTCGTAACAGGTGCAAGTCAAGGACTTGGCGAAGCCCTTGCAATGCGTTTAGACAAAGAAGGTTGCATGGTTGCGGTATGCGACATCAATATCGATGGTGCAAAAGCCGTTGCTGCAAAACTTTCAAACGGCATAGCCCTTCAAGTAAACGTAACCGACTTTGCTCAATGTGAAGCCGCAGCAAAAACCGTGCTTGAAAAGTGGGGTAAGGTTGATATTTTGGTTGCAAACGCTGCAATCGTAAAGAGTGGTGACATCTTCTCTCTCACCCCCGAAGCCTTCAAACTCGTTACCGATATAAACCTCAACGGTTACTTCAACACCGTAAAAGCGTTTGCACCTTCAATGCTTGAAAGAAAGAGCGGAAGCATTATCCAAATCAACTCTAAGTCAGGCAGAAAGGGTAGCTTTAAGAACGGTGCCTATGCATCAAGTAAGTTTGGTGGCGTAGGTTTAACGCAAAGTCTTGCACTTGAATTTGCAGAGAGCGGCGTAAGGGTAAACTGCATTTGCCCGGGCAACCTTCTCAACTCACCGCTTTGGGTAAACAGTTTGTTCAAACAATACGCAGCAAACCAAGGCATAACCGAAGAACAAGTGCGTGAAAAGTATATCAATCAAGTTCCCATGAAACGTTCTTGCGAATACAAGGATATCGAAGACGTAATGGTATTCCTTGCATCTGACTATTCAGGCTATATGACCGGTCAAGCAATCAACGTTACCGGCGGACAACAAATGTAGCCACGTTTCTTAGAAACTAAATTTTGCAAAAAAGCATATAAAAACATATAAAAGTATAGGAGAAAGACTATGAATTTTAACTTAATGCATCCCGCAGAGCAAATAGTTTTGCTTATAAACAGGGTTTATCAAAAAGGTCTTACTACGACTTCAGGCGGAAACCTATCCATACTTGATAGCGAAGGCGTTATATGGATAACCCCGTCCGGTATAGACAAAGGCTCTTTGACCCCTTCCGATATATGTAAAGTACTTCCTGACGGAACGGTTATCGGCAAACATAAGCCGTCCGTTGAGCTTCCTTTCCATAGGCTCGTTTACCAAACCCGTCCAGACGTTTCCGCAGTGCTACACGCACACCCACCGGCACTAGTAAGTTACTCGCTTATTAGGCAAATTCCAAGCGTAAACATAATCCCTACACCAAGCCAAGTATGTGGCAAAGTAGGTATTGCCGAATACGAAGTTCCGGGTAGCGACGCTTTGGCACAGAGAATCGTTGCCGAAATCAAAAAAGGTTATAACGCTGTAATAATGGAAAACCACGGGGTAATCACTTGTGCGGACAACCTTTTCGAGGCGTTTAAGCGTTTTGAAACCTTAAACTTTGCAGCCTCAATCGGTATAACTGCGTCAATTTTGGGCAAACCCGAAAGTTTGACCGACGACCAAATCGCACTCAACTCTACGAAAGGTAAATACCAACTCGGTGAGTTTATTCCAACCACTTACAGTTCAGAAGAACGCCGTTTAAGAAAGGAAATGTGTGCGTTGATACACCGTTCGTACGACCAAGGTTTGTTCACCAGCACGCAAGGTACTTTTTCCGTGCGTCTTGGCGAAGATAGTTTCTTAATAACCCCGTACGGCGTTGACAGAAAGTACATTGAACCCGAAGATATCGTTAGGATAGACCATAACTGGCGTGAGGCGGGCAAAGTACCAAGCCGTTCAACCCATCTTCATAAGATGATTTACGACCAACACCCCGAAGTAAACGCTATAACCGTTGCACATCCGCAACACCTTATGGCTTTCGGTGTAACCAAAACGCCTATTGACAGTAGAACGATTCCCGAATCGTATATTGCAATGCGTGACATCGGCAGAGTGCCTTTCGGTACGCCGATAACTAACCCGCAAAAGATTTCCGATATGATAAGCGATAAGTCACCCGTAGTACTCGTTGAAAACGAAAGCGTTATAAGTACGGGTAAGAATCTTATCAATGCGTTCGATAGGCTTGAAGTTGCCGAATTTACCGCAAACACTATCATACACGCAAAGATGATAGGCGATATCGTTATGATTGACGACAAACAAGTTGAAGAAATCAATAAAGCGTTTAACTTAAACTAAGTAAAAGAGGAATTAACAATGAAGCAATCTATTTTGGATTTAATAAACATATCACAATACGCAGGCACTCGTGCCGATTACACCCAAGGTGGCGGCGGCAACACTTCTGTAAAGAACGATGAAAAGGGCTTAATGCTCATCAAGGCATCGGGGTATAGGCTTGCCGATATCGACGAAACCACCGCTTTCGTAGCAGTGGATAAAAAGATGATAAGTGACTACTATTCAAACGTTGACTTGTCCGTTGAGAAAGACTACGAAAAGGAAAGTGCGGAAATTTCCAAATCTTCTATCGTAGAACTTGAAGGTATCAAGACTTTAAGACCAAGCGTAGAAGTTGGCTTCCACGCAATCTTAAAGAAATACGTTATCCACACCCACTCGGTTTACGCAAACCTTTTAACTTGTGCGGTAGAGGGCGAAAGCCTTGCCGAAAAGTTGTTTGCGGATAAGGACTACGGCTTTATATTCTTGCCGTATATCAACCCTGGGTTTGAACTTACCCTTGCTATGAAGACCAAGATTGAAGATTACGTTAAAGCAACGGGCAAATACCCCGAAGTTATCTTTATGAAGAACCACGGTCTCGTAGTTAACGGCGACACGGTTGAAAGAACGAAGGCTGTAAACACCGACGTAAACGAAACCATAAGAAATTATTTTGGTTTGTCCGATAATTTCAGGGCAGTAGCGTTAACGCCAACCCCAACTGGTTTTTGTTCGGATACCGCAGTGGTTAAAATATTCGTTGCCGAAAACGAACTCAACAAAGCGTTCTTAGATAAATACCCGCTTTATCCCGACCAACTCGTATATCTAAACAACATTTTGGCACACTCACCCGATACCTTAGTGGTCAATAAGGGCAAGGTATATTACAATACCGATATAAAGCAAGCAACTACGTTAGAAGAAACTCTTGCCGCATATCTTTTCGTAATAACCGCAATCAAAAACGCAAACCTCACCCTTAACACGATGAACGAAAAAGAAGTTTACTTCATCAACAACTGGGAAGCGGAAAAATATCGTCGTTCAGTTAAATAACAAACTCTAAATCTTAAAACTTAAAAAGACCTAACGGATAGCCCGTCAGGTCTTTTTTTTACGCAAATTTTTTTTATTTTTCCCTTAAAAAATCGGTGTTTTCGGGGGTAATAAGTTTGCACTTTGTCTTGCTTATTTTTTCAACGTATTCGATAGGTGGCATCTTGTCCATAATAAGATAGTCGATCTCACCGAAATCAAAGTCCTTGCACATAAACTTTTTGCCTAGTTTGGACTCGTCGCAAAGCATAAGCACTATATCTGAATTTTGCCTCATTTTTTGTTTAAGTTTAGACTGTTCTAAACTTGCGTCGGTAAATCCCGCGTCAATATCCATACCCGTACAAGAAAGAATAGCGACGTCAGCGTGAATTCTTGAAATATATTCCATGGTATCCGTGCCCGTAATCGAGTTGGAGTGGTTGCCTATAAGCCCACCCGCAATATAAATCTTTACGTTGTTTGTTTGTGATAAAAGAAGTGCGTTTCTAAGCCCCGTAGTGGTAACCGATAGATAGTTAAAGTTGTTGAGTAGGGGAATAACCACACCCGTTGTGGAACTTGAATCCATAAACACCGAATTCCCGTTTTTGATAAACCTTGACGCAAGCACGGCTATCCTTTTTTTAGCCACGATATTTTCCTGTTCACGTATCGCAAAAGCGGATTCCTCGGCACTCGACTTAAATGGCATAGCCCCCCCGTGCGAGCGTTTTATAAGCCCTTGCTTTTCCATAATCCTAAGATCCCTACGAATAGTCGCACCGCTTACGTAAAGTTCGGACGCAAGTTCTTCAACCGTCGCCGATTTATTTTTGTTCAAAATCTCTAAAATTTCTTCTTGGCGTTCTAATGTGAGCATATTTTCACCCCTTTTTCACAAAAAATTTACAAATCAATGTTCATTTGTGTTCATTATTGATTATATATTATCACAAAAAAAATCTTTTTGCAACTTATTAATAAGTGGTTACAAAATATTATTATATATGATATAATAAAAACAAAAAATCATAAGGAGAAATTTGTTTATGAAGACCAAAGCGGTAAGACTGTATGGTAAAAACGATTTAAGATTGGAAGAATTTGAACTTCCTGAAATTAAGGATGACGAAATACTTGCCCGCGTAGTATCTGACAGTATTTGTATGTCAAGTTATAAAGCGGCTATTCAAGGTGAAGACCACAAAAGGGTACCTAACGACATTTCTAAAAACCCCGTTATAATCGGTCACGAATTTTGCGGTGACATTATAAAGGTTGGTAAAAAATGGCAAGGTAAATTTAAGGAAGGCGGAAAGTTCGGTATTCAACCCGCAATGAACCTTAAAGAAAACCCCTACATCGCACCCGGCTATTCCTATCAATATATCGGTGGCGACGCAACCTACATCATCATCCCGAACGAAGTTATGGAATCTGACTGTCTTATTCCTTACGAAGGCGAAAGCTACTTCAAGGCTTCACTTGCAGAACCTATGTCTTGCATTATCGCAGGCTACCACGAAAACTATCGTACCATCTACGAAAACCACACCCACGAAATGGGTATTAAAGAAGGTGGTGCAGTTGCAATCCTCGCAGGCGTTGGTCCTATGGGACTTGGTGCGGTTGACTACGGTATTCACGGCGATAGAAAACCCTCGCTTATGGTTGTAACCGATATCGACCAAGCAAGGCTTGACAGAGCAGCAAGTCTTCTTACCGTTGAAGATGCAGCCGCTAACGGCGTAAAACTCGTTTACGTAAACACTTCTGCAATCGAAGACCCCGTTAAGTATATGAAGGACTTAAACGGCGGCAACGGTTATGACGACGTATTCGTTTACGCACCCGTTGCAGCACTTATCGAACAAGGCGACGCACTCTTGGGTGCAAACGGTTGTCTTAACTTCTTTGCAGGTCCTACCAAAACGGACTTCTCTGCAAAATTCAACTTCTACGACGTTCACTACGCTTTCCACAGAATTACCGGTACTTCGGGCGGAAACACCGACGATATGAGAGAAGCGTTGAAACTTGCAGGGGAAAACAGAATTAACCCGTCAATCATGATTTCACACGTCGGCGGTATGGATAGCGTTATCGACACCACTCTTAACCTTCCAAACATCAAAGGTGCAAAGAAGTTGGTTTACACGCATATCTCAATGCCTATGACCGCAATCGCAGATTTTGCTGAACTCGGCAAAACGGACAAGTTCTACGCAGACCTCGCTGAAATTTGTGAAAGGAACAACGGCATTTGGTCTGACGAAGCCGAAAAATATTTACTTGCAAACGCAAAAAAGATTTAATTATTTATAAGGAGATATAGAAATGGCAAATCCCGTATTAATGCCTAAACAAGGTATCACGGTTGAAAGCTGTATCTTGACCAAATGGGCGGTTAAGGTCGGTGACACCGTAAAGAAAGGTGACGTTTTGTTCTCGTACGAAACGGATAAATCATCTTTCGATCAAGAATCTGAATTCGACGGCGAAGTTTTGGCACTTTTCTGTGAAGAAGGCGACGAAGTTCCCGTTCTCACCAACGTATGTGCTATCGGCAAGAAAGGCGAAGACGTATCTGCATTTTCTTCAAACGGTGTAACCGCGGGGGCACAAGAAGTTACGCCCGTTGCAGCAACACCCGCACCAGCGGCAGCACCTGCACCCGTAGCGATGAACCCCAACGTTAAACCCGTTATGATGCCTAAACAAGGTATCACGGTTGAAAGTTGTATTTTAACCAAATGGGCAGTTAAAGTTGGCGATACGGTAAAGAAAGGCGACGTTTTGTTCTCTTACGAAACTGACAAATCGTCTTTCGACCAAGAATCTGAATTTGACGGAGACGTTTTAGCATTATTCTGTGAAGAAGGTGACGAAGTTGCAGTTCTCACCAACGTATGTGCTATCGGTCCTAAGGGCGAAGACGCATCTTGCTATGCACCGGGCGGTGCCGTTGCAACCGCAACCGAAGTTGCAGCATCTGTTGCAGCAGAAAAGGTTGATGCACCCGTTGCTACTACCGCACCCGCAAACGCAGAGGGTAGAATTTTCGCATCTCCAAGAGCCAAAAAACTCGCTGAAAAGTTAGGCGTTGACCTTGCAAGTGCAACCCCAACAGGTCCTAACGGCAGAATTATTGAAAGGGATATT
>SVIL01000047.1 GCA_015069505.1 Clostridiales bacterium
ACCGTTCCCTCACGGTACTATACTCTATCGGTCACATGGTCGTATTTAGCCTTACGAGATGGTCCTCGCATATTCCGACAGGATTCCTCGTGTCCCGCCGTACTCTGGATACTCCCTCCCTCTGAACAGTTTCACTTACGGGGCTTTTACCCTGTTTCGCTGTGCTTTCCAGCACTCTTCAGTTACCATTCTTTGTGGATTATGGAGTCCGTTACCCCTAAAATATTGCTACTTTAGGTTTGGGCTCTTCCGATTTCGCTCGCCACTACTTTCGGAATCGTTTGTTTACTTTCTTTTCCTCTGGGTAATTAGATGTTTCAGTTCCCCAGGTTCCCTTCATTACGCTATGTATTTACGTAATGATACCATAACATTACTTATGGTGAGTTCCCTCATTCGGATATCTACGGATCAAGGTCTATTTGCGACTCCCCGTAGCTTTTCGCAGCTTGTCACGTCCTTCTTCGGCGCCATGTACCAAGGCATCCTCCTGTATGCTCTTTGTAGCTTGATCTTTTTTGAATTGCTTTCAGCAATTCCGTCGAATTATTTCTACTCCTTGACTTCTACTCGACTAATTTTAGTGAATCGATTTCCTACGTTTTCGTATTAACCTTTCTTTTAAATTAGTTTTTAGTCTATTTGCTCTTTTTTTTGCCTTAATGTACTTTAATTAAAAGTGTTTCTCGAGAAATATACTTGCATATATCTCTCTTTCTTGCTATGCAGTTGTCAATCTACTGTGTACTGACTACGGTCAGTTGGCATTTTTACTTACAAACGCCACAAAATAGCCATCCTTTTGACGATAGCCTAAATATATTATCATTTATAAAATTTTAAGTCAAGCATTTGACTAGCCTTTTTTGACTTTTTTTTGATTTTTTTGTAAAAATTTTTTATACGCCATTTTACTTGATTTTTACTATTGGTACGGCTCATATTCTCTTTATTATATATAATGTATATAGAATTTAATCTTACCACAATATCTTCTTATAGTTGATTTATTTTTGCAAAAATGCTAAAATTAGAAAAGGTGATAAATTATGGAAAATTTAAAAATTAAAAACGAGTGCGAAAAGGCGGTTGAGGAATTAATTTCGGTCGCTAAACTTAAAAAGGGTAGTATTTTAGTAGTTGGGTGTTCAACCAGTGAAGTGCTTGGGGATAAAATAGGCACAAACTCTGACGTGGATACCGCAAAAGAGATTTTTGACGGGATTTACAACACCTGCTTAAAACACGGCGTAAACCTTGCTGTTCAATGTTGCGAGCATCTAAACCGTGCTATCGTCATCGATGCCGATGCTGTTACGGGTTATGACATCGTAAACGTTATCCCACAAAAGAAAGCGGGTGGTAGCCTTGCAACCGTTGCTTATGAAAATTTTAACTCCCCCGCTGTTATAGAAGAGATTAGGGCGGATGCGGGTATGGACATAGGCAACACCCTTATCGGTATGCACCTTAAAAAAGTTGCCGTACCCGTAAGACTTTCTATGAACAAGATAGGAAAGGCAAACGTTGTGTTTGCACGAGTTAGACCTAAGTTTATAGGCGGAATACGTGCTATTTACAACCCTGACCTTTTATAATAAACAGTAAATAACAAAGCCCGATTGCATTTGCAATCGGGCTTTACTTTTAGTTTTATAAATTCAATTAGTCTTTGTATTCGGTCGTATAGTTATCAAAGTAGCCTTGAATCCAAATGATAGGCGTGCCCTTGTCCCCCGACCCTGAGGTCAAGTCACAAAGCGAACCGATAAGGTCGGTTAATCTTCTTGGCGTAGTACCCATTTGACCAACGACGGTGGAATCCTTTTTAGCGATTTCATTTTTAATGGCTTCCTTTAATGCGTCGCCTTTAAGATCCTTAAAATCATTATCCGCAAGATATTTAAGTTTTAATTCGTTAGGCGTACCTTCAAGTCCTTTGGTATATGCAGGTGAAACGACAGGGTCTGCAAGTTCCCAAATTTTACCAACGGGGTCCTTAAACGCACCGTCACCGTAAACCATAACTTCAACGTTTTTGCCGGTTGCTTCAAAAATATTTTTTTGGATAGCATCAACCACGGGTTGACAGTCACGTGGGAAAAGTTTTACTGAGTCTTCGGTGGATTTGTTTGAACCTAAAAGACCGTAATTTTCATTATAACCGCTACCGTTTACAGGTGCGTTAAGAACGTCGTCCAAACCGATAACTACGTTCGCACCAGCAGTTTCCAAAAGGCGTTTGGTACGCATTCTGGTGTGGATATCACAACAAAGCACGTTTTTTGCGTAAGGCAAGATAGACTTTGCGTTGTTTGCAAAAATAATCTCACATTCAGCACCTTGTTCTTCAACCAACTGCCTATAATATTCAACGTAATCAACACCGGTAAAGGTATGCTTTTCATATCCGAAAAGTTCACGGTACTTTTCTTCGGTCAAAACGTCAACGTAAGGATTTACACCCTTTTCGTCAAGAGCGTCTAAACTTACCAAGTGGTTACCAACTTCGTCTGACGGGTAAGAGAGCATAAGTACTATCTTTTTTGCACCTTTTGCTATACCTTTAAGGCATACGGAAAAACGGTTACGTGAAAGGATCGGGAAAATTACACCGATAGTTTCGCCACCAAGTTTAGCTTTTACGTCCGTAGCGATATCGTCGGTGGTAGCGTAGTTGCCCTGTGCCCTTGCAACGATAGCTTCGGTCATAGCGACAACGTCTCTATCGTGAAAAGATACGCCCTCAACCTTAGACGCTTCTAAAACGGAATCGGTAACGACCTTAACAATATCATCACCGCTTTTGATAATAGGTGCTCTTACACCCCTTGAAACTGTACCGAATAAACGACTCATAATAATCTCCTTTCGAACTTTTTCAGTTCTTACATTATAAACTATGAGAAGTAAATTTATTTCGTTTGCACTCATAAATTTGTAAAACTGTTGTTTTACAGCAAAAACTAACCGTTTTTGCTCTTCTCGTTTGAAAAAACATCAGTTGTGCGTCCTTGCGAGCAAACGCCCAACTTCTTATATTATACATTATATTTCTAATCTCAAAAAAGTCTATCGTTTTAAGGGCTTTTTGGTATTAGAATTTCTTATACTTTAACGTTTTTACGTTCAAACCGCCCGACGAAAATAGTCGGGCGGAAAATCATACGAACGAAAAACATTAGTTATTCATTAGCGATTCAAACGAAAGTTTTACCTTTTCAAAAAGAGTTTGTGCGACGGTTTTATCTTGGCACTTTAACGAATAGTAAACTTTTAACTTCGGTTCGGTACCGCTTGGGCGGATACAAATAAAACTGCCGCCTTCAAGTTCGTAATACACGGCGTTAGTGGTCGGCGAGTCGATGTCCGTAACAGTGCCGTCGTTTGCCGTACGTTTTGCAACCGAATAATCCCTCGTCGCCTCGACTTTAAGCCCGCCGATTTCATCGACCTTTAACGACTTCATCTTATCAACGACTGCGTTCATATCCTTCATCGCATTAAGCCCGCTATATTTAATTGAAACGTTGGTATCGAAAATATAGCCGTATTTTAGGTATAAATCTTGCAAACGTTTATACACGCTTATCGCATTGTAGGTATAGTAACAAACCATTTCGGCAAATAACATACTTGCAACGACTGCGTCCTTATCACGGCAATGCGTTCCACGAAGGTACCCGCAACTCTCTTCAAAGCCGAACACGAATTGCTTTTTGCCCGTATCGTCGAACTGCTTAATCTTTTCGCCGATAAACTTAAACCCTACGGGCGTTTCCATAAGTTCAACGCCGTAGTCGTCCGCAATTAGTTTAGCAAGAGAGGTCGATACGAAACTTTTAACGGCAAACCCGTTTTCGCTTAAAGACCCCGTTTCTTTTAGCCTTGTTAAAACGTAGTCGAGTAACAATGCCCCGATTTGGTTACCCGAAAGGGCTTCAAACTCACCTTCGTCGTTACGGATAGCAACGCCTAACCTATCGCAGTCGGGGTCGGTGCCGAAAACCACGTCCGCACCCTTAAAGTTTGCCATTGCAATCGCCAAAGTAAGGGTTTCTTTAACTTCTGGATTAGGAACTTCTACGGTAGAAAACTCAGTATCCTTTTTGATTTGTTCGGGAACGAGCGTAGCCTTTATGCCCATCATTTTAAGAATCGTAGTTACGGGCACGTAACCGCTACCGTGGACGGGGGTATAAACGAGTTTGATTTTTTTACCGACCGATTTAACAGCCTCTTTTGAAAGAGAAAGTTTTTTAATGGTCTTGTAATACTTTTTATCTATAGATTTTTTTACTTTTTTAATCTTTTTGCTTTCGGACTTATTACAAATAATTTTATCAGACGTGCAATCGCCGATTTCATTTATGAATTTAACGACTTCGTTAGTGGCTTCGGGGGACATTTGAGCACCGTCCTCACCGTAAACCTTATAGCCGTTATACTCTTTGGGGTTGTGGCTTGCGGTTATCATAATCCCCGCAACCTTATTCATTTCCCTAACGGCGTAAGATAGCATAGGTACGGGATGAACGTCGTCAAAAAGGTGTGCGGTTATACCGTTACTAACCAAAACGAGTGCAGCGGAATACGCAAATTCATAAGAGAAACGCCTTGTGTCGTAAGAAATTACTACCCCACGCTTCATAGCGTCTTGCCCCAAAGACTTTATGTACTCCGAAAGCCCTTGCGTTGCACGGTTTACGGTATAAATATTCATCATATTAGTACCCAAGCCGATAATTCCACGCATACCCGCAGTACCAAATTCAAGGTCTTTGCCAAAACGGTATTCAATATCCTTTTCGTCCTGAATTTTTTTAAGTTCCTCTCTATCGATATCGCTAAGTTTATTACTTATAAGCCAACTGTTATAAATTTCTTTATACATATTCACCCCAACCAAAAGACCGCTTGCCACAAAAGACCGCAAGCCGTACTTATTATATTTATTATTTCAACGCTAATATTATACAACTTTTTGGCTACGCATGTCAAAGATTTTTTTTATTAATAGATTACAGTTTTAGCGTTTTTTGTAAATAACAAATAATATCGGAAGTTGGGCGTTTGCTCGCAAGGACGCACAACTGATGATTTTTCAAACGAGAAGAGTAAAAATGAAAATTTTTACGGCAAAATTTATAATTTTGCAAATACACGAGTGAAGCGAAGTGGATTTACTTCTTATAGTTTATAATAAGTGACAAATAAAAATTATTTTTTTAAATTTTGGTTTACAAACAGTTGACAATAAAAATTCATTTTGTTACAATTTATAAGCGTTGTTGTGCTTAGACAAATTTTGCGGGTGTAATTCAATGGTAGAATTCCAGCCTTCCAAGCTGGCAGCGTGGGTCCGATTCCCATCACCCGCTCCAAGTAACTACAAGCAATTATGCACCTGTAGCTCAGTTGGATAGAGCATCGGCCTTCTAAGCCGAGGGTCAGGGGTTCGAATCCCTTCAGGCGCACCAATCATATGGCGGGTGTAGCTCAGTTGGTTAGAGCGCAAGATTGTGGTCCTTGAGGTCGTGGGTTCGATTCTCATCACCCGCCCCAGCGTAGGGGTGTCGCCAAGCGGTAAGGCAACGGATTTTGATTCCGTCATTCGTAGGTTCAAATCCTGCCACCCCTGCCAAAAGTGTACCTTTAGCTCAGTTGGTAGAGCAACTGACTCTTAATCAGTGGGTCCAGGGTTCGAGTCCCTGAAGGTGCACCATTAATGATTCATTAGCTCAGTCGGTAGAGCACGTGACTTTTAATCACGGTGTCCGGGGTTCGAATCCCCGATGGATCACCAGAAAACCCTAACCCAAATACGGGTTAGGGTTTTTTGTTGTTTATTTAAGGGACGGTAAAATAATGTTAGTAACGCCATATGGAGACAAATAATATGAAAGAATACGATAAGGTTGAATTAATATCAGACAAGAAAAAATTTACGGATTTAGGATTAAAAAAAGGTGCAACAGGCACGATTCTCGGACCAAAGAGAAACGGATATTGGTACGTTGTTTTTGAAGGCGAAATTTTTCAAGGTGAAGACGGCATTTGGGGTTGTACCGATATAAGTGCCGCAGCAGAAGATGAGGACTTAAAAGTAATTTTGGAATGACCTGATTAGAGGAATATAAAAAAATAAAAGTTGCGGTTTACAAAATATAAACTATAAGAAGTAAATCCACTTCGCTTCACTCGTGTATTTGCAAAATTATAAATTTTGCCGCAAAAACTAACCGTTTTTGCACTTCTCGTTTGAAAAACCATCAGTTGTGCGTCCTTGCGAGCAAACGCCCAACTTCCGATATTATTAATATTATTTTGTATTCATTTGAAAAGTATTGACATAATTAGGGTTTTGGTGTATGCTTGTATTAAGAAAAACCAAACGAAATAAGGGGTTTTAGCAATGAAAAAGTATGACGTTGCCGTAGTTGGCGGTGGATTTACGGGCGTGGCGGCAGCAATCGCCGCAGCGAGAGAAGGTAGCAATGTAATTTTGATAGAAAAAGGTAACGCATTTGGCGGTGCGGCTGTGAATAGCCTTGTAAACCCGTTTATGCCTTACACCACGAAAATCGACGGCGAAGTAGTTAGCCTTTCGGCGGGGATATTTGAGAAGATTGCAAAAAAACTTACCGAGAGAAACGCCACCCTAACCTACATCACGGGGCGTAAATTAGTTGAGTATTCGTTTATGGAAGAAGAACTTAAATTTATACTTAACGATATGGTTTGCGAAGCGGGTGTTGACGTGCTTTTCCACGCATATATTTGCAAAGCGGAAAAAGACGGCGAAGATATAAAGAAAATCACGGTTGCGACGAAAAGCGGGCTTATGGATATTGAAGCCGACTACTTTATCGACGCAACGGGCGACGCACAACTATCCTACCTTGCGGGTGTTCCGACGGTGCTTGGCAGAGAGAGCGACAATCTATGCCAACCTATGACCCTTTGCTTCCGTTTAGGTAACGTTGACGTAGAAAAGTTTTGGGCAACCAAAAAACAGATGAACGAGGAATACAAAGAGGCACTTGAACGTGGCGAGTTTATAAACCCGAGAGAGAACGTTTTGGCAGTTAAGATGCCCGTCCCGAACGTTTTACACTTAAACACAACGAGGGTTGTAAAACTTGACCCGACCAACCCGATTGACGTTAGCAAAGCCGAGATTATCGCCCGTAAACAAGTTTATGAAGTTTACGAGTTTATGAAAAAGCACGGCGACGGCTTAGAGAACAGTTATCTTATGATGACCGCCCCTGAAATAGGCGTTAGAGAGAGCAGAAAAATAGTTGGGGATTATATTTTGACCGAAACGGACGCAAGGAACTGCACCAAGTTTGACGATGCCATTGCGGCTTGTAACTACGACATAGATATCCATAGCCCTGACGGTACGGGTACCAGCCATTACTACTTCCCGAACGGCGAATATTACACTATCCCCTACCGCAGTTTGATACCAAAGACGGTAAACAACCTTTTGGTTGCGGGCAGATGTATTTCGTCCGACCACGGTGCACAAGCGTCGTATAGAGTAATGTCCACGGTTTGTTGCATAGGCGAAGCGGCTGGCACGGCAATAGGGCTTGCGGTTAAAAACAAGGTTGACGTAAGAAGCGTTGACGTAAAAGAACTTCAACGTATTATAAAAGATAACGGCGGATTTATAGGAATTTAGTTTTTGATATACACGCACTTAGCAATTTTGCTAAGTGCGTTTTTTAGGATTTTTTATATTTAAACGCAAAACACCACCTTGTCAAGGTGGTGTTTTGGTTTTTTAGTTAAAGTTATTCAGAAAGGTTTTTTTTGCCCCTTTTTTCACGAATCATTCTTATAACAAACAAAATTAACGAGAAAGCAGTTATACCCAAAGCAAGATACAAGAATACGTTTATAACTGCCGTCCAGTCCCCTGCTATTGCGATTACCGCAATTAGGTACTGCGATAACGTACTACCGACGTAGCACGCCCCGTTTAGCAAACCCGCAATAAGCCCCGAATTATACTTTTTGCCGACGTAGAGCGGGAACATATTAGTTATTATATTATTCGCACCGTTCATAAACAAACTTACAAGCCCGAACATAATAAGCACTAAAAGCCACAAATCGGTTTTGAATAACAGTTGAACGCCGATAACGGTTATAGAAGTCAAGCCGAAGAACACGCCTAATAAATCCGAGTGGTTTTTAACGTACTTGTTGATAAATACGGCAAGGACTGCACCACACAACCCGAATATAGGCAATACCAAGGTAAGTATAATCGACAAACTGTCTGGCAAATTGTATTGTTCGTTTAGGATTTGCGGAATCCAAGTGGTAAGCCCGTCTTTAACGTAGTTGCTTACGATAGCGTAAATGCAGAAGAGAACGAGCATATAAAATATTCCGCTCATAAAGAACCTTCTGCCAGCCTTTTCTTTTGCCGTTTCGGTCGTTTCGGTCGTTTCGGTCGTTTCAGCCGCACCCGTCGGGCGATTTTCAAGCCTAGCGTTTTTGGTTAATTTTGGGAAGTATATAAGCCATATAGCACCCATAAGCCCCATTAGGATAAACGCAATCAAGAAAGCGTACAAAAATCCGTTTTCAAACAAGGCGAGCAACGCACTAAGCCCGTATATCACAAGCGTTCCGACCGTAACGGGGGTACTCATAATAATGACCGCCTTTTTCATATGTGCTTCGTCAAGATAACAGGACAAAATTCTAAGTAACGACGCCCAAAAAACAGACTGGCAAAGCCCGTTTATTAACCAAACGTATTTTATAAACTTAAACGGAAGCCCAAAAAATACCAACCCGTTTATCACTGCGGAAAGGATTAACGCCCCCGCAATGGTGAAACGCATATTGTATCTACGGCAAAAAATACCGTTTAAGATTTGCCCCGCCCCGTATGCGAAGAAAAAGAAAGTAGTCGCAAGGGAAAATTCATCTTTGTTGACTTTATAGTATTCGATTATCGGAATACTATTTGCCGTGTAACTGTACCTGCCGATATAGGCAATGGTATAGACGGCACAACAAATGAAGATTAGAATCATTTGAATTTTAGGACTTAATTCTAAATTATCCGTATTTTGTTTTTGCATATTAACACTAAATCTCCAAAAAAATCAAGCGTGATTAATCGATAATAAAGTTGTCGGTGTATTCGGTGATTTGCGTCTTTTCAAAGCCGTAACGCTCGTAGTTGTCGCCCACGTCGTAAACCTTACGCCATAAATCTGCGGCTTGAAGGGTCCCGTCAGTCCACTCTGGCGGTTCTTTGCCGAGTGCCCCACGGCTTGTACGAACGATAGCCTCTAAACCCTTTGCAGCCAACACAAGCCCGTGCCACGTCGTAACCATTACGCCCATAGTCCCAACGTCTTTGCAAGTTTCAACCGCCGATTCACAGTTTTTAAAGTCGTACCAACAACACTGAATAGTCTTATACCCCATTTTGTTTAGGTGAACGGTCGTCTTCCAAGGATGTTCGGTAACACGATAATGCCAGTCTGCAACTAACACGTCCTTTGGAACGGCGTTAAGCATCTTTTTGCCACTTTCAGCAGTATAAGCGTGGCAAGAATAATAAACCCTTGGTGCGTTGAGTTCTTGAGAGTTAGAGAACATATCCCCCCAGATAATAGGCTTTCTGCCTTCCTGCTTAACCGCTTCGCAAGTTTCGGTTATGTACTCGTAAATCATATCCTTGTCCGCAGGGTTCTTTGGATTATAATAAGTTTCGTCCATACCGATATGGAAGTACTCACCCTCGCCGCAAAGTTCGCACATTTCACGACGCATTGCTTTGATTAAATCCTTTACCTTTTGTTTTTTGATATTCCAAACCCAACCGTACTTTAAAAAGTAGTCTGCAAGCAAAATGTTTTGGTCTAAAACGACGTTTTTGCCGATATCTACACGGCTAAGCGATGCGTGACCCAAACAGTTGACGCAAGGGATAATTTCCATTTTAAGGTTTCTAATTTCTTGTATGCAAGATTCAATTTGCTCTTTGGTGAAGGTGTAGCCTTTCCAACCGAGTTCCTTCATACACTTAAACTCGATTCCACCCCAAGACTCTAAAACCACGTGGGTGAAGCCTAAAACCCCTGCAAATCGAATAGTTTTTTTCAAATTAATATAGTCTGTTTCAGGGAAAACGCAAAGGTGAATCATCCTAAGCTTTGCTACGGGATTAACACCGTATTCCCCCGTCGGAATCCCGACGATTTTTTCAGTTTCGTTAAATTCAATAGGTTCAGCGGTAGTCAAAATCCTAAAAAGCCCGTCTATAACTTCCTTTTCAGTACTTCCGCTAATATAAATTCCGTTTTCAGTAACGGTGGGAACTTTAGTAGCCGCCGCATTAAAAGTTTTAGCGACTAACTCTTTACTACTTTTAACGGTTACTTTTACCGCACGATATAATG
>SVIL01000048.1 GCA_015069505.1 Clostridiales bacterium
ACTATTTCGTTTTGAAAAGCGAAATTGAAAGTATGCAAAAACTCTACGGCTATTCTCTAAAAAATAAAACAAGTGAAATTACAGCGATTGCTTTATATTATCTTTTAGATACCGATACCGTCGATTATTTTTTAACTAACAAAAAAGACCGAAAAGTGTTAAAAAACTCTTTCGGTCTTTAATAAACCATATCAAGGTTTAATTTTTATAGACATTCTCACCCCTTTCATTTGCTTCAAACATATACGAAAGGTTATCAAACTCTGCATCAACGTCAAAATTCTCTGCGTTTTCATAAGCGGAAAGTTTGCTTATAGAAACCTCGTAAGCGGTCATAATCTTTACATCAAAATCAGAAAACTTTTTTTGATACTCTCTACTCTGTATTCGCCCTGCAATGGCTATCTTTTCGCCAACTTCCAACCCCTTTGCAAATCTTGCGTTCCTTCCCCATGCGATACACGGAATATAATCGGACTTATTGTAAGAACGGTTAACCGCTATTAAAATGTCGGCAATCTCTCGATTAAACGGCGTCGTCCTATAAACGGGTGGCTTACATACGTACCCGGAAAGCACTATTGTGTTTGGGTTTTTCGCCGTACAATAATCCACCAACTCTCTAACGAACACGGTAAGCATTAATTTGCTTTTACCATCAACAAGTTTATTATAACTTCTAAATTGCCCCACTGCGTTTATCACGCTTCCGACCTTCAAGTCTTTGTCTTGAATAAGCCTTTCCGAAACGGTCACGGGTAAAATATCACCTTGACCTGACAATCTTTTTACAAGCACACTCATCTCGTAAAAACCTTCCCCGTAAACCTCGTGCGAAAATTCCGCCTCAGTAACGATTTCACCACTTATAAAGACTTTATTGTTCTTCTCTGTCAAATTGTTCATATATTTTTCCTCCAAATGAATTTCTTAAACGTTTTTTATTTGACGACCATTTACGTCTATTTTATAATTTTCTTTGTAAATTAAATCACCTATTTTAACGAACTCATATCCGTCCGACTTTAACCGACTTATTATAGTTTGCAAGGCATCTGCCGTGTGTAATCCGTTGTTATGAAACAACACTATATCCCCATTTCCCGTGCGGGAAAGCACCCTTGTTTGTATTTCATACGCCGATAAATTCTTCCAGTCAAGGCTATCAACGCTCCATTGTATCGTGTATAAATTAAGACTCTCAGCGACTTCTATTAATTGATTATCGTAATCCCCGTATGGCGGGCGAAATAGGGTAACTTCTTTATTCGTCACGTCCTTTATTGCGTTTATCGACGACACAAGTTCTTTTTCAACGACGGTTTTAGAAAGTTTACTCATATACGGATGAGTTGACGAATGCGTACCTATTTCGTGACCCGCTTTATCTATTTTCAAAACGTACTCCGGATACTTTTTTACCCAAAACTCAACCATAAAAAAGGTACATACAACGTCGTTGTTTTCCATAATTTCCAAAAGTCTATCCGTATAATCCACACCCCAAGCACAATCGAAAGATATGGCTATTCTTTTTTCATCCGTGTGAACGGAATATATGGGTAAGCGTCGCATTGTTCCACCGTAAAACACTTGATACCCACCGCCGTTCCGTAGCGTAATACAGCACAGAACCCCCACCAACAACAAACAGCAAACCCTAAAAAACTTTTTCTTGTCAATCGTTGCAAAATACATTGTAACTTCCCTTCCGAAATCTTTTTTGCCAAAATTTGTCGCTATTGATATTTTTATGTCGAATAGATTCTTAAAACAAATTATAATTAATGATATGCGGAAAATTTTTACAATATAACGCAAAAAAAGAAAAACCCCGTCGGTTCAAAATTGAACCGACGGGGTTAACGATTATTAATTTTAAATACAAAAGTTTAAAACTTGCTAAATATAGTTTTACAGTTTAAATACTTTTTCAGGGCTTCGTTTTTTGTTTTCGTTTTTGAGCGTCTTACCTTTATTCGTTCTACCTTCTATCGATAAGTCTTCGGTATTAACCATAAACGGAACGCCAAAATTATCCACCACGACAAAGTCAAAAGGCTCTTTTACGTACGAAGCATATACAACCTTACTATCCTTACCAAGTTCACAGATCTTTACGCCCTTACGATATCTTGCCATAGGCTCTATCTCAACGCACAATACCCTCTTATAGAAGCCTGCATCCGTTACTATAACGTATTCGCCTTCGTCGTCAACTTGTGCGACGAATTTTATCGTGTCGCCCTTGTTAAGATTTATTCCCTTTACGCCACCTGCAACCCTGCCTTGAACGGGTATATCCTCCTTTTCGGCGTTAAGGCATAAACCTTGCTCAGTGATAAACGCAATCGTCGTATCTCTCTTTTCTTGTTCAACGCAAATTAGTTCATCGTCGTCTTTAAGTTTTATTGCTTGATAGTACGGCTTTATAACGTTATACTCTGCCCACTCGGTTTTCTTTATCAAGCCGTTCTTGGTAAAGAAATACAAATGCCCTTCGGGTAGTTGGTTTTCATAAACGGCGAAGAAAGCAATCGGGCGTTCGTTTCTTTGAGCCTCTTTTGCAACCTCGCTAAACTTACAGCCTTTATCACGGAAACGACACTCAGGTGCTATCTCTAAGTCGATTTTCACGCAGTTACCGAGGTTTGTAAACGCATACAAGACTTGGTCGGATTTTGCGGGGATATAGAATTTCAAAAAGTCGCTACCAGAAACGGAATCGGCAAACTTTTTATTGCCCGACTTAAAGGACTTTTCAGTCATCTTTTTAAACATACCGCTGTCAGAAACGCCCACGATAAGGTCGTCAACTTGTTTGAGTTCCTTTTCTACGCTTTCTATATTGATTTCCATTCCACCGACAATTAGGCTTGAACGACGGTCATCTCCGTGTTTTTTCTTAATAGCCAAAAGTTCGGTCTTAACCACTTCCATTTGGCGTTGTTTACTGCCCACGATAGCAGAAAGTTCCGCAATCAATTTTTTAAGTTCTTTAAGTTCTTCTTCTAACTTATAAATTTCAAGTTTAGTAAGCCTTGCAAGTCTTAAATCAAGAATTGCGTTTGCTTGGACTTCGGAAAGTTCAAAGCGTTTGCGAAGTTTTGCTCTTGCATCCGCAGTATTCTCTGCCGACTTGATTATCTTGATAACTTCGTCAATATTTTTAACCGCAACTATAAGACCTTCTAAAATATGGGCACGCTCTTTTGCACGTTCCAAATCAAACTTCGTACGGCGTAAAATGACTTCTCTTTGGTAATTTACGTAGTAGGATATGATATCCAAAAGACTTAACTGGCAAGGTTTTCCGTCCGCAATAGCGACCATATTTATCCCGTAGGAAACTTCTAAATCAGTATTCTTATATAAGTATTGAAGAATCGCTTTTGAGTCGGTATCCTTGCGTAGTTTAATGACTGCACGCATACCGTTCCTATCCGATTCGTCAACGACGTCGGCAATACCGCCTAAAATTTCCTTCCTATCCTCACGCATATCCACTATCTTTTTAAGCAGATTTGCCTTATTTACTTGGTAAGGAAGTTCGCTGATGATAAGGTTTTGCCTATCCCCAACGTTTTCTACCGTAACCCTTGCACGGATTTTAATTTTGCCCTTACCCGTTGCGTACGCTTCTTTGAGTTCTTCACCCGCAATTATATAACCGCCCGTTGGAAAGTCGGGGGCTTTGATATATTCCATCATTTTATCAAGATTTATCTTCGGGTTATCGATATAAGCCACCGTGCCGTTGATAACTTCTGAAAGGTTGTGGGGTGGAATATTCGTCGCAAGACCTACCGCTATACCCGTCGTACCGTTCACTAAAAGGTTCGGGTACCTGCCGGGCAAGGTTTCCGGTTCTTCTTGCGTATCGTCAAAGTTAAGCGAAAATTTCACGGTGTCCTTTTCAATGTCACGTAAAAGTTCAAGTGCTAAACTCTCTAACTTAGCCTCGGTATATCTATACGCTGCAGCAGAGTCACCGTCAATAGTACCAAAGTTACCTTGACCGTTTATAAGGGGCTTACGCATATTAAAGTCTTGTGCTAAGTGAACTATTGCACCGTAAACCGAACTATCGCCGTGTGGGTGGTATTTACCTAAAACCTCACCGACGATTTTTGCACACTTTTTGTGCGGTTTGTCGGGGGTTAAGCCCATCTCGTACATAGCGTATAAAATTCTGCGTTGAACGGGTTTTAAGCCGTCCTCCACCCTTGGAAGTGCCCTGTCTAAAATAACGTTCTCCGCATAGGGTATCATTGAATTTTTCAAAACTTCGTCAAGCGAAGAATATATTACGTTGCCGTTTTCTTTTTCCATTTTTAATTTCCTTTTGCGGTGTTATTAGTTATGTTTAATTTTTGCAAACTCGTCCGTTTTGTTAAAATTTGCGTGTTCAAAAATATACTTCTTTCTCTCGCCAACCTCGTCGCCCATAAGCACGGTGATAAGTCTATCCGCCTCAGCGGCGTCCTCTATCGTTACTTGCATAAGCGAACGGGTTTGTGGGTTCATAGTCGTTTCCCATAACTGACTGGGGTTCATCTCGCCAAGCCCTTTGTAGCGTTGCAAAGAGTGACCTCTACCCACCTTTTCTATCTTAGCCTTTAACTCGTTATCGTCATAGGCGTATTCCTCAACGTTGCCTTTTGAAACTTTATAGAGGGGCGGCATACCTATATAGACGTGCCCTGCGTTTACAAGTTCACGCATATACCTGAAAAAGAAGGTTAACAGTATCGCCCTAATATGTGCTCCGTCTTGGTCGGCATCGGATAGAATTATGACCTTGTGGTATTTCAAACTCTCTAAGTCAAATTCTGAGCCTATACCCGTGCCAAGTGCGGATATTATCGTCCTAATTTCTTCGTTTTGAAGAATTTGGTCTAATTTTTTCTTTTCTACGTTAAGTGGCTTACCCCTAAGTGGTAATATGGCTTGGAACTGACGGACACGGGCTTGTTTTGCACTGCCGCCCGCAGAGTCACCTTCGACTATGAAAAGTTCGTTAAGTTCGGCTTTTCTACCTGAACAAGCGGCGAGTTTGCCGACTAGATTTTGGGCTTCAATACTCTTACTTGCCCTTGCGATTTCCTTTGCTTTTTTTGCGGCAAGCCTAACTTTTGAAGCGGCGATTGCCTTTTGAATTATGGTTTCAAAAACCTTTACCTTTTTCTTATCCTTTTGTAAAACTTCAAGTTCGTTTACCGTTACGTATTCTACTGCGGGACGTGCCTCGGGGTTTCCGAGTTTGGTTTTGGTTTGACCTTCAAACTGGACGTTTTGCATCTTTATAGAAACAATCGCCGTCAACCCCTCTCTAAAATCGTCTCCAAGCAAGTTGTCGTCTTTCTCTTTTAGAACGTTTTTAGACCTTGCAAAGTCGTTTAACGTCCTAGTAAGTCCCGACCTAAAACCCGTTTCGTGCATACCGCCTTCACCGGTAGGAATATTGTTTACATACGAATACACGCTATCCACGTACGCATCAGTGTGTTGGATTGCAATCTCGACCAAAATTTTGTCCTTTTCGGCTTTGATATACAAAGGCTCGCCGTACAGCGTGGATTTGCCCTCGTTAAGATATTTTACAAAATCGACTATACCGCCGTCGTACTTAAAGGTTTGCTTAAAGTCCGTGCGTTCGTCGTAAAATTCAATCTCTAAACCCTTGTTCAAAAATGCAAGTTCTTTTAATCTTTTAAGAATAGTTTCTGCGTTGAATATTATAGTTTCAAACACTGTCTTATCTGGCATAAAGCGAACGAAAGTACCCTTCTTTTTGGTCTTTACCTTGGTGTCTTTTAACGGATATAACGGAACGCCTGACTTAACCTTTCCCGTGCTTTCGTCAAGATAACTTTTAAATTCCATTTCATAAACGGTATTTTTATAGACTTGAACTTTAAGCCACTCCGACAAAGCGTTAGTAACCGACGCACCTACGCCGTGCAAACCGCCCGAATAACTGTAATTTTCCGAGTTAAACTTTCCGCCTGCGTGTAGTTGCGTAAATACGACTTGCACACCCGAAACGCCCGCTTTTGAGTGCATATCCGTAGGTATCCCACGCCCGTTATCTTCAACCGACGCACTACCGTCCTTATGCAAGGTCACTATTATCTTATCTGCATGCCCGTTCGCGGCTTCGTCAACGGCGTTATCCACGATTTCCCAAAGTATATGATGAAGCCCTTTTATACTCGTCGTACCGATATACATACCCGGACGCATCCTTACCGCATCAAGACCTTCAAGAATTTTTATATCCTCTGCCTTGTAACTATTTTTAGCCATTACCTTCTCCGTAAAATGTACTACATTTTGATTATTATTTATAAATTGTACCATATATTGTGTTTTTTTTCAAGTTGTTTTACTATTTTTTTACAGTTTTGACTAATTTTGGCTTTTTTACAAAAAAACACCGCCCAAGAAGTTTTCTTAGGCGATGTTTTTTCGAGAAAAAATATTTAAAATTGTTTACTTATCAATTTGTGTTTTATTCGTATTTGCACTTTTGCAACTGCTACAAGACGAACAACAACTACAATCGCACCCGCACGAAGTCTTGCCTTTTTTTTTGCGAATTATCCCAAGCACTACGGCAAAAACGACTACTGCAACTGCAAATATTATGATTATTATATCTATCGGATTCATAAGACACCTACTATTTGGTCTTTAACGGATGACTTTTGTTATAGTAATAGATAGCAAACCCAACCGCTACGGCAACTGCAAGTACGATAGGAATAGTCCATAGCCATTTAAGTACGACGTAGGTCACCGACCCCGCAACGAAAGAAGTTAAGATCCAAAACAAAAGCGTCCATTTGATTTTCCCTTTGCCAAGTTCACCCTTTGCCGTTGCAACTGCCGCAAAGCAAGGGATAGTACTCATATTAAACACTATAAAGGCTATAAGTGCTTGCCACTCTACACCCGTTGCCGCTATCATTGCAACGACCTCGTGACCTGTTTCGCCAAACTCACCGCTTGCAATGATTTCTTGAAGTTCTGCAAAAATTTCAGGGTCGATCATACCGCTCGTTACTGCACCGGACGATATCAAAACGGTGGCAAGAGTTAAGAAGGTTGCAATTACGTTTTCTTTTGCGATAAGACCCGTGATTGCCGCAACGGCAAATACCCAACCGAAGTTTGCGAGTTGACTGCCAAAGCCCATCGGGGTAAATATAGGTTGTATAAACTGACCTATCGACGCAAGAATTGACTCGTTTATTTCACACATTTGCCAGTTCCAACCAAAATTCGATATAAACCATATGATTATGGTTGAAGCGAGAATTATAGTGAAAACTTTCTTTACGTAGTGCTTAACTTTGTCCCAAAGATGTATCATAAGCCCTTTGAAAGAAGGTGCGTGATACGCGGGTAGTTCCATAATGAAAGGTGCTATCTCGCCACGCTGAGTGGTTGTACGCATCAAAATTATGGTTATAACCGCGACGGCAAGCCCCACCACGTACATCGAATAAGTTATTACGTCTGCGTTGCCTATGCCAAACGCCATTACGATAGCACCTGCAACGGCAGCAAGGATAGGTAGTTTTGCACCGCAAGTAAAGAAAGGAATCGCCCTTATAGTAAGGGTACGTTCACGTTCGTCAGCAAGCGTTCTGGTGTTAATCATAGCGGGGATTGAACAACCAAAACCCATTATCATAGGTATAAACGCTCTACCTGAAACGCCGAATTTTCTGAATATTCTGTCGAGAATAAAAGCAACACGTGCCATATATCCCGTATCTTCTAATATTGATAAGAGTAAAAGCAAGAATACTATTTGCGGTACAAAAGAAAGCACACCGCCAAGCCCCGCCAAAATACCGTCGTTTACTAAGCCTAATACGACTTCTGACGCACCTAACGCCTCAATACCCAACCCTATCCATCCGAACACGGTTGAGGTTAAAAGGTCCATAAGGTTAAATAGGATTACGCCCGGTGAGAACACTGCCCCGTCGTAAACGCACGCCAAAAGAGCGGTTCCAAAGTTTTCGGCTAAGCCTAAATCTTCAATGGTGGGTAATTTAAATATAGCACCAAACCATAAAAAATCTTCTGAGAAGGTCAAATGGAATATTGCGAATAATACCGCCAAGAATATGGGGATACCCGCCCACTTATTAGTTAAAATTCTATCCGCCTTGTCGGACTTAGTCATCTTTACGCCCTTTTCTTGTTTTGACATAGCGGGCGAATAGTTTTTGGATATGTATTTATATCTTGCATCGGCAACCATTGCTTCAAAATCCGTGCCGAAGATATCATCACTAAAAGTCTTTTTAAACTCGTCTATCATAGAGATAGTGTTTTTATGTGCTTCAACTTCCATCTCGTCGTTTTCCACAAGTTTAACCGCGTGGAAAAGTGGATTTTCAACCCCTTGCCCTGAGAGTGCAATTTTAACGTCACCTATTAGATGCATAAGTGCGGAATCTTCTAAAACCGTAAAACCCTTCCTTGAAATATTTGCGGTTTCATAAGCACGTTCCATAAGTTCCTCAACGCCTTCTTCTTTTAACGCAGATATTTTTACGACGGGGATTCCAAGTTTTCTTTCAAGTTGCTTTTCGTCTATCTTATCCCCAGCCTTTTCAAGAGCGTCTATCATATTTAACGCTATTATCATAGGTACGTCAATCTCTAAGATTTGGGTAGTAAGATATAAGTTACGCTCTAAGTTAGTCGTATCCACGATATTGATAACGCAATCGGGCTTTTCGTCTAGAATAAAGTTTCTTGCAACCACTTCTTCGGGGGTATAAGGCGATAGCGAATATATACCGGGTAGGTCAACTATATTTATAGGTTCAACCCCCTTTTTATATACGCCCTCTTTTTTGTCAACGGTAACACCCGGCCAGTTGCCAACGTGTGCCGTAGAACCAGTCAAACTGTTAAACAGCGTGGTCTTCCCGCAGTTTGGATTACCTGCAAGTGCAAATTTAAGCATCTTTGACCTCCATATTAATACAAGCCGCTTCTGCATTACGTAGGGTTAGTTCATAACCCCTAACAGTTACTTCAATAGGGTCACCAAGAGGTGCTTTTTTGCGAAGATACACTTCTGCACCCGGGGTCAAACCCATATCGAATAAACGCCTTTTAATTCTTCCCTCTGCGATAACGGTCTTAACCGTTCCGGACTCGCCGATTTGAAAATTGTCCAAAGTCTTGTTCATACTGCCTCCTTTTTATACAAAAAATACTAAAAAATTTTAACCTAAAATTATGCGACGAAGATTTTAGTTGAAAGGTTTTTATCAAGTGCTACCCTACCGTCCTTAATCTTCAAAACGACCGTGCCACCGCTTGACGACATAACCGTAACTACTGCGTTAACGGAAAGCCCAAGACTTTCAAGATGTTTCTTTATCTTTTCATCCGTCAAAACCCTAACTACACGAAGTTCTTTATTAGTTGGTGCAATCGCTATTGGCATAAAAAAACCTCCAAATCAAAAATGTGAAACTATTTTCATATTTTTCGTGTTCATATTATCACAATTATTCTGCGATGTCAATAAAATGTGAAACTATTTTCATATTTTGTTAAAAATTTTTTTAATTTCAGTTTTTCTCTTGAATTTTATGTTAAAGTATTATATAATATTTAGTATGAAAAACGTTGTAAGACAACCGAGACAAGAACGCTCGATTGAGAAAAAAAACAGGATTATTGAAGCAAGTTACTCGCTTTTTTCAGAAGTGGGTTATTACGGCACGAATACTGCGGAAATTGCTAAAAAAGCAGGTGTTTCTACGGGGATTGTTTACGGATATTTTCAAGATAAACGGGATATTTTGATAAGCGTTATGGAAATTTATATCAAAAACGTTTTCGACCCCCTTCTTAAAATATTCGATAAGATATCTACGCCCGTTGACATTAACGAATTAGTGCCAAGCGTGCTCAATTACGCTATAAAACTGCACAAAAAACACGCCAAAATGCACGAGGCTTTGCACTCGCTTAGACACACCGATGAAGGGATTAATATGGAATTTATCTCTTTGGAAGATAACATTACCGAAGAAATTGCCAAAAAATTTCAAAACCTTGACTTTAAAACGGAAAACGTAGTTGAAAAAATCCATTTTGCGATGGATATTATACAATCGTTTTCACACGAATACATTTTTGACAAACACAACTATATAGATTACGATATCATGCGAGAGATGGTTACCAAAACCCTCGTTAACCTTTTTGAATAACCTCTATGTCTTTACCGCTT
>SVIL01000049.1 GCA_015069505.1 Clostridiales bacterium
TACGGGTCAAGAAATAAACACCGCCCGTGCAAGAGCGTTGGCACTATCCGTTGTTTTAAGGGGTGCTGAAAAGTTAGAAAACGTCGTTGATAACCTTTACGAATGTACTATGTGCGGTGCTTGCGTAAACGACTGTGCAACAGGATTTGACCCCGTTTATGCAACTAGGGAAGCAAGATATCAAGCGTGTTTGGAAGGCGTTATGCCCAAATACGTTGACGATATGCTTAATAAGTACGAAGAAAAGGGAAACGTTTACGGCAACGACCTTGACGAGGAATTGCCGTTTAAGACACAAAAAACTGACGTGCTTTTCTTTGTGGGTGAAGACACAAGGTTTAAGAGTAAAGAACTATTTAACAGTGCTACGACACTTTTAGATAAAGCAGGTGTAAAATATACTTGCTTAAAAGACGAGCCGAATAGCGGTAAATCTTTGTATTTTTTAATAGGTAAAGCAGATGAAAGCGTAAAAGAAATGCAAAGATGTGCTAAGACCTTAAACGAATATAAGACCGTAGTCGTTTACGACCCCGAAGACTTGAAATTTTTCAAGAGAGAGTATAAAGAGTTTGGTATAGAAGTCAGTGCAAATATTATAGGCTTTAATCAATACTTAAAGTCTTTAATCAGCGACGGTAAACTTATGGTTAAAAAGTCTAATATCGACTATTCTATCCAAGACAATTTTAACAATTCAAGGGAACTTTCGGATAGTCAAACCGTTCGTGACGTAATCAACAGCGTGGGCAATATAAAAGAGATATATTTACACGGCAAAGAAACCGTATTTGCAGGAAGCCTTTTAATGAACGAATATATACCCGTTACTATGGAAAAGGTTGCATTAAATCGTTGGAACAACGTTTTGACGGCGGGTGCGACCACGGTCGTTACAGAAAGCCCGTGCGAATACGAAATGCTTAAAAAGGTTAAGACTAACGGGATAAGGGTTATAAGCGTTGACCAAGCAATTTTAGAAAATATGTAATTTTTGGGGTAAATAATATGAATTTGAAGAAAAGTTATTTAGAAGAATACGGTTACAAAAAGATTATAACGGATAGAAACAGTTGCTTAACCTATTTGGAACTTGATTTTTTGAAACTTGCGGATGGCGATTCTTGTACCGTTGATGAAAAGGGCAAGGAATTTTCCCTTATGATTTTGACGGGGAAATGCAGCGTTTCGGGTGAAGGATTTTCTTTTGAAGAAGTAGGTAATCGTCAAAACGTATTTGACGGACCTGCAGAAGCCGTTTACGTGGGCAAAGATACGGCGTTTACGGTAACCGCAAAGGGTGGTGACGTTAAAATTGCCATTGCGAAAGCCCCTGCCGATAAGTATTTTGCACCGAGTTACGTACCCGTTAAAGATATTAAGACTAAAGATTTAGGGAAAGGCTCGTTTTCAAGGGTTGCGGCGTTTAACTTGCCCGAAACCGTTGGTGCTAACTTGCTTTACATCGGTGAATTTTGGGTTGAAGATGGTAACTGGGCAAGTTATCCACCCCATAAACACGACGTTGAAAATATGCCAACCGAAGGATTCTTAGACGAAATTTACTATTTTGAATTTGATAAGCCACAAGGTTTTGGCGTTCAAATGGTATATTCAAAAGACGGTGAAATTAACGAGGCTTATAAGGTTAAGACGGGGGATATGGTTGAAGTTCCAAAGGGTTATCACCCCTTCTCAGTCGCACCCGGATATAAAAACTATTGTCTATGGATAATGGCTGGTAAAAATCGTGGAATTTTCTGCACGTCGGAAGAAGAACATAAGTGGGTTAACAAATAATATGAAGATTTATTCGATAAACGACGAAAGGTTTGCTAAATACGGTAGAGTTTTGGAAAATCCGTTTTTTAACGACCTTTGTGAACAGTCAAAGAATATTGAAATCCCCGAAACGGGATGTTCTTACTTGGCAAGCGTAGAGGCTTTTGAAACGCCAAAGGCGTTGGAATATTTTTCACAGTATTTTGGTCAAATGCCTATACAAATGGGCTATTGTTGGGGAAGAAATTCACTTCTTAACGCTATTGAGTGGCATAAAACTTCTGAGGTTCATTGTGCGTTAGAAGATATGGTCGTTTTGCTTGGGTACTTTGGTGATATAAAGAATAACGAGTATGATTCAAGTAAAATAGAAGCCTTTTTAGTAGAGAAAGGTCAGGCGATTGAGGTGTATGAAACCACTTTGCATTTTTGCCCTGTAAAGGCAAACGGCGGTGTTTTTAAGAACGTAGTAATCTTACCAAAAGGCACGAATACACCACTTGAAAAACCAAACTCCGATAAGCTTCTCGTGGCGAAAAACAAGTGGTTACTTGCACATCCCGAATGCAAAAAACAAGTGGATTTAGGCAGAATTGCCGGTATTAAAGGCAAAAACTTAAATATTGACGAATTTTAGGAACGGTTAATTTTATGTATAGTTTAGGCATTGATTTTGGTGGTGGGGCAAGTAAGGCCACCCTACTTAGTCAAAACGGTCAGGTCGTAGCGACTGCCACTACTGAGTACCCAACGTATTACGGCGAAAACGGAAAGGCAGAGCAAAACCCAAACGACTGGTTTAAGGCAACGATAAATAATATAAAAAGCATTTTCAGTCAGTCAAAAATAAAGGCTGACGAGATTAAGTGCGTGTGTTTTGATGCCGCAACTCATACAGCCGTACTAATGGATGAACACGGCAAGGTCGTTTGCAACTCTATATACTGGACAGACACGAGGTCTATCAAGCAAAAAGAGTTTTTAGAGAAGAATTTTGGCAAGGATATATTTGATAGATTTTATCATAAAGTCGATACTATTTGGACGTTGCCACAACTTCTATACTTAAAAGAAACCGACCCTGAAACGTTTAGTAAAATAAAGAAGGTTACCTTTGCAAAAGACTACGTTAGGGGCTTGTTTACGGGCGACTTCGTTACCGATTATATTGAAGCCGAAGGTAGTATGTTTTTCGACTATACTACCAAATCTTGGTCTAAAAAGTACCTTGATATTTTAGGGCTTAGTGAAAACAACTTGCCAAAAATCGTAAATCCTTTAACTTGCGTTGGTGGCGTTTCAAACGATGCATCCAAATTGACGGGGCTAAAAGAAGGCACGCCGGTTATTTGCGGTTCGACCGATACAGCGATGGAAGTTTTTGCAGCAGGGGCAATCAATAAAGGTCAGATGACCATAAAACTTGCAACGGCAGGGCGGATTTGCTTGGTTGCGGACAGTATTTCACCCGACCAAAATTTAGTAAGTTACTCTCACTTAAAGGAAAATCTTTATTATCCCGGCACGGCAACTAAGTCTTGTGCAAGTGCGTTAAGGTGGTTTAGAGATACCTTTGGTGGGGACTATGAAAGTTTTAACGAGGAGATTAAGGACGTGCCGATAGGGGCAAACGGCTTGATTTTTCATCCTTACTTGAACGGGGAATTAACCCCTTATGCAAACCCCAAACTTAGGGGCAGTTTCGTTGGCGTTTCAGCAGGGCATACAAAACCGCATTTTATCAGAAGCGTTATGGAAGGCGTTGCTTTATCGCTTAAAGATTGTAAGGAATATTTGATAGGCAAGGGTTACACTTTGCCAAAGAGTGCCTATATTATCGGCGGTGGTGCAAAAAGTGAGATTTGGCGTCAAATAGTTGCCGATTGTTTAGGGGTTGACGTGATTACCACAAAGAATAACGATTCGTCTTTTGGGTCAAGTATGCTTGCGGGGATATACGCCGGATTTTTTGCCGATTTTGATGATGCGATAAAACGTTGTCAAGTGATTACGGGCAGTACAACTCAAAACGTAGATAATTCAAAAATTTACGATAAAATGTTTGTAAAATACAAAAAAATTCAAACTGTGTTAAGCGATATTTATAATGTATAACGTATTAGTTTTGCTTAAATTTTATAAAGGGGAGATAAGTCCGTTTGATCAATCGGCGTTAGAGGTTGCACTTTCAATGAAAGATGCGATGGTTACCGTTTTGGCTTTATCACCCCTTACTAACAAAGCAAATCTTGAATATTATACAAGGCTTAACGTAGATAGAGCGATTTTAATTTCGGATACGATATATTCGGGTAGCGATACTCTTGCGACCTCAAAGGTGCTTGCAAAAGCCGTAGAAAAATTAAAACCCGATTTGGTTTTATGTGGTAGGCAAAGTATGGACGGGGATACTGCACAAGTCCCACCCGAACTTGCCGTTATGACTGGGTACAACCTTGTTACTAACGCTTTGGAAGTGAAAATAGGCAGCGTTAAAACCAGACTTGGTGGGGCAGAAGTTAAGTTGCCGTGCGTAGTTAGTGTTGAAAGAATTGCTTCTTTAAGGTGTGCGAGTATTAGGTCAAAACCTAAAACCGTTGAGGTTTGGGATAATTCCGTGCTAAATATAGCCGAAACTGAATGTGGTCAAAAAGGTTCGCCTACTCGTGTAATAAAAGCACAAGAAAATACCGAAAGACAAAGAACTTGTAAATTTATTAATGCTAACGAGTTAAAAGAACTTATTCCTAAATTGCGAAGTTTTGATAGAAAAAAACAAACGGAAAAAACTTCGCTTAATAAGTTAGAAAATATTTTTATCGTCGGTGACGATTTGTTAGGAATTGCAAGCGGTTTGGCGAAAAATTGTACCGTTATTGACGATGACGGTGATTATATATCCATTGCAAATAAGATAATCGCCCATAATGCAAAAAACGTATTATTTAACGCAACGTTAAAAAACAGAACGCTTGCACCTATGGTTGCGGCGTATCTAAATGCGGGGCTTTGTGCGGATTGCACGCAATTATCAACGGACGGCGACGTTTTGATAATGACAAGACCTGCAAATAGCGGTAATACTATTGCTGATATCGTTTGTGATAAAAATTATATAACCATGGCAACCGTCAGAACTAAACAAACTGCTAATAGTGAAGTGATTTTTGGCGTAGGGTACGGCGGTGTAGCGTATTTAAATAAGATAGAAACTTTTGCAAAAAAATACGATGCAAAAGTCGTTGGCTCTCGAAGGGTTGTTGACGATAACTTTTTGCCTTATGAAAGTCAGGTAGGGCTAACGGGCAAGGTTATTTGTCCTAAAATTTACGTGGCGTTTGGGGTTTCTGGTGCCGTGCAACATATAGTTGGTATCGAAAACTCTGACGTGATAATTGCAATAAATAAAGATAGAGATGCGAAAATTTTTGACTATGCCGATTACGGCATAATAGGAGATATTGAAGATGTTGACTTATAATTTGAAGATAGGTTTATTGCCTGTTAGAAGATGGATTAAAGAACCACCGAAAAGATACGGAATTTTCCAAAGTGATTACGCTGTGGAAAATAAAAATATTTGTGTACCTTACATAAAAGAACACTACACGGACGAAATGACGTCGTTCGTTGATATCGAGTGGCTTAACGAAGAAGGCGTTTTGTGTTTAGAAGAAGACTGCGATAAGGTCGTTGAGTATTTTAAGGAACAAAAAATAGATGCACTATTTGTTATCAACTGCAATTTTGGTATGGAAAACGTAGTTGGGTTAGTTGCTAAAAAACTCAATATTCCAACTCTTTTATGGGGGCCAAGGGACAGGCATTTTGAAAACGATATAAGATATACCGACACTCAATGCGGTCTTTTTGCGATGAGTAAGCAACTAAAAAGGGCAAACGTTAAGTTTTCTTATATTGAAAACTGTGATATAGAAAGCGAAGTTTTTGATAAAGGCATTAATCAATTTTTCTCAGTTGCAACGATGGTTAAAAACTTTAAGGATATGCGTGTTTTACAAGTCGGCACAAGGATTAAGCCGTTCAAGTCAATTATGTATAACGAACTTGAACTTGCCGAAAAATTTGGTCTTGACGTTCGCATATTCAATATGGCGGAAGCTATGCAAGATTTAACCAGATTGTATAAAGAAAAGGCGGTTCAACTTGACGAGGATTTGGTAAAGTTAAAGGCAACCTTTGATTGCGGAAACCTTGACGACGAATACCTAAAAAAGATGCTAACGATAGTTTATTACTACGAAGAACTTGCAATAAAGAACGATTGCAATATTATTAGTAGTGAGTGTTGGACGGGCATTACGCTTGGTTGGGGTGCAAACCCTTGTCTTGCTATGTGCTTGCTTAACGATAAAAACATCTTTGTAACTTGTGAATGGGATATGCATATGACAATAACCAACATTTTGTTGTTGTCCGCTTCAAGGGGCAAATGCAAGCCTATACAAGGCGAATTTACCACAAGAAACCCCGACAACGATAATTCGGAACTTTTATGGCATTGCGGACCTTTCCCGATGGAATACAAGGATGAAAATGTAAAGCCTTTCTTGTATAACACCAAGCCGTCGTTTAAGTTAAAGGACGGGGAATACACTATTTCAAGATTTCAATGTGAAAACGGCAAATACTATTTACTTGGCGGAAAGGTTAAGACTTGTGACGGTCCCAAAACTTTCGGTACTTATATGTGGGTAGAGTTTGATAACCTTCCAAAGGTTGAAAGAAAGATTATAGAAGGTCCGTATATACATCATATGACCGAAATACCTGGGGATTACACGGCTGAACTTAAAGAGTTTTGTAAATATATTGACGAAGTTCAATACGACGATATTAATAGTTAGGAGAAGATTATGTACGAATTAAGCGAAATACTTGCATTAGCGGAAAAAGACGGGTATTGCATACCTGCGTTTAACGTTTACAATATGGAAACCGCAAGGGGTGTTATTAACGCCGCCGAAGAAATGCGTTCACCCGTAATACTTCAACTTTATAGCCGTTTGGTTACTAGTGGCGTTGCGTTTGACGTAGCACCGATAGTAAAGGATATGGCAAATAGAGCAAAAGTCCCCGTGTGTTTTCACCTTGACCACGGTGCGGGCGAAAGTGAAGTCGTTCGTTCACTTGCTATGGGTATGACGGGTATTATGATTGACGCATCAAGCGAAGAACTTGAAAAAAATATTGAGATTACTTCAAGTATTGTAAAAAAATGTAGTTATTTGGGCGTTTCCGTAGAGGGCGAATTAGGTCATATCGGTAAGGCGGTTGACGGTGCAGAACAAGTTGTAACCGAATATACCCGTCCTGACGAAGCTAAATATTACGTTGAAAAAACGGGTGTAAAGGCACTTGCCGTTATGGTTGGTACTGCTCACGGTAGATACAAGAAAGCACCTGTTTTGGACATAGAAAGAATTAAAGAGATAAAAAAACTCACTAATATTCCACTCGTTTTGCACGGCGGAAGCGGTGTTCCTGACGACCAAATAAAAATGGCGATAGAAGCGGGTATTAGAAAAATGAATTTTAGTACCGACCTTTGCTATTCGTTCTTAGATGCTTGTAGGGCAAGGGATAAGAACGTTGTGGGCATAGATTTATTTATGACCGAACCGATTAAAGCAGTTGAAGACTTTGCAAAATCAAAAATAGAAATTTTAGGGGCTAAAAATAGGGTATGAAAAAGGTTATAGGCTTGGGTGCTTGTGTGTATGATACGCTTATATCTTGTCCAAATTATCCAAAGGAAGATATAAAACTAAAAGCGGACAGCGTTTGCATTTCGGGTGGCGGCCCAGTGGGTAATAGCCTTGTTATAATGTCTAAATGTGGCGTTGACGTTGGTGTAATAGGCTTGTTTGCCGACGATAATGCGGGCAAATATCTTTTAGATGATTTTAACAAGTATAACGTAAGCACAAAAAACTCTGTCGTTGTTAAAAATACCAACTCTTTTACGTCGTATATTTTATTATCGCAAGATACTAACACAAGGACGTGCGTATTTGATAGGGGTACCGTGCCCGACGATTGCAGTTTAGTAGATTATTCGCCATTAAAAGATGCTGACGTTTTGCATCTTGACGGAAACTACTTAAATTGTGCTATTAAGGCTTGCCAAATTGCAAAGGCAAATAACGTTAAAACGAGTTTGGACGCAGGTGGACTATATAAAGATATAGATAAACTTTTGCCTTATATAGATATTTTAATTCCGTCTGCGGAATTTGCGATGGGCATAACCAAAACGACCGATATAGTAAGTGCAATGCAGTTGCTTAAATATACTTACAACCCCGAAATTTTGGTTGTAACCGACGGTAAAAACGGCGGTTATTATATGAAGGGCGATGATTTTATCCATTACGACAGTTTTAAGGTGAACGCTCTTGATACGAACGGTGCGGGCGATACTTTTCACGGTGCGTTTTTAACTGCGTATTTAGACGGCAAAAGCGTAGAAGATTGTTGCAAGTTTGCATCGGCAACTTCGGCTTATAAATGTAAGCATAAAGGCGTTAGGACTTTTGAACTTAATAAGGATATTATTGAAATCTTTTCAACTGGGAAATTAAATGCCAAAGTTTAGAGAATATAAATTGTTTTGAATACCAACCTGAAAACGATTTTATTAGTAAAGCCGTCGCAATTAAATACGAAATAAATATTGACGAAGTAAGCGATACTTGTGTAAAGCCGATAGGATTCACAAGGGGCAATATTTGGGTAAACGGATTCAATATAGGTCGTCATTTTGATTGCGGTATGCAAAAGACTTTATACGTTCCCGCCCCGCTATTAAAAAAGGGATTAAACACTATCGTTATAACTGAAAACGTAAACGACGGATCGCAAAAAGAATTAGTTTTTCAGTCAACGCATGAGTTGCACGGTAAAGGAAAATATCGACACGTAATTGATTAGATAAATAAGATTAAATTTGAAATAGGCTTATTATGGTATGAATAAAATCATTACCTATAAGCCTATTTTTTTGTATATTTGCACATAAAAACATTATTTTATGCAAATTAAAGCCAAAATCATTGACATTAAATAGATTAAAGTGTAAACTAATATATACAAAAATAAAAGAGCCATGGCTCTTATGCGTTCACAAAAAACGCATAAGTTAACGATGATGGCTAAAAGGAGAAATTTATGAAGAAAATTGTAACACTAATACTTGCGGTTGTAATGAGTATTGCATGTCTTGGTCTTACCGCTTGCGGTCAAAAAACCTTGGTTAAAGTTCTTGATGTAGAACTTACAAATGAACAATATGCTATTGCTGTAAACAAGCAAAACACCACTCTTTTGGAACAAATAAACACGGCAATGCGTGAATTAAAAGAAGATGGTACTTATGCGGAAATTTACGCAAAATATACTGCGGCTGATTATGAAACCAAAGAAGCGGATTATGCAATGACTTGTTTAACGGAGTTTACCGATCCTGCAACACAATTTGCTATTGCGACAAGTGCGGATTTCCCACCGTTTGAAAATAAGATTGGAAGTAAATTTGTTGGTTTAGATATCGAATTTGCAAGCAAAATTGCTGAAAAGTTGGGTAAAACATTGGTCGTTTTGAATATGGATTTTATGGCTGCCGAAGTTTATGCACAAACCAACGAAAACGTTGTTTCTATGGCTGGTCTTACTGTAAACGATGATCGTCTAAGCAAAATGAACTTTACTGATTCATATATAGATGCTACACAGGTGCTTATCGTGAGAGAAGGGGATACTACTTTTGATAGTATTTTGAATGATGAAACTTTATCCGCAGATCAAAAATCTGCTGCTGTTATCGATTTGATTAATTCTATGGAAGCACCCAAAATTGGTGCACAAAACGGCACTACAGGTTATAACTACGCAAAAGGCAATCAAGCATTTGAATATGACGGATTTGCTAACGCAATTGTAAGTGGATATACGTCAGGAGCACTTGCTGTTCAAGACCTTGTGAACGGCAATATTGATATGGTAATATTGGATAAACTTCCTGCAAAACAAATTGCAAGCAATATGAATAAATAAGATGTTTGACGTAAACCTTTTAATAAAATATTTTATAACTTGGGAAGGGTATAAAGACCTTCTCAACGGGTTATGGGCAACCATCCAAATTGCTGTATTAGGCTTGATTATTGGTACCTTTGTTGGTACGTTAATCGCAGTTGTCAAAATCGTCCCGGCAAAATCTGTCATTATAAAAATTCTGAATAAAGTATGACGTTTATATAGCGTTGTTTAG
>SVIL01000050.1 GCA_015069505.1 Clostridiales bacterium
CGATTCAGTCTCCTCTAAATATCTTTGGCGTAGTTGCCCGCAAGCACCGTCGATATCCACGCCCATTCTTCTGCGAACGGTTGCCGAAATTCCGCCCTTTTCAAGTTGCCCTAAAAATCTATACGCATCTTTATCCGTTACGCTTTGAAGTTTAGTTTCCTTGACCTCGTTAAGCCTAATCAAATTCAAGTGGCAAGGCTTACCCTTAAAGAGTTTAATTAAGGCATCGGCGTGACGTTCGGTATCGTTTCTTCCACGGATTAGCACGTATTCAAATATATATCTTCTACCCGTCTTTGCAAAATAGTTTTCGCAAGCAGATATTATCTCTGCAATACTGTAACGCTTTGCTACGGGCATTATTTCACGACGTTCTTCATCAAACGGTGAATGAAGCGATACGGTTAAGTTTAGGTGAAAGTCTTCGTCCGCAAGTTTAAGCATGTTCGGTACAAGCCCACTTGTGGAAAGGCTTACGTTTCGGGTACTTGCGTTTATTCCGCCCTTTGCCGATAGCAGTTTTAAGAATTTTACTGTGTTATCGTAGTTGTCAAGCGGTTCACCACTACCCATAAGCACGACGTTTATTATCTTTCTATCCTCGCCAAGTTTTCCGCCCGAATACTTGTTTGCGGTAATTACTTGCCCCAAAACTTCACCTGCGGTAAGGTTCCTAACCAAACCGTTTAGGCCTGACGCACAGAATTTGCAACCCATTCTGCAACCGACTTGAGTGGATACGCATAGAGTATTTCCGTACTTGTATTTCATAAGCACGCCCTCTATAACGTTGCCGTCCGAAAGCAAATACAAAAACTTTTCCGTGCCGTCAACCGATTTTAAGGTGCGAATAATCTTTACGCTTTGTGCGTCAAAGTCCGTTTGCAACCTCTCACGAAGGGGTTTTGACAACACCGTCATCTCGGAAAATTCCAGCCCTAAATGTAAGTCCTTGAAAAGTTGGGTTGCACGAAAGGGTTTTTCGCCCATATCTATCATTAAGTTTTTAAGTTCTTCTAAATCGAAGTCAAGTAAACATTGCTTCACTATTTTTTATCTCACTTTTTTGAGTTTTGATAGGTAAAAACCGTTTCCGCCCGATATATCAGGCAAAAATTGTACGCCGTATAAAGTGCTTTCGCCGTTAAGCGGTGAAGTTACCCTTTCAACCGCAAAATCTTTATTCAATTCTAAAAATCTTTCTATCGTGCCGTCGTTTTCACAAGGCAATATCGAACAAGTGGAATAGTACAAACAACCGCCCTTTTTAAGGTATTTAGAAACGGTGGTTAAAATTTGCAACTGTTCCTCAATAAGTTCTTTAACCGATTCTTCGGTACGGTTTATTTTTATGTCGGGATTATCCCCCGCCACACCAAGCCCACTACACGGTGCGTCGCATAATACGGCGTCAAAAGATTCTTTAAATTCTTCGTCGTAAACCTTTGCGTCCTTAACGGATGCTTTTACGTTGGTTACGTGCATACGGGTTTTATAAGACTCTATAAGTTCTACCCTATGTTCGTGTATATCCCACGAGGTAACGCTACCGCATTTATGGGATAGCCTTATAGCCTTACCACCGGGTGCGGAACAACAATCAAGCAAACTTTCACAAGGGGTAACCGCCTCGCATATAGCAACCGAACCCAACGCTTGATAGGTATAAACGCCATCGTCGTATTCGGGTGTACGGGTAAATTTTTTTAGGGTATAAACGTTTTCAAACGGGGTACTTTCAAACTCTGAATTTTGGCTTTCAAGATAGGCTTTCCCGTCCGTATCGTAAAAGGAAAGACAAATATCGGCGTGAGGGGCTGAAAGTATTTTTTCCGCACGGGATATACCGTACTTTTCAACCATTTGTTTTACCGCAAAAAGCGGGTACGAGGTCTTAATGCTTAAACGCAATTCCTCGTCTTTGGGCAAAGTAAACTTATAGTCGATAAACTTCCTTAAAAAGGCGTTTACAAAGCCCGACATCCCCGCTTTGCCGAGTTTTTTGGTGAGTTCGACTGCGTTTTTGGTAACTGCATAGCCGTGCTTATCAAGGTACTTTATAGCGTACATTGATATTTTTAGAATAGTTCTTATAACTAGTTTTGGGGATTTATCTGCAATTTGTTTTATGTAATATGAAAGTTCGCCGTCACGCTCTAAAACGCCGTAACAAGTCTTTACGGTGAGTGGACGGTTCTTTTCTTCAATGACCGTATCCGACAACGCTTGTTTGAAAAAAGCCTTGTCGCTATAAACTTTATTAAGTATTGAATAACAGTCGTAAAACCAGTTTACCATTAACCCAAAACGCTCCCTACCGTAGGTTTATTGCCACGCAAAAAGTCAGATGCGTCCATAGGCTTTCCACCCGATTTTTGAAGTTTTTTTATTATCAACGACCCCTTGCCACACGCAACTTCCAAACGGGTATCGCTCTCTATTATTTCACCAGCCATGCCGCAACCGTCAGAAAGTTCGGCTTGGTAAATTTTTAAAGGTTCACCGTTATAAACGGTGTACGCCACGGGCGAAGGATTAAACGCACGAATCACGTTGTTTACCGCATTTGCGTCCTTGGTCCAGTCAATCTTTGCGTGTTCCTTTTTTATCATCTTGGTAAGCGTTGCCTTAGTTTCGTCTTGTTTGGTAAAAGTCACGCTACCGTCTATCAAAGAATTTATAGCAAGTTCAATGCAATCCGCACCCAAACGGGATAATCTTTCAAAAAGTTCACCGCAAGTTTCGTCTTTCCCGATGGAAAGGGATTTACTGAGTATTATATCACCCGTATCTATTCCGATATCCGTCTTCATAATGGTTACGCCCGTTTCCGTTTCGCCGTTTAAGATGGCGTAGTGTATGGGCGAAGCACCCCTATATTTTGGCAAAAGACTTGCGTGGATATTATATACCCCGTGTTTTGGGATATCCAAAAGTTCTTGGGATAGTATTTGCCCAAAAGCACAAGTTATCATAAGGTCGGGGTTTAGGGCTTTTACGTCTTCAACGCCCTCTAAACGAATTTTATCGTACGATAAAACTTTATAGCCGAGTTCTAAGGCTCTTTTTTTAACGGGGCAAGCGGTCAAAACTTGTTTTCTGCCAAACGGTCTGTCGGGATTAGTTACTACGGCTAAAACTTCCACCTTATCTCTCATTTCGAAAAGTCGTTCAAGTGGCAAAACCGCAAAATCAGGCGTCCCCAAAAAAAGGACTTTAAGCATTATTTATCCTCCTTTACTACGTCCGCTTTATCCACGTAAACTATACCGTCAAGATGGTCGTATTCGTGACAGAACGCCCTTGCTAAAAAACCCTCGGCTTTAACCGTGAATTCCTTTCCCTTACGGTCAAAGGCTTTTACGGTTACCCTCATCGGGCGTTTTACCGTGCCGAACTTACCACGCACGGATAGGCAGGCTTCGTCACCCGTTTGGCTTCCGCTTTGGGAAAGCATAACGGGGTTTATGCACTCGTACTGTATTCCGTCGTAATCTATAATAAAAACTCGCCTTAAAACGCCTACTTGCGGGGCGGCAAGACCTACGCCGTCCGCCTTTTTAAGAGTGTCTTTCATATCGTCTAAAAGTTGGTTGGTCTTTGCACCGAATTCAGTTACTTCAAAACTGCGTTTTCTTAGCGTTGGATCGCCTAGTTGGATAATGTTTCGTATTGCCATAATTCACCTTCTTTAAGTTAAGTTGTTGGGGTTAATTTCCATCGTAACGGATACGGTACGAGTCCTATACTTATCCGAACGTGAAAAGATTTGGTCTAAAAGTGGTTTATCGGATGCCGTTACACGCATAAGCACTTGGTACCTAAACATATTTTGTAATCGTTTAAGCGGGGCCTTCATACACCCGAAAAACCTGAATTTTTCTCTATTTGCTTTGTATAGTGCGTCGAGTTCGGTATATATCGACTTGGTTGCGTTTAAAGCAACTTCATCGTCCGCACTCTTTATAAGCACTCTTACTATATCGGTAAAGGGCGGAAATCCCGTCGCCTTTCTTACCGATAATTCTCTCTTGTAAAAATCTTCGTAGTCGTATTTGACCGCTTGCATAAGCACGGGGTTTTCAGGGGAATAGGTTTGAAGCACTACCTTGCCCGATTCTTCCGCACGTCCGCTTCTGCCCGCAACTTGGGTTAAGAGTTGGAAAGTTCGTTCCGCACTGCGGTAATCGGAAAAATGCAAACTCATATCCGCATCTAAAATCCCGACTAAGGTTACGAAAGGAAAATCGTGACCTTTTGCAATCATTTGCGTTCCTACTAAAATGTCCGCACCCCTTGACGAAAATTCCGAAAGTATTTTGAAATGCCCTTCTTTGGTTTGGGTGGTATCTCTATCCATACGCAGTATTTTAGCGGACGGATATAGTTTTTTAAGTTCTTGCACTACCCTTTCCGTACCCGTACCACCGTAACGAATATACGGGCTTCCGCACTCGGTACACGCCTTTATCATTTTATACTTTGCACCGCAATAGTGACAAAGCAAGGCATCGTCTTCCATATGATAGGTTAAGGAAACGTCGCAGTTTTCACATTTTTGGACGTGTCCGCACTCGGTACAAACCACCGTCTTAGAATAACCGCGTTGGTTTAAGAATATTATGGCTTGATTGCCCTTTGATAGGCAGTCAGAAAGTTCGCTTTTAAGCACCGATGAAAAGGGTGTGTTATTGCCACGGCGGACTTCTAAACGCATATCCGCAATCTCAACTTCGGGCAGTGGGCGTTTATTTATTCTATCCGGCAAACAAGCAAGTTCGTACTCACCCGATTCGGCAAGCATAAAACTTTCTATCGACGGGGTGGCACTGCCAAGCACCAGTTTTGCGTCGTTATAATCAGCACGGAATTTAGCGAGTTCTATCGTAGAATATCTCGGGCTACTTTCACTCGTATAACTTCCGTCGTGTTCTTCGTCTATGATAATCAACCCCAAATTTTCAAGCGGGGCGAAGATTGCACTTCTTGCACCGATTGCTATACGGGCTTCGCCGTTGCGTAGCCGCCACCACTCGTCAAAACGTTCACCTGCAGACAGTCCGCTATGCAGTATCGCCGCCGTATCGCCAAACCTTGCACGAAGTTGTTTTAACATTTGCGGGGTCAAGGCGATTTCGGGAACCAACATTATTGCAGTCTTGTCACGGCTTATCGCATCGTATATCAAATTTAGGTACACTTCGGTTTTGCCCGATCCCGTTACCCCGTATAAAAGCGTTACGAGTTTATCGGTGTTTTTAATTTTGGAAACGGCAAGTTGTTGTTTGGGCGTAAGCGTTACCGCCTTTTTAATTTCGGCAAGGTCTTTGTACGGCGATCTTACCACACGCTCGCAAACCACGTTGCAGTACCCACGTGAAAGTATTGATTTTACCGCTTCCCTAGAAAATTGTTCGTTGGCGTACGATACTTTCACCTTGTCGGTTTCGGATAAATATAAAAGCAGATCCTTTTGGTTTTTAGCACGTTTATTTATCTCGCCAAGTGCCTTATCCAAATCAAAATCGTCCGATTTAACAAGGTACTCGGTAAACTTTGCCTTGACTTTGCCCTTACGCATTTCGGTAGGCAAAAAAAGTCTTAAGGCGGTTGCACGACTAACGTAGCAATCACCGACCACCTTTTCCATAAGTTCAATACACTCTTTGGTCAGGGCGGGGGTTTCTTCTAAAACGCCTAATATGGGCTTAATTTTTTCAATCGGGTATTCGCTTTTCTCGCTTTGCCCGATAACGATTCCCTCTATTTTTTTACTGCCAAAAGGCACGACGACACGGCTACCGAGAAAAACTTGGTAACCGCCGTCGGTGTATTCAAAAATTTTATCCACTTCGCTGTGGGTAATGTCAACAATTACACGTAAAAACATAGTCGATGAATCTTTCAGTTATAAAAAATATGTTCACCTTTTTTTGATGAACACATTTTGCATTAGTCGTTAGTAGCCGTTAAAGTTCCGTCGTAAATTTCTTGTGCGGCAACTGACAAAGGCTTTTCTTTGTTAGGTAGGTCGGACGACCCCTCTGACATCGCCTTGTCCATAAGTTGACGGGCACGCTTACTTGCAACTACGCAAAGTGCATATTTGCTTCCGATTTTTTGTGAAAGTTCGTCGATTGGTGGTTTATGTATCATAATCAGTTCTCCTTTTATGCGATTAATTTTTTGATTTTTCGTTTTTTATAATTTCTTCGATTTCCTCTAACGCTTTAGTTAGATCGTCGTTTATAACGGTGTAGTCGTACAATTCTTTTTTGCCAAGTTCATACTCTATTCGCTCCATGCGGTTTAGTATCTGTTCTTCGCTCTCGGTATGCCTATTGACAAGCCTGTTTTTAAGTTCTTCAAGACTAGGTGGGGCGATCATTATTAGGACTGCCTTTGGATAATTCTTTTTTACGTTTAACCCGCCGTTGACGTCGATTTCTAAAATTACGTCGTTTGACTTTAACTTTTCGGTTACGAAAGTTTTGGGCGTTCCGTAATAGTTTCCAAAATGCTCAGAATACTCTAAAAAACCGTTCGCATCGATTTTGGTTAAAAAGTCCGTCTTGTCTATAAAAAAGTATTCCTTGCCGTCAGTTTCGCCCGCCCTCGGGGCACGAGTGGTGCAAGATATACTTAAACAAAATTCGGGGTTTCTATCAATCAATAATTTTGCGATTGTGCCTTTGCCTACGCCCGAAGGCCCTGACAACACGACTAAAATATTTTTCATATGATTACTCTAAATTTTGAACTTGCTCTCTAACCTTTTCGATTTCGTTTTTAAGGGATAGTGCGTATCCCGTTACCTGTATGTCGTTTGATTTACTGCAAATGGTGTTGGTTTCACGGTTAAACTCTTGCATAAGGAAGTCAAGTTTTTTGCCCGCACCCTCGCCTTTTATTATCTGCCTAAATTGTTTGATATGAGAGTCAAGCCTAGTCAATTCTTCGTCGATATTGACCTTATCTACGTAAAAAGCAACTTCGTTAAGCAACCTTGCTTCGTCTATCTTTACGTCTTTTAAGGCTTCTTCTATCCTATTTTTAAGCCTTTCTTTATGCTCTAATGCAACGAGTGGTGCTCTTTCGACAATCTTTCCACGCAAGGAACTTATCTCGTCCATTCTCGATAGCATATCCGCAACCAACTTTTCGCCTTCTATAAGTCTCATCGCATTTAACGATTCACACGCTTTTTGGACGGTGGATTTTAAGATGGATTCAAATTCCGTCATATCGGATACGGCATCGTCGGTTACCACGTCGGGGCATTTCATAAGAGCGGTGACGGTTAAATCGTTTTCAACCGAAAATTTTTGGGCGATCTCTTTGCCGATGTTATAGTAACTTTCCGCCCTTGCGATATCAAGGTTAAGCCCCGTCTGTTTTTCACGCTTATCGCTAAAAGTAACGAACAAGTCTATCCTGCCACGCTTAACGTACGACTGCACCGTCTTGCGGATTAAGTCGTCAAACATTATGAACGAACGTGGGGTCTTTGCGTTCAAATCAAAGACACGGTTGTTGACCGTTTTTATTTCCACGACCAGATTAATGCCGTCCTCGTTGTATTCTGCTCTACCGTAACCGGTCATACTGAACATAAAAATTCGCTCCGTAAATCTATTATTTTATTATTTTAGCATATCTTGAAACAAATTTCAAGTATTTATGAGTGATTTAAAAGTTTCTTCGTCTATTATTTTTATATTTAAAGCACGGGCTTTATCAAGTTTACTGCCCGCATTTTCGCCCGCCAAAACCAAAGTGGTCTTTGCCGAAACGCTACCGACGATAGTACCGCCGAGCGATTCAATGATTTTTGAGGCTTCGTCACGCTTAAAGTCTAATAACGTACCCGTAAGCACCACTCTTTCGCCCGCAAACACACTACCTTTTACTACGCTTTGGTACTCGGGGGTTACGCCTAAGGCTAATAGTTTATCGATAACCGAAAGGTTTTTGGGGTCGGCAAAATACTCTACGATAGAGTTTGCAACCACTTCGCCCACGTCTTCAATGCCGATTAGGTCGTTTACGTCCGCTTTCATTAGAGCGGTTATATCCCCGTACCTACTCGCTAAGTCCTTTGCGGTTTTTTTGCCGACGTTATCGATGCCAAGTGCAAATATGAAGTTTTCAAGCGGTACTTTCTTTGACTTTTCAATGGCACTCATCATATTATCCGTCTTTGCCGTCTTAAAACCTTCAAGGTCTAATATCTTTTCCCTGTCAAGGGTATAAAGTTCGGAAAAATCGGTGACTGAAAACTTATCGAATAAAAGTTCTGCGGTTTTTTCTGAAAAACCTTCGATATTCATACCGTTTTTGCACGCAAAATTAGTCAGCGACGCAACCACCCTTGGCTTGCAACTTTGGTTTGGGCAAAACAGGTTTGCACCTATCTCAGTTAGCGTAGTGCCACAGTACGGGCATATAGATATTTTTTCCACGTCCTTTGAGTCCTCAAAAACTTCGGTCGTACCCAAAATTTCAGGGATAACTTCGTTACTGCGACGAACCAAAACCCTTGCACCGATTTTTACCTTTTTACGCAAAATATCGCCGTAGTTGTTTAGCGTTGCCTTTTTTACGGTTGCACCGCCGAGTTCGACGGGGTCAAGTATGCCAAGCGGTGTAAGTTTGCCCGTCCTACCGACCTGCCAAATAACCTTTTTAAGGATAGTTGTAACTTCTTCGGCTTCAAATTTATAAGCCATAGCCCACCGTGGGAATTTGTCCGTAAAACCAAGAAAATCTCTGTGGTTATAATCGTCGATTTTTACCACCGCACCATCGGTCAAAATATCCAAAGTCTTTCTCTCTTTTTCTATCAAGTCGATAGCCTCGATAACCTGCTCTATACCGCTACATACTTTCAAGAAAGGATGTACCTTAAAGCCGTTTTTCTTTAAGAATTCCACGCATCCCGACTGGGTCGTAAAACCGCCGTCTGACGCATAGTTGACGTTATAGAACATTATATCAAGCCGACGCTTTTCGGTTATCTTTGGGTCTAAATTTCTTATCGCACCTGCGGCTGCGTTACGTGCGTTTTTAAGAGGCTCGGTTGCGGTTTTATTATAATCTTCCAAAACGGAAAGTCGCATTACCGCTTCGCCTTGCACTTCGATAGTGCCTTGATAGTCAATGGTTAGCGGAAAACTTTTTATGGTTAAAACTTGGGCGGTAACGTCTTCGCCAAGAATACCGTTGCCACGGGTTGAGGCACTTTGGAATTTGCCGTCCTTATAGGTCAAGCAAACGGTTAGTCCGTCAAACTTATATTCCACAGTACATTTGGTATCCGATGTGAGATTTACACGCTTTGCCCAAGCGTAAAGTTCTTCTTTACTGGTGCATTTATCTAAACTGTAAAGCCTTTGCAAGTGTTGGTGTTTTTGAAAGGCGGATATAGGTTCCCCGCCCACTCGCTTGGTGGGTGAATCAAAAAGCACCACGCCACTTTGGGCTTCTAAAAGGCGAAGCCTATCGTATAATTTATCGTATTCGGAATCGGAAACGGTGGGGTTATCTTCAACGTAATACTCTTTTGCGTATTTGTTTAGTTTGTCCACCAACTCTCTCATTTCTTGCATATTAAATAATCTC
>SVIL01000051.1 GCA_015069505.1 Clostridiales bacterium
TAAATATTCTCGACGGTTACTTTGCTAAAAAGGCACACCACATAAACGTTAACGTTATGAACAGAGAAACCCTTATCAAAGCTTATGAAAACCCAGAAGATTACCCTAACCTTACCATACGTGTTTCGGGTTATGCGGTAAACTTTAACAAGTTGTCAAAAGAACAACAACGTGAAGTTATAAGCCGTACTTTCCACACTAAATTCTAATATGGAAAACACTTTGATAACAGGCAAAGTCCACTCTATTCAGTCACTCGGCACGGTTGACGGCCCAGGGGTTAGATACGTAGTTTTTACGTCCGGTTGCCCACTTAGGTGCGGGTGTTGTCACAACCCCGATACTTGGGATAAATCGGTCGGAAAAGATTATTCCGCAGATGAAATTGTGAAGAACGCAACGAAATATCGTGAATATTTTGGGAAGGACGGCGGAATTACCATATCGGGCGGAGAACCGCTTTGCCAACCCCTATTCGTTAAAGAGGTTTTTGAAAAGTGTAAAAATATAGGCATTAACACCTGTTTGGATACGTCGGGCATTTACCTTAACGATGAGGTAAAAACCGCCCTAACCTATACGGACAGAGTGCTTCTTGATATAAAATACACTAATGACGAAGACTATAAAAAACACGTTGGGCTAAGTTTACAAACGGTTTTAAGTTTTCTTGATTATCTAAACGATAACGGCATTAAAACAACGATAAGACAAGTTGTAATTCCGTCTATCAACGATAACGACTTAAACTTTGAAAGGTTGCTTAAAATTGTAAGTGAAAGGGACTGCGTTGATAAAATTGAACTTTTACCTTTCAAAAAGATTTGTCAAGTCAAGTATGACGAACTAAAAATCCCCTTTCCTTTTAAAGATATCCCCGAAGCCGACCCCGACTTTACGAAAGACGTTGAACTTAAACTAAACGACGACCTAAATAAAAAACATAGATAGGCAAAAATTTTGCCTATCTTTTGTTTTAAAAGATTAATTCTTTATAATTGATTTTTAAGTCCTTTGAGTGGTGCAAACACATACCACTTAAAAAACCAACACTCAAATCCTTGTCAACGTGTACGGCAAACCAAAGGTTTAGGTTTTGTGGATTAAAATACCTTTCGCTTATCGCTTTGCCCGTAAACCATTTACAGCCTAAACCTTTTAGTTTTTCTAAGCATTTTGCACATTGTCCTTTATTATCCGTTAAAATAATAAAGTCTGTCCCTAAAAATTTTGTGATTTGTTTCTTTTCCATAAAGTTACTCCTATAAAAATATATTTCCATAAAGAGCAACAAAAAAGACCCATCGAAAGATGAGTCAATTTTTATCATTTAACCCATCTAACAAGCATTAGCACCTTACAGAACCGCAGGTTGCTGTGTAGTCAACGGGCTTGCCCCTCGTACACTCTCTATGGTAGTTTTAATTTTACTTTATTTAGCTTTAAATGTCAACGTTTTTTGTAAGAAAATAATTAGCCGTTATATAGTTCATCATAGCACTCTTGACATAAATATCCGTGTTCATCTGACCACGTCAACATAAAAACAGGCTCAATTTTACCGCATTTAGCACAAAAATAAATTTCCATATTTACCCCTTTTTATTTTTACACACTTATAATAAACCATAATAGATGACAAGTTCTGTCATAATTAAAAAAATATTTATAAAAACCCACCGATAATCGGTGGGTTTTTAGGTTAAATTAAATAAATTCTTTTCTGGTGCTTCGTGAAAACAAATTCAAGAACACACTCATTGGCTCTTTGCCGTTGTTGATTATGGAATAAACAGCGTTGGTTATGGGTAAATCCACGTTATATTTTTCGCCCAAAAGCTTCATTGCCTTTGCGGTCATAACACCTTCGGCAAGTTTATCAAAGTGCTCACCTTTAACGAATTTTTCGCCAAAGTTACGGTTATTAGAGTATTCTGAAAACAAGGTTGTTTCATAATCGCCCAAGTGGCACAAACCGTATGCCGAAAGTTCGTTGCCACCCATCGCTTTTATCAGTCTTGCGACTTCCCTTGCACCCCTTGCCATAAGTGGGCCTTTTAGAGTTGTATATCCGCCACCGTCAAGCATACCCGCTGCGATACCCATAACGTTTTTGGCAGCAGCACCGATTTCGCTACCGATTATATCGTCACCGTAATAAAACCTTATTAGTTTGCTACGGAAATTATCCGCTAGAGTTTTTACGAGGTCTTTGTTTTCAGAATCGATAAGCATACAGTTTGGATAGCCTTTCACAAAATCTTGAATATGCCCAGGACCAACCCAAACGGCGATATTGTTTTTATCAATGCCTTCTTCGTAAACGATTTCGGACAAACGCTTGCCCGTTTCGCTCTCCAACCCCTTCATACAAAGAACGAATTTTTTATCGGCTAAATCAAACCTTTTTAGTTCGCCCATAAAACTTCTGAGTTGTTGGGCACTTATTGAGATGATAAGAACGTCTGAGTTTTGAACGGCGTAACCTAAATCCGAACTGAGTTCGATTTTATCGGATAGTTCAACGTATTCGTTTTTGCCCGTGTTTTTAAGTACGTCAAAAGAGTGGTGACCTTCACGACCCCATTGAATCACTTTATTATCAAGTTTGGAAAGATACCAGCCTATAAAAGACCCCCATCTTCCGCAGCCCAAAACTGAAATATTCATAAAAAATCCTTACAGCGTTTTTCTATCCACAAACGCACGTGCCAAACTAACTTCGTCCGCGTATTCAAGGTCTGTGCCAACAGGGATTCCGTGTGCAATCCTTGTGACCTTTATGCCAAGCGGTTTAATAAGCCCCGTTATATACATAGCGGTTGCTTCACCCTCAACGTCAGGGTTTGTTGCCATAATAACTTCGGTTACACCGCCGTTACTTATCCTTTCAAGTAAACCCTTTATATTGATATCGTTAGGACCTATGCCGTCCATCGGCGAAATGGTGCCGTGCAAAACGTGGTAAGTGCCGTTAAACTCGTTTAGTTTTTCAATGGCAATTACGTCTTTGGGTTCTTTTACCACGCATATTACGTCGCTTTGGCGGTTTTTACAAACGTCGCATATATCGCCCTCGGAAAAATTACCACATATTTTGCAGTAATGGACGTTATTTTTCACGCTCATTATTGCATCTGCAAAAGATTTAGCATCTTCCTTAGACATATTTACAACTTTATACGCAAAGCGTTGGGCGGTTTTTGCACCAACCCCGGGCAATTTTGAAAACTCGTTTATAAGTTTCCCTATCGGTTCTATATAAACTTTCATTGCTTATAAACCTAATCCGCCGAAAGCACCCATTTTTTCGTTGCAAAGTTTGTCGGCTTTAGCGTACCCGTCGTTGAGTGCGGCAACGATTAAATCTTCAAGCATTTCAATATCGTCGGTATCAACGGCATCGGGATTAATTTCAACTGCTTTAACTACTTTTTTTGCGGTCATCGTAACTTTAACAAGCCCGCCACCTGCACTACCTTCAATCAAAGTTTCTTCTAACTCTGCTTGTGCCTTTTGCATTTCTTCTTGCATTTTTTGTGCTTGCTTCATTAAGTTTTGCATTTGGTTTCCGCCACCAAATCCGCCAAAACCACCTCTGTATCCTGCCATAATAATTCTCCTTTATACTATTTTAAGATTACGATATCGTCCCCGAAAATCTTTTTTATTTTTTCGGCTTCGTCATCAATTTCTTCAATGTTTTCTTGACTGTTTTTCGCTTCTACTATAATATTGAAAGGCAAAAAGTCGTCAAGTGCTTTAATTATAGTTTCTCTATTTTTTTCAATAATACCTTCATCGCCTTGGTTAAAGGTCGTAAACTTTAAGTTGTTACCGTCAATAGTGAGTTTTATAGACTGCATAACGTTCCAAAGCATTTCTCTACCCATCAACCTTAGATTATGCAAAAGTTTGCCGTTGACGTCCTGCAACGTGGCGGTTGCTATGGATAATTTTTCCGTTGAAGGCTTAACTTCTTCTTTTTTAGGTTCTTCAACTTCTTTTTTTACAGTGCTTTCAGTCGGCACCTGTTTTACTGAAAAATTACCGTTTTTAATCTTTTCTTCCAACTCTTTTATCCTTGAAAGCATCGCGTCAAAATCATAGTCGCTCTCTAACCTTGCCGCTTTAACCGATGCGGTCTCAAAAACCACCCTTGGATGCGTGGTGTATCTTAAAAGGCTTTCCGTTTGAGAAAATATTTCAAGAATTCTAACCAACCGCTCACTTGAAGTGCTATCGGCGATTTCAGAAAGGCTATCAAATTTATCTTTTGGCAAAGATAAAATATCGTTTGCATTATCGCAAGTTTTGATTATCAAAAGGTTACGAACGATTGCCGTTACGTCCTTGGTCAAAACACCCATACTCTTTCCCATAGTCACGAGTTTATCTATGGCTTCAAGGATTTCACCCGTGTTTCCTAAAAGAATATTGTGGATGAACTTTGACAAAAGGCAAAAATTAGTCGAACCTAAAATTTCCATAACTTCGTCGTAGGTAAGTTTGCCCTTGCCGTACGACAATGCTATATCAGCAATAGAAAGTGCGTCACGAATACTGCCTTCGCCTGCGTTTGCTATTGCCATAACCGCTTCACCTTCATACTGTTTGCCTTGTTCATCGTAAATACTTGAAATAAGTTTTGCAATTCTTTCGGTTGGAATTAGTCTAAAATCAAAACGCATACACCTTGACAAAATAGTCGCAGGTATTTTATGGACTTCGGTCGTCGCAAGAATAAATACTGCGTGTTTTGGCGGTTCTTCAAGCGTTTTAAGAAGTGCGTTAAACGCAGGACCCGTAAGCATATGAACTTCGTCAACGATATAAACTTTATATTTGCAAGATACGGGCGGATATTGAACTTTCTCTCTTAACTCCCTAATCTCGTTTACGCCGTTGTTTGACGCTGCGTCGATTTCGATAATGTCGATATTCGACGGGTCGGAAAGAGCACGACAACTTTCACAAGTACCACACGGCGAACCGTTAACGGGGTTTTGACAGTTTATCGCCTTTGCAAAAATCTTTGCCGCTGACGTCTTACCCGTGCCACGTGTACCCGTAAAAAGGTATGCGTGACCAAGCCTATTACCGGTTATCTGGTTAACAAGCGTTTTTACAATGTGGTCTTGCCCAACAAGTTTATCAAACGTATCTGGGCGATATCTTCTATAAAGTGCTAAATATGACATACCTTTCACCCACTATGAGTTAATTATAGTCTTAATTTTTTTGCGTATTCGCTGAATCGCATTGTCCACCGACTTTTCTTTTTTGCCGATTTTTAACGCAATATCTAAATATATGTATCCTTCTAAATAAAGTTTCAAAATCTCAAATTCAAGTTTGCTTAAACTTTCCTTACACTTAATATAAAACTCTTGCAAACTTTCGCTATTTATAACTGCATCTTGTGGGTCGCTTGTAACTGCAATTTGCAAATTCTCATCAAGCGGAACGTAATTTAAAAGTGGTATATTTTTAGTGTTATTATACCTACGCAACGTGGATAGCATAGCGTTTTTTATACAAGTGTTTGCGTAGGTTTTGAAATTTGCACCGCCGTTAGGACTAAAAGTACGTATAGCCTTGTAAAAGGCGATCATACCGTCCTGAATTAGATCCTCGGTATCGATCCCGTCTGCCGAAAGGCTTATACCGTGTGCAATACTTTTTATTAGATTTTTATTCTTTTCTAATAAATAATTTAACGACTTTTCCTCACCGTCTTTTGCTAAGGCGATAAGTTCTTCGTCAGAAAGTTTATCGTAATCCATATTATTTTTTATTCATCCTTTGTCTAACGGCTTCATAAACCGCAACCCCACACGCAACCGATGCGTTTAACGAGTTGACCTTTCCAAACATAGGTATTTGTACTATGCCGTCGCATTTTTCTTTGGTAAGGCGTTTTATACCGCTATCTTCACCGCCGATAACTAAACAAATCTTTCCCGTAAGGTCGGACATGTATATATCCGTACCGCCAAGTTCTGCACCGTAAACCCAAAAACCGTGGTCTTTTAAATCGTCAATCGCCGTGTTAATATTAGTAACCTTTGCAACTTTAACGTGATTTAACGCACCTGCGGATATACGCATTACCGTATCGCTAACCGACGCACTTCTATCCTTGCCGATAATAATACCGTCAACACCCGCACATTCACAAACCCTTATAATGCTACCTAAATTGTGTGGGTCAAGGACTTCGTTAAGCATAACAACGAAGCCGTCCTTATCCTCGCAAGCGTTTATAATATCGTCAAGTTCAAAATACTTGTAATCTGAAACGTACGCGATAAATCCTTGACTACGCTTGCTTTCGCTTTCCTTTTCAATGACGTATTTATCTACGACTTGAAGTTTTATTTTATGCGAGCGAATAATGTTGATAAGCCTTTTGCTTGCATCGTCTTTCAAGTCTTTTTGCACTAATATTTTATCGATTTCTTTATCCGTTTTCAAAAGTTCATAAACGGAATTTCTACCCTCTACTTTCATCTTTACATCCTTTATTTAACAAAAAATTTAATCTTTCGGTTTCGCCCAAAACGTACAAATATCCAAGCAACGCTTCAAACCCCGTCGATGCGTTGTATTCAGCTACGCTTGCACTCTTTGACCTGGTGGATTTTTTAGCGTTCCTACCACGCTTAAAAACGCTTAACTCTTCTTCGGTAAGCAACGGGATAATCTCTTTTATAAACTCTGATTGTGCGACGGCGTTGACCTCTTTGGTGGCAAGTTTATTAAGTTCGCCCGTCTTGCAATCGGTTGAAAACACCAACCGTTCTCTAACGAAAAGCGAATATACCGCATCACCCACGAAGGCAAGCACTACGGGACTTATATTCTTTGCTTTAACCCTATCAATTTTGTCGCCGAGATTAAACACCCATTCTACCCCTATTATCTTTATTTATCCATTATACATTATTTTTTTTAAAAACACAATAAAAAAAGAATTTATTTTTATAAAAACATAAGGACCCGTTTTTTAACGAATCCTTATAATTTGTATTTTTTACTTTTTACCAGTTTTTATCTTCGTATGGCGTTGATTCCACACCCCTATCTTGAAGTTTTTTAACCATTCTATCAAGTTTGCCTTGCCACATCTTTTTAAACCATTTGGTTTCACCAAACCACTTAACGAGGGTTGGGCTTATTGCGTAATAACAACGAATAAACGCACGCCCATACCAAGTTGTAGCAAGTGTATTATCACGATAACGACGCAATGTCCAAACCTGCGGACAGTTATAAGAGCCATAAACACAAGTTGCAACGTAACAACCGGTGTATTTCCCTTCTAGTTTTGTTTTTGGTTCTAATCCATTAATTAAATCTTGTATATATTGTTCATTATGTTTTTTATATATTTGCTTTAATTCGGTAGCAAATGGTTCAAGTATTTCTTTATTATAATATTTTATGGTCAATTCGTCATCAACAATTCTTCCAGTAGTATCCATTCTACTTCTAATCCATCCTCTTCCTCTCATTGCCTTGATTGCACTATCAATCATAAATAGAACAGATTTCTTATCTTCCGTTGTTGTGTCATAATAATCACTAATAACACTCAAAGATTTTTTAAAAATTCTCATCACGCTTGGGTCATGAGAGTCCGGATTATATTTTTCTATCCTTAATTTTGCGTAGGTACTAAAAAAGAGTGCTTCAATATTATCTGGGTCATATTCTTCAGCCTTATTATAATACTTTACTGCTTCTTCCCAATCTGTTTTATCCATAGCACGGCGGGCATTTTGAAGAGCATTTTCTATTAATACTGCGTTATCAACCTTAACCGTACCTTGTACATCAACGGTATTTGTTATCTGAACAGCACCTTCAATCATCAACTTCTTTGCTTCTTCAACGGAATATTTTGTGCCACAATTTTCACAAACGTAAAAACCGTCTTCTTTAACAAATTTTGTTGACGCACACATTTCGCATCTAATAACCTTAATTTACCTTCTCCTTTTGTAAAGTTATATTTAATATTATAGTAACAATTATTGTTACTGCCAAGTAAAATGTAACAATTTTTGATACTATAATAATATGGGGTTTAAAGAAAGATTAAAAGAATTGAGGTTAGAAAAGAATATTTCCCAACAAGAATTAGGGAAAAGTTTGAATATGTCAAAAATGGCGATTTCTCACTGGGAAAAAGGAAACAGTGAGCCAAGCATTGAACAATTAAAGGTTTTGGCACAAATTTTTGACGTGACGATTGATTATTTAACAGGGTATATAGATTAAAAAGCCATAGATTATGGCTTTTTATTTTTTATGAAAAGAAGTTAAATGAGGTTTGAGAAAAATAATCTACAACACCGCAAAATATGGCGTATGCAATACTATCTTGATAAGCGTCGGTTATTAATAGGGCTTCGTCCTCAGGGTTAGACAAAAAGCCACACTCACATATTATTGACGGATAGTCCGTGCAGTTTAATATATAATAATCCCCCGCAAGTGTTTTGCACTCTCTACTTGCTTCGGGCATTAGATTAAGGCTTTTTTGGACAGAATTTGCAAGGATTTTTGAATTATCAGAGTCTTGTTTATAAAAGACCTGTGCCCCACGCCTTGTTGACAGAGAGTATTTATTCATATGAATACTTATAACAAGCGTGGGTTTTGCCCTTTCAATTATCTGTTTTCTTTTTAACATATCTTTCTTTTTAAGGCTTGAGTTTGCAACGTCGTAAAGCCCTGCCTCGGAATCCCTTGTAAGCACGACGGAAATCCCCGCACTTACAAAAAACGTTTCAAGTTTTTTTACTACTTTTAAGTTAAGTTCGCTTTCTTTAACACCCGTTGCTATACCGCTTACACCGTTATCAACCCCGCCATGTCCTGCATCAAGAACGACTTTTACGGCGTTTGCATCGGTAATGTTAGTGGGTTTTAAGAATATTGCACCAAGACAAATAAACAGCGTTATTACGGTTATAAGCATAACCGATATGATTATTAAATTACCTTTTTTTATCACTATCATTTTACACCATTTTTGTTGATAACTTATAATAAACCATGATAGTTATCAACATTTTAAGGGCAAAATGCAAAAATTGTGTTGATAACTTTATTTTTATATATATGGCGTAAAAATAGGTTTTATGAGAGAAAGTCTTAAAAAACGGATTAAAAAATATGTCAAATTTTTTTAGAAAACGTGTTGGTTTTGTTTTGATAATTATATTAAATATGTTATTATTTTCCTATGGAAAAAAGGCTTAATTATAAAAACGGAATAATTGACGGGTTACCGATATGTTTTGCATATCTTGCGGTTTCTTTCACGTTCGGTATGACGGTTACCCAAAAGGGATTCGACGTAATCTTTGCGACCATTATCTCGGGTACGAATTTAACTTCCGCAGGGCAGTTTGCGGGGGTTAATCTTTTTGCCGCAGGGTGTTCAATTATCGAACTGTTCTTTGCCGTATTTATAATAAATTCAAGGTATATTTTGATG
>SVIL01000052.1 GCA_015069505.1 Clostridiales bacterium
GGCTTGATATCGGCGGTAGTTTTGCCGAACTTCACCCCTTCGATTTTGACGATAACGTAATCCTAATCGGGCACGACGGTCCGCACCACATTAAGATTGCAAACGGTAAACCCGTGTTGCGTTCGTTAACCAAATACCACGGCAAACCAGGTTCTGGTGCGTCGGTTGAATTCAAACTTAAAGAAGGTCCTATCACTATGCTTGGTATAACCCAAAAAGCCGACGGGTCGTTTAGGTTTATTATCGGTGAAGGTTATTCAAAGGCAGGTCCTATCCCGCCAACGGGTAACACTAACACCAGAGGGTACTTCCCACCCGATACTAGAGACTTTATTAAGAGATGGTCAATGGAAGGCCCGACCCACCACTACGCTTTGGGTATAGGGCATAAGGCGGACGTTATCAAGAAGATTGCGGACGTATTAGGGATTGACAGCGTTATCGTTAGATAGGTACAATTATGAGTGAGTATGAAAGTGCCAAAAACTCGGTTAGGGCGGATAATCAAGTAACTGAAAGAGAACGGGTTAAAATAGTAAGACAGGGTGGAAAGAAAAGGGTTATATTCCTTGGCAATTCCATCACGAGGGCTATGTATAGACCGGAAATCGGTTGGACTGCCGACTGGGGCATGGCTGCGTCGGATATTTCAAAGGACTACGTGCATATCGTTTTGGACGCACTTAATAAAAAGTACGGCAAAGTGGATTATTGCATATGTTCGCTGTCCTTTTGGGAAAAGGAATACTTTAACGACGAACTCTTGTATTCCTATCAAGAAGGCAGAGATTTTAACGCCGATATAGTTATCGTAAGGGTTGCGGAAAACGTGTTCGGTGCAAGGGATTACATTAAAGATTATCCACTTGCCCCTTACTGGGATAAGATGATTAAATTCTTTTCACCAAACCCCAACGCACATATCGTCGTAACCGACGATTTTTGGCGGACGGACTTTATCGACGAACCTATTCATCAAGTCGCAAAGGACAACGGGTATATCTTAGTTAAACTCGGCGACATTGGTGAAAACCCTGAAAACAAGGCGTTAGGGCAGTTTTGGCACGAAGGTATTCAAATCCACCCCAACGACAAGGGTATGAAAGCGATAGCGGAAAGAATACTTAAAGAAGGTAAACTTATTTAGGTAAAACAAAAAAATCAAGTTGAATTAAAATTCGCCCCTAGGGGCTGTTTGCTAAAAAATAGCAAACAGCGTTCCCTTTGACGGATTACTTGAAAAAGAGAAAAGGGAGAAAAAAATGACTTTAAGGTCAAGAAGAACGATAGGAATAATAGTTTTGGTGTTGGCGATGCTTTTCAGCGTGTTCGCTTGCGGTTCGTCGAGCATTAACGGGTCGATTAACACGAACGGAAACGTTGACGCTGAAATTTACGTGACCAAACAAAAGGTTGAGCCTTACGGCGTTACTTCGCTTGACGAGTTTAAGACCTTTTTTGGAAAGTACGTAGAGTTCTTGAACGGTAAGTCTGACGACATTGACGTGTTAAAGGTGAACGGTTACGCTCAGACCGAGGACGGTTATAAGGTCAATATCCATACCCGCAGAATCAACAGGATAGGCGGGCTTGGGTCGTTAGAGTTCAGAGAGGCGTCCGTGTATGCAAAATTTAAAGACATGGACCAAATCAAAGACTATTATTCAAGAATAAGGGAAAAAATCGTAAGGGTAAATTATCCTAACGGTAGCGGTGAAACTTCTACCTATACCATCAGGGATACCTCAAAACGCATCTTTGCCAAAACCCAAGTGAACGGCGAGTGGCAAAAGGTGGAATACGAAGACTTTTATAAGTATTTGAGTGCGTCTAAAGATAGGATTATAGTTTGCAAAATCGCTACCCCTATTTTTATTGACAGCATATCCCTTAGAGTAAACGGAAAAATTAAATACGTTTCTTCACAAGGTATGGAAGTTACCGATAAAAACGAAGTAAAATTATCGGCGACTACCTATTCAAGCGACAAGGGGGACATCACGGCTTTAATCGGCTACTTTACGTATTCCGAGGGGATATCGGGCTTTGCTATCGGTTGCATTTGCGTTGGCGGCGGCTTGATAATCGGGCTTTTGATATTCCTTGCAATTAAGTTTAAGTGGTTCAAAAAACCCCAAAAACAAGAAGCGGAAGATATTCCTAACGACAAAGAGTTTGTTTTGCAAGAGGACAAAGGCAAAAAGAACAAATTGTGGGAAAAAGTTAAAAAGTATAAAGCGTTGTACTTTATGTTAATCCCTGGTTTTGCTCTACTTATCCTTTTCCACTACTTGCCACTTGCGGGGCTTACGACCGCTTTCCAAAGATACGATACGTTTGACGGGTACGGCAGTGAATTTATAGGGCTTAAAAACTTTTCCAACATCTTTTTTGCGACCACGTCGGATAAGATGTATAGGATTTTTAGGAACACGATTTTCATTTCCCTTATAAGAATCGTAACGAACTTCCCGATAATTTTATTGCTTGCACTCGTCGTTCAATCAATAAAAAACAAACACGTTAAAGGTATTTTCCAAGGCATTTCGTTTATACCGTACTTTATTTCGTGGACGGCAGTCGGTGGTATGGCGTACGGCATTTTGCAATACGATTCGGGTATCTTAAACACGGTGTTAAAACAAATAGGGCTTGAGCCTGTATTATGGTATTCAACGTCAAGCCACTGGTGGGCAATTTTAGCCATTACCTCGCTATGGAAAGGTATGGGCTGGGGTACGCTTATCTATATTGCGGCTATGTGCAATATCGACGCCGAACTCTACGAAGCCTGTGCCCTTGACGGTGGCGGTGCGTTAAGGCAAGCGTTTAGCGTTACTTTGCCGTCCATTATGACGGTCGTTTGCTTGCAACTTATATTAGATACCGGTTCGATTATGAAGGATAATTACGAACAGATTATTGCACTTGTGCCGGGGGATACTACTCAACTTAATGATACTATTGAAGTTATAGGTAAATACACGTTCAGTCAACTTGACGGGGACGGTATGGGCTCGGCAACGGCAATGGGACTTATTCAAAGCGTTATAGGGTTGATACTTGTATTGTTTGCGAACTCTATCGTAAAGAAAACTGATAACGAGGGGATACTATAATGGTAGGAAGTAAAAATAAAACGGGATTAGTTTTAAAGGCTATTTTTATAATAGTTTTCTCTTTCATTTTCATCTTGCCCTTGTGGTTGGTTTTCACGGCTTCGCTTGAAAGTAGCGAAATGTTCGCAAGGAACGGTTACGGTCTTTGGATTTATAATTTTTCGGTAAAGTCGTACGAAGTGCTTTTTGCAAAGCCACAGTTTTGGGTAAGTTTTGGCAATTCGTTCTGGATAACCATTTCTACGGTTGTTTTATCCGTAGTCGTTAACACCTTGACGGCGTACGTACTTGCTGAAAAGGACTTACCGTTTAGCAAGTTCTTAAACTTCTTGTTCGTGTTCACTATGTTCTTTAACGCAGGTATGATACCGACCTACTTAACCATAAAAAGTTTGGGTATGTATAATACCGTGTGGGCGTTGATTATTCCACCTGCCCTTGGCGTTTACAACATTTTGCTTATAAGAAACTTCTTGTATTCTTTGCCAAAGGCGATGACGGAAGCGGCGGTTATAGACGGGGCAAATTACTTTCAAGTGCTTATAAAAGTTATAGTGCCCGTTTCTATGCCCATAATCGTTACCACTGCACTTATCACGTTGATAGCAAAGTGGAACAGTTGGATGGACATCTTGCTTTATATAAGCAAAACGGACAAAAACAGTGCGGGTATTTTTCAGTTCTGGACGGTACAGTACTACATCAGAACCCTTCTTAACGAAGTGGAAGCGAGTGGCACGGGTGCGGATGGCAGTTTTATAAACGGCAAACAAGTTTTATCGGCATCGATAGTAGTAACCATATTGCCCGTAGTGTTGTTGTTCCCGCTATTACAAAAATATTTTGCGAACGGAATTACCTTGGGTGCCGTAAAAGGCTAATTTAGATAAAAACGGAGTGGAAAATGAAAAAGTTTTTGAATATAATTTTGGCGATTACGCTTGCTTTAACTTTTTGTGTTTTGGGCGTGGGGTGTAAGGACGACGATACGCCACCCTCACAAGAGGTCGAAGTTGACGAGAGTGATTATACCGTTTACTACTTTGACGGAAATTCGGGCAAAGACTCAAACAGCGGTATAAGTCAAATGTCGCCTAAAAAAAGTCTTAGTGAAATCTCTAAAATCGTTAAAAATGCAACTGCACAAAACCCTATAAAAATTCTTTTAAAATGCGGTTCTACGTTTGACGGAAGACTGATTTTGGCAAACTTTGATACCACCGCAGAAAAACCGCTTATTGTAAGTTCGTACGGTGATATCCAAAAGGGCAGACCTAAACTTGTGGGGCGTTCTTTGCAAACGGATACTGCGTACTCGGTAGTTTTGGTAAACGACGATAACGTTCGTATATCTAACCTTGAAGTTACCGACCCGTACGCTTACCAAGGCATATTCTTTGCACCGACAAGGGCAGGGGCGATGAAGAATATTTACGTTGAAAATTGCTATATTCACGACGTAAACTTTTTCTGGGACGAAGATAAACACGACCCGAATAACCCGCCAAGCACTTTGGAAGGTTTAGCGGAAATTTGCCCCTCTTTTACCAGTACGGGAAATTCGTACGGCAGAAGGTATTACAGAAACTACGGCGGATTGATTTTCAGTAACGCAACGACAGTTCAAATCGGTGCAAGTTGGTACGAAAACGTGTACGCAAAGAATAACGTAATTGAAAGAGTTGCAAGGACGGGTATTTATATTACCACCCGTTGGAACAACTGCCCCGGCGTAGGCTACGGCGAGAATAAGTTCGTTGAAGAATCGGATAGATATAACGATGCGGAAAACGGAATCGGCTACTTTATGCACAGAAACGTTAACTTTATAGACAATAAGTTAGACGTTATCGGTGGCGATGGAATTATTCTTGCGGGGATAGACAGCGTATTGCAAGGCAACGTTTGTTATAGGGCGAACTATTTAGGTTGCGGTGCGGAAACTTCATCGGAAGGGCTTTTGGCACCTCAATACTTTAACGCCGCTATTTGGGTATATGACTCTTATAACGTTTTATTCCAGTACAACGAAGCGGGATACACCTTCCTACGCAACGGTGCGGGGGACGGCGAAGGCTTTGACATAGATATATCTTGCGAAAAGGTATATTTTCAATACAACTACGCACACCACAACGAGGGCGGCGGGTTGTTGATTTGTAACAACACTTCTGAAATATTAAAGCACGATAAAGACGGAAACGTCGTTTCGCCAAACGGCAGGCCTGAAACGGCACTTGGCGTATGGAAAAACAATTACGCATTGAACAACGTTTTCGCTTTTAACGGTTTAGAAAGCAACGCTATGCGTTCGGCGTTTATCACGGTGGCGAGAGAGTGCCACGACTTTAAGGCGTATAACAACACGGTTATTTTCAGTAACGCGTATAAGGGTAGAGTGGAAGCAAGAAGCCTTATAACTTGCGAGGACCAAAAGGCATCGCTTAGACACGAATATGCGAATAACGTATTCATCCTGGCGGACGATACGGGTGTTTCGCCCATTGCGTATAACAATGGAAATTTAAGGGGAGCGGTTTACACGAACAACTTGTATTACAACACGGGCAACTTGCACCAAGCGTTTGCAACCCCCGACACTTCCCCTATCTTAAACGTAAACCCCTCTATTACTTTGCCAAGTAATTACGACGGCTTTGACACGGTTGCTTCGTTTAAGGGCGGAAATGCCGAATTGTTTGGTTTGGGAATAAGTTTGCAAGATATGCTTAAAAAGGATATTCTTGGCAAAACCGTAAATAGCGTTAATTACGTAGGGGCGTTCGCTGGTTAATTATGAAACATTTTGAAAAGCGTGGGTTTGTACCCGTTGATTACGTAGGACTTGGGGTGTTTGACGAAGACAAAAAATGCGACCTATTCGCCCCGACCGTCGATTATTCAGATTATATAAATATTTACGTTGACAGTATTTATGGCAGTGACGACTTTGACGGCTCTTTTGAAAAGCCGAAAAGAAGTTTGAAGGCGGTATATGGACTTTTTCAAAGCCTTCCTAAAAACAAAGGGGTTAGAGTGTTGTTAAAGGGTGGCTGTCAATTCTTTGGCGACTTTGCACTTGATTACGAAGGTACGCTCGATAAACCGCTGGTGTTGACTTCTTACGGTGAGGGCAAGGGTATAATCGTCGGCGAGGACGAAGTAGTGGCAATTCACTATTCCAACACCGTCGTTGAAAACGTTGAGATTACGGGTGCTACTGCTTACCGTGGGATATGTTGTAGTCCTAAAAAGATAGGTGCGATGACTAATATCGTGGTTAAGGGTTGTTATGTTCACGACGTAAACTTTTTCTGGGATAGCCCTATCCCTGCAAGGGATACCGACCCCGACACGCTTGAATTAGACAAGGTTTGCCCTGACTTAGTACCCCAAAGAGAGGGGTGTAGCCGTTATAATCGCCGTTCGCACGGTGGAATAATTTTTATCAACGAGAACAAGGCGGGCGGATGTTGGTTTGAGAATATATTTATTCTTGAAAACCACGTGGAAAACGTCGCAAGGACGGGTATATATCTTGCAAACGTTTGGGGAAACAAACCGGGCGTAGGCTATGGTAATAACAAGTTCGTTGCGTTTGACGAGGTAGGCGAATTTAACGATGCAGAAAAGGGCGTGGGGTATTTTAAGAGTAAAAATATCGTATGTTCTGATAATAAGGTTATTTGTGCCGGTGGTGACGGCGTAATCTTATCGGCGTTTAAGTACGGGTTCTTTGAAAGAAACGTTTGTTATTACGCAAACTACTTGGGCAGAACGGGGTACTGGAACGCAGGGCTTTGGGTATTCGATGCAGAAGAAGCGTGGATTAGATATAATGAAGCGGGCTATACCTATATGCGTCACGGTGGAAACGACGCACAGGGTTTTGACCTCGACAACGCTTGTATTAAAGTGGTGTTTAAGCACAACTACGCCCACGATAACGAGGGTGGCGGACTGCTTATGTGCAATAACTTTACCAAAATCCCGATGCACGATAAGAACGGGCAAGTGGTTAGCGTAGAGGATAATAAAAGTAATTATATGGGTAGATGGTACGACAACTTGGTTGCTGAAAACTTGTTCGTTTGCAACGGTAACAAGTTCGATTGTACCCGTTCGGCGTTCATTACGATAGCGAGAGAGGTTGACTATGCTTTTATGATAGACAATACCGTTGTTTTAAGTGGCGAGATTGAAAACCAAAGCGTAGTAAACACCGAGGACGAAAATCAGTACTGCTATAATCATTTTTACGCCGATAACGACTTTTTTGCGTTAAAGCCTTGCGAGGCAAAGATAACCGCAAAGATGCTTATCGGTGGATATTACGATAATAATAATGCACGGGGTTTGGGCAAAGAGTTCCAAGCACGGTATTGTGAAGGTGAGAATATAAGCCAAATCGCAAAGAAGGGTAGGGCGTTGAGTTTTAGAGAGTATTTGGAAAGCCTAAACCCAAATTCGGCGGTTGAAAGACAGTCAAGGATAAGGGACTTGATTGCTAAACGTAAATAAGGGGAATAAAAAGATGAAAAACAAAAAACTGTTCATAGTCGTTTTATCGTTAATAATGACGATATGTGCGTGTGGGCTCGTCGCTTGTGGCGAAACCCCACAACCTTTGACCCTCTCTAACGCCACGTTACAAATGGAAGCGTACGACGACGTAACCATTTCCGTTACTGACGACGTAAAGGGCGAAGTAACTTGGTCGTCAAGCGATACTTCTATCGTAACCGTAACTAACGGCGTGCTATCTGCACAAGGCAAGGTCGGAAGCGTTGAGATAACCGCAACCGCCGATGGTAGAGAAGGCAAGTGTTCGGTTAAAGTCATCAATTCTATGCTTAGGCCAAGGATTGTTGAGTCCGAGCAAGTAGGTGCGGTTGGCGGACTTACCGACGTAACCTTGGAAATCAGATATAACGGCAGGTTCTATACTAATTACACCGTTCAACAAATAACCGTTGCGGACACCACCATTGCGGTAGGTGAAAACGGAAAGATTAAGGGGTTAAAAGAGGGCGAAACCACCGCTACCATCAAGGTTTCATGGAAAGGCGTTACCGTTACGGGCAACGATATCCCCGTTAAGATAGTGGCGGAAAAGGTGTTGACGACCGACCTTGACGAATACGACGTTTATAGCGTAAATTCTACTTCTAAGGTTAAAAAATCGGTTGTGGAAATTCAAACCGAAGTTAGGTATAGAGGGCAAAAAGACGATTCTGCCGTTACCTATGAAATCGTTAGCGGTGCAGATTATATTACCTTAGAAAACAATAAGATTACGGCAAAGCACGTAACCGAGGTTCAACAAGCGACCGTTAAGATTTCAAACGCTAAATACGAACTGGAAAAAGAGGTTACCGTAAACGTTTATCCAAACTTTATACAAAAGGCGAATACCGACTTAAAGCCGTTTGGTAACAAAGCCGTTTACGCCCCTGCGGGTAGTACCGTAGGCGGTAGGGATAGTGCGTATAAATTCTATCTTGGCGAAGATTGTCTTGGTGCGGAACCCGACTGGACCAAATTCGGCAACCAGTTAGAGATTACCGATACGAAAACCATAAGCAACGCAAGTCAATATAACTACCTTGTTAAAGAACTTGGCGTAAGGCTTATTGCGGTTGACCTTTATTACGCAGGTCAAGAAGTTGCGGGCGTAAGGGAATACCGTGGCGTAACGATAAATATGTTGTACGGCCCGTCAACCAAAGACGAACTTTACTACGTTGACCACCAAAAGAACGTTTCGGAAAGGTTTATCGTTGACGACGGCGTTATAACCAACACGTTGAAAGCAAATACTTGGGTAACCGTTTACTTTGACTTGTCAAAAGTTGAGGAAGGCACGAAAATCGATTCGTTTATCAACAGTTCAAGAGTCCGTGACGAAATTTACGTAGATAATTTAAGGTATTACTACGACGACGCATCCGTTTGCGGTTTGCAAAGCACGGTGGATATGGACGAGCGTGAATTGACGGCGGATACGACTAACCCCGCAAAATTCAAGGCGGACTCAAACGAGTTTATGGTGTTTGCACCCTCGTTTACCGACTTTGCCGTTCCA
>SVIL01000053.1 GCA_015069505.1 Clostridiales bacterium
CTATATTCCCACTGAAACGGAGATAGAAGAAAAACTGAAAGATTTTATAGGAGATATAGAGCAAGTTCCACCCAAATATTCCGCCAAATGTATTGACGGGAAGCGTGGCTATCAACTTGCAAGGCGTGGGGTGGAGTTTTCCTTGCCCCCTAAAAAGGTAACCGTCTTAGATTTTAAGTTGACCAAAAAACTCTCGGATACCGAATATGAATTTGAAATAAAATGTAAAGGCGGGACGTATATACGTTCACTTGCCCGCGATTTAGGCGTTGCAACCAAATCCATGGCTATAATGAGCAGTTTGGTTAGAACGCAAAGCGGAATTTTTAATTTGGAAAACGGCGTTACCGTCGAAGACCTTAAAGACTCAGATAATCCTGAAAATTTTATAATCCCGTCAGACTTTGCCGTTGACTATGAAAAGGTGGTTTTAACCGAAACGCAAGCGACTAGGATTTTGAACGGACTATTCGATAAGTACCCGCTTAAAGACGGCGTATATAGGGTGTATAACTGTACTGATTTTTGGGGCATAGGCGTCGTTACGGACGGAATATTAAAGATAAAAGCGTATGTTAGATAATGTTTATAAGCCCGTAGTAATAGCACTTGGCTACTTTGATAGTGTTCATAAAGGGCATCAAAAAGTAATAAAAACCGCAGTAAAAATTGCGACCGATTTGGGCGTAACCCCCGTAGTGTTTACCTTTGACGGCAACCTTAGAAAGGCTTTTGGCGGATCTAACGCCAAGTACGTTTTTAATACTTCTGAGCGGTCGAGTTTGATAAACGGTTTAGGTGTTAAAGAAATCTTTTTTGCACCCGTTAGCGATGAGTTTTTGGGTATGGACAGAGCGGCTTTTTTGGACTATCTGAATAGCCTTTATAATATCAAAGGCTACGTTTCGGGAAGCGATTATTCTTTCGGTAAAGGCGGTACGGGTGATATCGAATACCTAAACGCCTACGCAAAAAACAAAGGTCAATTTTTAACCGTAGTTGATGCCGTTTCCCTAGACGATAAAGTTATATCCACCACACGCATTAAAGAACTTATGTCTAACGGGGACATAAAAAAAGTCACCACGCTTTTGGGTTTTAACTATTTCGTTACGGGCGAGGTGTATGCGGATAGGCAAAAGGGCAAGGAACTTGGCTTTCCGACCGCAAATATAAAACTTGACGTAGAGCGTGCAAACCTCAAAAACGGCGTCTATAGCGGCGTGGTGAAAGTGGATGATAAAGAGTATAAAGCACTTATAAACTACGGCAACCGCCCGACCTTTGACCTTGACGAAGTAATCGTAGAAGCACATCTTTTGGATTTTAACGATAACTTGTACGGCAAGGAAATTAAGATAGAGTTTAAGTCTTTTATTCGTGATATTATAAAGTTTAACACCCCCGACGAACTTCGGGATAGGATAAAATTAGATTTAGCCAAGATTAAAGGTGATGACGTATGATAAAATTTGGTCCGAGTGGGAATTCGACAGCCTTTTACGATGCAGGCTTTTCCAAAAGTCAAGACTCTGCCGTTTGGTGCAAGAATTTAGATCTCAACGCATTTGAATATTCGTTCGGCCGTGGTGTTAATATGTCCGATCAAAAGGCTATGGAACTCAGTACCCCGTTTTTAGAGAACGGCGTGGAAATAAGCGTTCACGCACCATACTATATAAACCTTGCCAACCCCGACGAAGAAATGGTTGCAAAATCTTTTGGCTATATTATAAACTCTGCAAAAAAGGTCAAACTACTTGGCGGGAATAGGGTTATTTATCACCCCGCGTCACAAGGCAAAATGGATAGGGAAACCGCAGTAAGCCTTACGCTTGAAAGACACAAAAGGCTATGCGATATGGTGTATAAAGAGGGGTTAGACGACATTTTGTTCTGCCCTGAAACTATGGGTAAATTAGGACAAATAGGTACGATAGAAGAAGTTACCTCTTTTTGTACAGTTGATAAAATATTTATACCCACCGTTGATTTTGGGCACGTCAACGCAAGAGAGCAAGGTAGCCTTAAAACAACTGACGATTATCTTTCAAGGCTTAACTATATGATAGATAGGCTTGGTCTTGAAAAGATGAAGATTTTCCATATCCATTTTTCAAAGATAGAATATTCAAGCAAGGGCGAAGTAAGGCATTTGACCTTTGACGACGAGGTTTACGGTCCAGATTTTACGCCACTTGCCAAAGCCATAAAGCAATTAGGGCTAACCCCGACCGTCATTTGTGAGTCTGCGGGTACGCAAGATAAAGACGCAGTTATGATGAAAGGAATTTACGAATCCCTTTAAAGACAATAAAGTTATTGACTTAACTAAAATTTTTTGGTAAAATAGTATAGGTAGATAAATTTGATGTATAATCTTAAAGTAACCGCCACAAGTGCATACCTGCTTTCCGACCTTAATTATAGGCGGTATTTTAGCGGAATTAATATTGAAGAAGGCTATCTTCTTAAAACTTGTGACAAGACCTTTTATTTTACCGATTCAAGATATTACGGTAGGTTGATATCCGCTTGTAAGCCTTCTATAACCCCCGTTCTGTATAAGGGTATGGAAAGCATAAAAGCCGTGATAGACGAGATAGGTATTAAACGAATCTACATTGATTTTGACACAACCACTCTTACCGAATATAAATCCTTGCAGGTTTTGGGTGAGATTAAGGACGGCACGGCTGAACTTAAAAACTGTCGCTCAATAAAGACTGAAAGCGAGATAGAGTGCATCAAAAAGGCTTGTGAAATTACCGAACGTTGTTTTTATAGGCTTGTTAAAGAGATTAAACTCGGCGTAACTGAAAGTTACCTTAAAGACCTTTTGAACGGTTTTTATATTGAAGAAGGTAGCACGGGCGAAAGTTTTGAAACTATAGTTGCGTTTGGCAGTAATTCTGCGATTCCTCACCATAAAACGGGGGATACGGTACTTACCGAAAACACGGTAATTTTGATTGATACGGGTTGTTTTTATAATGGTTATGCTTCCGATTATACTAGGACTTTGTTTTTCGGCACACCTAATAGTGAATTTTTAACTTCTTACGATGCGGTGCTTAACTCAAACGAATTATCTATAAAGAATATTCGTGAGGGTATTGAGTGTAAAGCCGCCGACGGCATAGCAAGGTCGTATTTAGAAGATATGGGGTACGGAAAGTACTTTACACACTCTTTGGGTCACGGGCTTGGGCTTGAAATTCACGAATACCCGACTCTATCCCCAAAAAGCGACGCTACCGTTAAAGAGAATATGGTTTTCACGATAGAACCGGGCGTGTATTTCGACGGGAAATTCGGTATAAGAATCGAAGATACGGTAGTAATAAAGGACGGAAAAGTCCAAAGGCTTTTTACGGACGATAAAAATTTGATAATTTTATAAATTAAATTATAATATAAACATTTTTAAGGAGAATTGAACAATGATATCAGCAGGCGAATTTAGAAAGGGCGTAACTTTTGAATATGAAAGTGCTATTTACACGATCGTTGACTTCCAACACGTTAAACCTGGTAAGGGTGCAGCTTTCGTAAGAACCAAAATGAAGAACGTAGTAACGGGTGCAGTTTTAGAAAGAACTTGGAACCCAACCGAAAAAGTTCAAGAAGCACACATCGAAACCAAGAATATGACCTATTCTTATAACGACGGTGAACTTTACTACTTTATGGACCAAGAATACAACCTTACACCCCTTAACTACGAACAAGTAGAAGACACTCTTAAATATATCAAAGAAAACGACAACGTTATAGTTAAATTCTATAAGGGCGTAGCGTTCTCAGTTGATTGTGAAAACTTCGTAGTGCTTCGTGTAACCCAAGCAGATCCGTCTGTTAAGGGCAACACCGCAACCAACGCTACCAAAGAAGCAATCGTAGAAACGGGTGCTAAAATTCAAGTTCCTATGTTCGTCAACGAAGGTGAACTTATCAGAATTGATACCAGAACGGGCGAATATATGGAACGTGTAAAAGGCTAAACAACCTTAAAAATTATATACCCGCAATTTATTGCGGGTATTTTATTAGAACGGGGGTATGCTATGAAGGTGGCGTTAATAACGGGTGCAAGTGGCGGAATAGGAAAGGCCACTTGTAAAAAGTTTATTGATAACGGATATTTTACGATAGGCTTTTATAACAAAAGCAAATCTATAATAGACGATTTTTGTGCTGACCTAAAAGCCGCAGGGCTTGGCGATTACTTTTTCCCCGTGAAAGTTGACCTTTCGTCATCTGAAGGCATAAAAAACGCATTCGATATAGTAGAAAAAAACTTTAAGCATATAGACGTTTTGGTAAATAATGCGGGCGTAGAACTCTTTAAGTTGATAACCGAAACTACTGAAAACGAGTGGGATACCGTTATGAACGTCAATTTGAAGTCGGTGTATTTACTAACCAACTTAGTGCTTAAAAATATGTTATCCTTACGCTTAGGAAAGATAGTAAACGTATCCTCGGTTTGGGGAAACGTAGGTGCTAGTTGTGAGGTCGCTTATTCAGCCTCGAAGTCGGCGATTATAGGCTATACAAAGGCACTTGCAAAAGAGGTTGCCCCGTCAAATATAAACGTAAACTGCGTTTGCCCGGGGGTAATCGATACCAAAATGAACGCAAGATTAACTGATACCGAACTTGACGAGGTTAAGAGCGAAATTCCCAAAGGCAGGCTTGGGCGTGCGGAAGAAGTCGCCGACCTTATTTGGTATTTATGTTCGGATTCAGCCGATTATATAACAGGGCAAATCGTTACTATCGACGGGGGCTATACCGTATGAGCGGCCTTTTAGCGGACGCAAAAAAATCCCCGTTATCGCATATAATAATTATCACTTTGTTTGGGGTAGGGCTGTGTTCTTTGCCGTTAAACAAACTTTTACGACTATTTATTGCCGATACTTTGACGGCGGATTTGATAGGCGGAACTGCGGTAAGAATAATTTTCGGGGCAGTTGGATTATTTTTTATAGGCAAATACGGGTTTTTTGGCAATCTTTTTTCAAGACCCACCTTTAAAGGGCTACTTTTTTCAATTCCCGCCCTTATAGTCGTGGTCAATAACTTTCCCATAATCGGCGTGATTCAAGGCAACGTGATAGTAACCGACGGGGGGTTAAACTTTATATTGTATCTTTTTTATTGCCTGTCCGTTGGGTTTTACGAGGAAATATTTTTCCGTGGATTAGTGTTTCCCGTATGCCTCATAAAGACCAAAGATAATAAGTACTCTACCTTTTGGGCGATAGCCATATCGTCGGCGGTGTTCGGCGTTGCACATTTATTAAACCTATTTGGCGGTGCGTCGTTTGGCGGAACTATGTTGCAAATCGGCTATTCCTTCTTGATAGGGGGTATGTGTGCGATAAGCCTATGTTTGACGAATAATCTAATAGTACCTATTTTGTTGCATTTTATATACGATATAGGCGGATTATTCACGAGTGAAATAGGCGTTGCGATAGGCAATCAATGGGATACCGTAACGGTAATAATAACTGCGGTGCTTGGCGTTATAGTGCTGATTTATATGCTGTACGTCGTGTTTGTTAAAAACCCCAAACCCAAGGTTTTGGAAAGTTTAAGTACTGATAAATAAGAAGAAAACAAAACGGAAATACTAATTACAATGAAACGACAAAGCGGAATACTTATGCCTATATTTTCACTACCGGGTAAGTTCGGTGCGGGTGATTTTGGCAAAGTTAGTTATGATTTTATAGACTATTTGGAATCGGCAAACCAAAAGATTTGGCAAATATTGCCACTCGTTCAAACGGGTTACGGCAATTCGCCTTATTCGTCCGTTTCGTCCGAGTCTTTTAACCCTTATTATATAAGTTTAGAAAAACTTTACGAGCAGAAACTTTTAACCAAAAAAGAACTTGATTTTGCAAAAGCCGACGATTTTTACATCGACTACGGAAAACTTTACGAAGTCAGATACCTTCTTTTACGCAAGGCTTTTTACAGGTTTGATAAAAGCGATAAGGCTTTTAAAAAGTTTATCCGCAATAAAGAGTTTTACGATTACGCACTCTTTATGGCTATTAAAGAGCATTGCGGTTATAAGCCCTTTTACGAATGGGAAGACGGGTATAAGTACCGTGACGAGCGTGCTTTGGACAAGTTTGTCAAGGCTAATAGAGAGGAAATATTGTTTAGACAGTTTTTGCAGTTTACGGCAAAAACGCAGTGGTTAGAACTTAAAAACTATGCAAATAAAAAGGGTATATCCATAATGGGCGATATGCCGCTTTACGTAGCGTGGGATAGCGTTGACGTGTGGACGAACCCGTCGCTATTCAAACTTGACAGAAATTTGACCCCGACTAAGGTCGCAGGTGTTCCGCCCGATTATTTTTCCAAAACGGGTCAGTTGTGGGGCAACCCCGTTTATAATTATCAAGACAAGTCGGATGAGTGCATATCTTGGTGGACGAATAGGTTAAAAAAAGCCCTTCAAATTTTCGACTACGTCCGCATAGACCATTTCCGTGGGCTTGATAGATATTATGAAATTCCCTTTGGTGCTGAAACCGCAATAAACGGTGAGTGGGTCAAAGTTCCTAGTGAACGTTTATTTAATAGCGTGCATAAAGTTATAGATGGGGATAGAATTATTGCCGAAGATTTAGGGATAATCGACGACGGCGTAAAAGAACTTTTAAGTTTTACGGGCTATCCGGGGATGAAAATACTGTCCTTTGCGTTTAACGGTGATAAAGGTAACTTATATTTACCTGAAAACGTAACCGAAAATTCCGTTTGCTATACGGGTACACACGACAACGATACTCTGTTAGGGCTTATAAACGGGTTTAGCGAGTGGGATAAAAACAATCTTGTGACGGGTGTTGTTGAAAGTCTTAAAACCCTAAAAATCAACAAAAAAATCACGGACGATATTTCGCTTGTCAAAGCGGTTATTGAACTTGGTTTTAAGTGCAAGTCAAATACGTTTATATTGCCTATGCAAGACGTAGCGACGCTTGGCACCGAATATAGGATTAACGAACCGGGTACCGTAAAAGCACAGAACTGGGCTGTAAGAATCCCAAAATCCGCGTTCAACAAAAAAAGTTTGACCTACCTAAAAAATTTAACCTTAAAATATCAAAGGAAGGGATAATGAACTCCACCGCCAGAAAAATTTATATTATTATTTTAATATGTCTTACGGCGTTGACCCTTGCGTTTATATGGGGTAATTCAATGTTGCCACCAAACGCTTCAATAAAGGGGTCGTCTAACGTTTATGGGGCGGTAGTTGACGTTGTTGAAAATATTGCAGGAACGCCCGCAAAAGAGAATTTTATCCAAACGTTTACGCACCAAATTTTTAGAAAGTTTACGCACTTTGCTGAATTTGGTCTTTTGGGTTTAGAACTTTCACTTTTGTTTATTGCGGTAGGTAAGTTTGACTTAAAGTACGGCTATTTTATACCCATAGCGGGGGTTGCCGTAGCACTTATAGACGAGTTTATTCAAATCTTTTCTAAGCGTGGCTCGTCTATGATGGACGTACTAATCGACGTAAGCGGATTTTTAACTGCATTTTTATTCGTACTTTTGGTCGTCCTTATAATCAACAAAATAAAATCAAAAACGACAGCGTAACTGTTTATAAAAAAGCCCGACGGCAAAAACCGTCGGGCTTAAATTTTTAGTTTAATTATAAAAGCGGAATAGATTGTAAGTAAATAACGTCGTTTCTGTCTTTTGCGTCACCTTCTGCTAAAACGAAAGCGTTTTTGTAGGGTATTCCGCCTGCCTCTTCGACTACCTTGACAAGCCCCGCAAGACTTTCACCCGTGGAAACTACGTCGTCAACAATGCCTACTTTTTTGCCTTTTATTAAATCAACGTCGTGTTGAGATAGGTAAAAGACCTGTGTTTTGCCCGTAGTGATTGATGCACCGTAGGTAACTTCAAGCCCGTCTTGCATATAGAGTTTTTTACTCTTTCTTGCGACGGCGTATAATGGCATATTGAGTTCCCTTGCGACTACGTGCGTAAGTTGTAAGCCTTTCGTTTCGGCGGTAAGTAAAACTTCACAATCCCCTAAGAGTTTTGCTAATTCTTTTCCGCAATGTTCGGTCAATTTTTGGTCGCCGTGAAGGTTGAAAAAAGCAATGTTTATTCCACTTGGCAGTGGCAGAATAGGTAGCGACGCCTTTACACCCTTAATATCAATGTCCAAAAATTTATCCATAATTATACCCCCAAAAAGTAAACTTATACAAAAAGTTTAGCACAAATTTTCAAGTTTGTCCACGATTAAAATCATATTAAACTTATTTTAGGCATAAATTAATCTATCGATAGGAGAAATTTATGCAATATCACAGTTTGACGGTTCCACAAACCCTTTCAAATTTAGGCGTTAACCCCAAAAAAGGCTTGACGAAATCGGCACTCGTCGCCACGCAAAAAAAGTACGGCAAAAACGAGTTGTCATCCGCAAAACCCAAAGGGCTGATCCAAAGGATTTTTATATCGCTAAAAGAACCTATGATGCTTATACTGCTGTTCAGTTTCGTAGTAGCGTTTGGCATAAGTTTAGGCAAGTTTTTAAAGACGGGCGAAAAGGACTTTGCCGAGAGTTTGGGAATACTTTTTGCAATCGTACTCTCAGTGGGTATAACCCTTATAATGGAAGGTAGTTCCGAGCGTTCTTTTAACGCCCTAAAACGGCTTTACGGCAAAATAAACGTAAAAGTACTTCGTGACGGCGAGATTATCGTCGTGTCGCAAGACTATATTGCGGTGGGTGATATAGTTTTTATAGAAAGCGGTGATAAAATCCTTGCGGACGGACGGCTTATAGAAAGCAACGCATTGTGCGTTGACGAATCGGCTTTGACGGGGGAAAGTTACCCCGTCAGGAAGAACGCAAATGCGGTTTTAAGCAAGGATACGCCACTTGCCGAAAGGGTAAACTCAGTATATTCGGGTACTTTTGTTTCCGAGGGTAGTGGCAAGATGATAGTAACCGCAATAGGCGACGGCACCGAGATAGGGTGTATTGCGGGCGAACTTAAAACCGAAAACGAAATTCAATCCCCCCTTCAATACAAACTT
>SVIL01000054.1 GCA_015069505.1 Clostridiales bacterium
ATCGCTTGTATTTCTTTTTTCCGAACAATGCACGATCGGATTTGTATAACTATTTTTTATCATTTATAAAAATTCCTTATTATTTATTGAAAGTACACCTTTGTAGATTGACGGAAAAATCCATCTTTATCTTTTAGATTGTCATCACCTATCGTTTCAAACAAATATGCTGTTACGTTTTCAGGCATATCACAAGAATATACACCGTTTGTTTTTTGCACGGCACGAGTATTCCACACCCACTTATGGCTATCTTCATCAGTAGAAGTCGTATATATAACGTTAACGCTACGGTACAACTCATTTTTGGTCTTTAACGTAATAACGCCGTCGTTAATTTCAACCTCCTCAAACAAAGTAATCGTATTATATCCGTAAAGTACGTGCTGGAAAAAAGCATAAATTTCAGGGGTCATCATCCAAAAATTTCCGTGGTTTAAATCGCTGCGTTGAGAATAAAAGACTTTGCCCTTTACAAGTTCTGCCGATTTTACCCTATTTTTCAAAGCAAAACACGAATCGCCTACCCCTGAAACGAATAACATAGGTTTGGTTGCGTAAGGCAAGTATGACGATGGGTCGTATAAGTCAATCCACTTTTGTCTATTTTCATCTCCGCCAAACGTACCGCCTCTACCCGTCCAAAAACTATCCTCATACACGAAGCCGCTTCCATATACGGGTGCAAAAGCAGTAAATCGCTTATCAACGCCCGAAACGATATTCGTTATAAATCCGCCCCAGGAAATTCCGGTAGCGACAATGCGACTTTTATCAACGTCTGCCCTTGCTCTCAATAAGTTATTAGCCATTACTACGTTATAAACCGAGTGATACACCCAAGACTTTGTTACGTCATCCACGCCGTCAAAATTTGGGCCGTCATGTTCACCAGGTCCGCCGTTTGGATTACTAGTTTTTTGCAGGGAATAATTTAGTTCGTTTCCAAACATATCAATAGCGATTGCAACGTACCCTTTTTCCATCCAGTAGGACATCCAAGAGCCGAACACGTAACCACCGCCGCCGTGAATTAAAACAATCGCAGGGTAACCGTCTTTGGGTTTTTCTGTCGAGGGCGTACCAACCGCACCAAATACCCAAGTATTTTCTTGATCTTCATAGCCTATGGATTTAAATTTAAATGCCTCGATATTATTCGCAATTTGGATATCTTGCAGTTTTTTAGTTTCCGGTACGACGTTAAACAAAGTTTCCGTATCCCACATTAAATCTTCTTTTACAACATCGCTTATTTGATAAAGAGGGTCAGATATTAGTTCGTTAGTATTATTACAAGCAACACTACCTAATATAGTTAACAAAGTCATTGTTCCCGCCATAATTCGATTAAAAATTTTCATTTTTTGCTTACCTATCCTATTCTATTCGCCATCCGAATAACTATCGCCCAAAAGTGAGGTCAAAAAAACTTGTGCGTAAAGTCTTTGACCAAAATCGTTAACGATATGCCGTAAGATTCGCCGTTTTGGTACTTTAACGCCGTGTCTTTTGCAAATTGCTCGATAGACTCTACGTCAGGGGATTTGGGGTGAATATCAACGGGATAGTTATACCTACCGATTTCATCTTCAAAGACGGCACGATTAACGTAATCCATATGATTCATCATATAATCGCATACGATTCGACGGCTTTCACGAACACCTAAAATAGGTGCGGTAAAACATAGATTAGCATTTTCACAACCCGGAACGTATTCACGGTAATATCTCACGTATTCGGAAACGATTTCTCTCGACTTTAACATAGCAGCAGTCAAGGCTTCTTCATCCAAATCGTTAACGGAATAGGTATGCCCTACGTTTCCACCGCCAACACCCGAACGTTCATCGACCATTTTTATACCAGGCAAACACAAGTCCAACTGAGAAAGCACACCGTTTAAATATGCATCCCCAACCTTAAACCCGTCAGGTTGAGTTCTTTTTTCAAAATCAATACCCGACCAAAAACTACACAAGGTTGCGGGCATCGTCGTTCCGTCCTCGTCGCCAAACTCGTAAGATGCACCCGCAAGAACGCTTAAATCCCCGTCACCCGTACAATCGATAAAGGCTTTGGCTTTTATTGCATACATACCGCTACGAGAGGAAACGATTGCGTATTCAATTTTTTTATCTTTTACTACGACATCAACGATTTTGGTGAATAACAATAACTTTACGCCACTTTCAATAACCATGCGGTCGTATAAACTTTTAACCTTTTCAACCGATGCGTTGTAACATTTGTAAGCAATTTCATCGCCGAATAGTGCTTTTTTAACTTCACCACCGATACCGCCCGCAAGCAAATTTATGCCATCATCAAAACACATAAATTCAGGAACCATTCCCGTAGTACCCATACCACCCAAACAACCGTATTGTTCAATCAAAAGCACGCTTTTGTTATCACGAGCCGCAGCAATACCTGCCGCAATCCCCGCTGGTCCACCACCGGCAATCAATACGTCAACGTCATATTTGGTTGTTAAATTCTTAGCGTATTCCATAAATCCCCTTGAAAATCGTTTGGTTTAGTTCAGTCAAAAATAACTTCTCATTTGATAAATTGTCTTTTTTTAAGCAATTAAAATATTGACGTTTTTGAAAAATAGACACTTCTTTCAAACACTTTTCGTCATTTTACACTAATTTCTTATTAAATTATATCATAACGCAGGAGTAATTCAATGACTATTTTGGCTAAGAAATTGACCTTTTCTGCTTTTTATATGCCTTTGGAAAAATCGTAGCAGATTAAGTTAATATTTATAAAATATCGCTTTTTTAAAAGGATTAAACTTAAAAAATTCAATTTAAATCTATCATTTTTCCACTAGGGATTAAAACGTCTGTGCCATAAAAATTGATAAAAATATCCGTTGCGGTTGGGTTATAAACCATTTTCCCGTTCGCTGAAAAAACTAAATTTTTGTACGCGTTAACGTAATTGACAATTTCTATATTAGTCGCATACCAAACGTCGGCTTTTCCACTCGCTTTATCGCAAAACTGCTCAATAATATCCCAGTTATTATCTCTTTCAAACTCATGGCTATGCCCCCAAACGTAAAAAACCTTGGGTTCTTTTTTGAAAAACAAGTCGCTATCCTCTTTTGTCAAAAACAAGTCTAATAGCCTAAATAAGTTTGGATTATTATGATGACAGGTAGGTTTTAATTCCAAAAATGTTTCCGACACGTCAAATCTTTCAGTTTGAAAAACAGTCCTTGCGTATAAAACACCCAAATCTTTAAGTATATTGACGGTTTTTGAGTTATAAGACCCGTATGCATACGCCATACCGCAAATGATTTGATTTGTCGCTTTTTCCAAAACTTTTTTATCTTGTAATATTTCGTCAACGACGCAAGACCCCGACAAATCACCAAGCGAAAGATGTTTATATCCGTGTATAGCGATTTCATGTCCACCGCTTTTATATAACGGGATAGCCTCCTTTAAGGACATACGCCAACCATCACTCTCCTTCATTAAACCCGAATTAATATTAAAGGTTGCCTTTAATTTGTTATCGTTAAAAATTTGAACGAGTTTTCTATCGTATATCGATGCGTCGTCGTATGAAAACGTTAAAGCCTTGCTTTTAAATTCGGGAAAGCGTAAAAAAGAATATTTCATTAAAAGTCACCTAATAAAACGTGGTGCAATTCTTCACTTAACATACACCTTGTTTCGTCATCTGTTAAGGAAAAGCGATTCCCATCGTTTGGTGTTGATAAATAGTTCCAAACCGAATACGGTATATCGTTTTCTTTCAAGAAAGTGATTACGTCCTTAAACCAAGCAATACGCCATTGCAATTTTGCGTGACGAATATTGCCAAATTCACCGCACCAAACTATTTTGTTTGGATTGTTTTTAATAAAATCTTTTACGGGTGCAAGTGCCTTTTTTACAAAGTCACCGTTCATTTCTGTCAATCCATCGTAAACCGAATCGTTATCATAGGTAAAACGCTGATAATCACGGTAACGCTCTATATCCCCGGGATATGGCATTTTCCGATTATATAATTCAGTCCTCGTTTGCAAAACGCCTTGTTGGTGCGTAAATTCAAACGGTTCATAAAAATGAAAAGTATAAACCACGTTTTCATCGTCAAAGACTTTTAGGTCTTTTAAGGTGTCGGGGCTATTCCAGTTGGTCGTACCTAAAACAATTATCCTATCTTTATTTAAGGCACGAATCCCATTAATAAGCCTCGTTGCTAAGGCGTTCCACTTTTTCGGGTCAACGTCTTTAACTTCGTTCAATAATTCAAACACAACTTGCGGTTCATTTGCGTAATGTTTTTCTAATTCTATCCAAAAATCAACCAGCTTATCTTGTAAAACTTTACTATCAAGCAAGTCTTCGCCCGTATCTACGTCACAATAACTGCCAAGTGCTTTATGTAAGTTTATCACCACGTTTATTTGATGTTTTTTGCACCATCCTATAAACGCGTCAAGCAATGCGATATGTTCGTATCGATATGACCCGTCTTCAGCTTGAAACACAACTTGATCAAAACAAACACGTATATGGTCAAAACCCATATTTTTTATATTAACAACGTCAGATTCCGTTATATATTCGTTAAAATGTTCTTCATCGCCAACGGTAAGCAAATTGATTTTATCCTTTGGAATTACGTGAAATCGTTTATAGTTGGTCAACCAACCACCTATGCCCATTCCCCTTTTAAAATTTACAAACTTGTTCACAACGCTACCTCTATAATCACTTTTCCTATCGTAATGCAAACTATCCCTATTATTCCAAGTATTAAGCCTATCTTTTGCAACACCGTCAACTTTTCCTTAAAGAACAACATAGACAATATCGTAGTTAAAATAACTACGCCGCCGTTGATAACCGGAAACACAATAACGCTTGGCAAAGCACCTGACAAAAAAGTGTTGGTTTTATTAACAAGCCCCAATACCGCACCTAACGCAACGGTAAACCCGTATTGTTTAAATATTGACCCAAAAGTCCGTTCGTCGGCTTCCGCATTTACGATTTCGCAAGACTTCCCTGTCTTTACTTTTGCGACAAAAAACATCCCCGCACTTATAACTATTATGAAAAGAAAGGACATACACAAAAAATTGTTTAACTCATAAAATACGCACTCGTTCGTAAACAATTTTTGCATTATTCCAACCATACCCGAAAAAAACAAGCCACCTATTGCCGCTATAAGCCAAGCAAAGTTAGTTTTTTTCCCTTCTTCTTTTTTCGCAGAAAAAACAAAGGAAACGACTATTAGCAAAATACCTATACAATGCAAAATATTTATAGGCTCTTTATAGTAAAAACTGCCAAATAGGGTTGGTAAGATAAAACCACAAGAATAAAATAATGACGATATTGACACGGGTCCCATATCAACCGCCTTCATCAATGCAATTTGTGACCCTAAGGTACATATCGCATAACATATAGTTAAAATCCACGGAACTGAAAAAAACGTTTTTAGGTTGGCTATACCCATAAAAAAGACTACTACGAAGGCAATTGCAAAGGTTATTACGTTCATTTTCATTGTATCGCAAAAACTTGCCGACTTCTTTTTTACAATTTTAGTGAATACGTTTTTTAACGCCCCTAATGCCACAGCGAGAATTAAAAGCAAGTACATACGTTATTTCTTCCCTATTTCTTCTTTAACGTAACGCTTAGGGCTTATCCCAAAATTTCTTTTAAACTTTCTTGAAAAATATAGAGAGTCGTTGAATCCACACATTTTTGCTATCTCTTTTATAGAAAGAATTTCACCGTAAACTTGCAAAAAGTCCTTCGCCGATTGCATACGCAAATCGTCCAAATATTCTTTCGGTGTCACACCATATACTTTTTTAAATTTAATGCGGAATACGTCGTCCACGTAACCGGAACCGGCAATAACCTTGGCTAAATCAAAATTTTCATCAGAAAATTTCCTAGCGATTTCATTGCGGACGTTTACTAACGAATCAGAAACGGCAGATAATTTTGCTTCTTTTAAGATTAATTCCTTTAACGCAGGTAATAACGATTCTATAACGGACAAAAATTTTTCTTTTTCTCGATATAACCGTTCTATAACGCCAAATAAATCACGCAACTCTTGAGAAACGCAAGGTAAGTACAACTTGTTTGGTATGTTCATGGCTAAGTCCGTATGGATACAAATGTTTCTAAATGGATTTTTTGCACTTGAACCGTGTTTATATTTTGGCGGAACCAAAATAACTGTTCCTGCCTTAAAGGGTAAATCCCCTTCTTCCGTCTTCAAAACACCTACACCAGTTTCGTAACAAATATATTCCCACATATCGTGCGTGTGAATAGGATAAACTTCCACGTTTTTTTGAGTTGTTGTGATGTGAATAAACATATATTTGCTCCTTGATTATTCAAAACGTACTAATCTATTTTAATTGTATATCAAAATTAAAGCCTTCGCAATAAAAAAAACCGACACAAACATGGACAAAAGCGAGTATATTGTTTATTATTAGTAAAAAAACAGACACTTTTACATTTTTGTAATAGAAAAAACAACTAGCCTAAAAAATCATTTTTTATTCTACCTTATCCTAAGCAAAAAAAGAAATAATATAATTTTCTTGTATTCTTTTGAGGTTTATGTTATACTTGCTTTATCAATATAAATGTGTTAGTAATTATGAAGAATTTTGAGTACACTATAAAAACACTACGCCCACAAGCAGTAGAACATCGCCCCTTTCACCTAATCCGTGATTTTGGAACAAACGATTATTTATTTCTTTTGTTTAAGTCCTACGGCGAAATTACAATAGATGGCGTAAAAAAATATTATAACCCTTACGACGGGATTTTGCTTACACCGTTTACCCCTCACGAAATCCGAACGATAGACGCACTACTCGTTCACGACTGGATTCACTTTTACGTAAACGATGAAAAATCTTTTAACTCGATTCCTTTTTGCTTTAACACCTTATTCCATTGCCACAAAGCAAATCTTTTGTCACAACTCGTTTCAATGATTTACAACGAACATAACGAATACCACGATGACAAAAATCAAATCATAAATTCTCTTATGAATATTCTCATAAGACAACTTATTCATCAAAGCACTTTAACGACCTTCTTAAACAACCAAGAACTGCGATTAAAAGCAAAATTTGATACCGTTCGTAACGACATTTACACAAATCATAAATATCCAAACAGTATCGATGAACTTGCAAATTCACTATTTTTAAGCAATTCTCGTTTTTCACACTTATATAAAAAATTCTATAACGTATCCCCTTTGCACGACTTAAACACCGCAAAAATTCAGCACGCACAGCAACTTTTACAAACAAGTGATTTAAGCATCGCCGAGATATCCGAACAATGTATGTTTAACAACGTTTACCATTTTATTAGATATTTCAAGTCAAGAACGGGCATCCCACCCGGAAAATGGGCAAAAGCGAACTTCTCGGAAAACAAAAAAACAGAATAAAAGACCGATACTTTTTTGTAAAGTATCGGTCTTTCTTTTTTTATAAAACTTTGGATAAAAAATCTTTTAGTCTTGGGTCTTTGGGATTAGAGAAAAATTCTTTAGGTGGGGCTTCTTCTTTAATAACGCCCTCGTCTATAAATACCACTCTATTTGCAACTTCCCTTGCAAAACCCATTTCGTGCGTTACGACAACCATTGTCATCCCGTCTTTCGCAAGATCTGTCATAACGTTCAAAACTTCACCAACCATTTCCGGGTCAAGAGCGGACGTGGGTTCGTCAAACAAAAGAACTTCCGGATCCATTGCCAACGCACGCACAATTGCAACACGCTGTTTTTGACCGCCCGAAAGCATTGAGGGATAATCTTTTGCCCTATCCCTTAATCCAACCTTATCTAGAAGGTCTAACGCAATATTTTCAGCGGTTTCCTTGCCTATTTTTTTTAATTTCATAGGTGCAAGAGTTATGTTATCTATAATATTAAGGTTGTTAAACAAATTGAACTGTTGAAAAACCATACCAACTTTTTGGCGATGCAAATTTATGCCCTTTTCCATTTTAGAAGCAATTTGCCTTTCTTCTTTTTTTTCAACTTCAAATTTCTCTTTAAGGGTTGTTAATTCAACCAAATGCTGAACTTTCTCTTCTTTTGTTGCAATTTTCAACTTTTCCTTTAAAGATTTAATCTCATTTTGCGTATATAGACTATATTTCTTAAAAGCAATTTCACCATCAAGAAGTATCTCACCCGACGTAGGTTCTTCAAGCATATTAAGACATCTTAAAAAGGTTGATTTGCCACAACCGGACGGTCCTATTATCGCAACCACATCACCCTTATTAATAGTGAGGTTAATCCCATTTAGAACTGATTTTTTTCCAAAACTCTTATAAAGATTTTTAACTTCTATCACTTCTTCTTAACCTCCTCTCTATAAGTTTGATTAACAACGTTATCAACAATACTATCGCTAAATAAATAACGGCAAGCATTATGTAAAAGGTAAAGAAGTCGGACGATGAACCCGCATAATCTTGAAACACCTTGGTTAAATCCATTACGGTTATAAAAGATGCAACAGAGGTCTCTTTTACAAGCGAAATAAATTCATTACCAAGTGTTGGTATAATATTCTTTACTGCTTGGGGAATTACAATCCTAAGCATTGTAGCCCAAAATGTCAAACCCAATGCACGACCGGCATCCATTTGTCCCCCATCGACCGACATTATACCACCACGCATTATCTCTGAAACATACGCACCACTGTTTAGCCCAAAAGTTATTACGGCACAAACAAGTTTATTTATCTTAAAACTTAATGCATAGGGTAACGCAAAATAGAATATTAAGAGTTGCACAACCAAAGGTGTTCCCCTAAACAACGCTATATAAACGTCACATACTTTATTCAGAATTTTTATAATGACAGATTTTGCCGGGACGATTTTGACAACTGCGATTAACGTACCAACAAAGGTACCAATAATCAAGCCTAATACAGCAATTTGGATGGTTGCCCATAAC
>SVIL01000055.1 GCA_015069505.1 Clostridiales bacterium
ATATTGTACCCAAAGTACGCTTCGTCGGGAGATTGATTCAAAATCCATTTCGGTGGGGTTGCCGTAGGCGTACACATAATCGTTTCAATACCGTTTTCGCCAAGATAGTTTATTATTTTGTCAAAAATATCTATGTGAAAATCGTCCATAAACGGTTCGTAAAGCGACCAACAAAATTCCCCCATCCTGACGACGTTAATACCTAATTCCTTCATATGTTTAACGTCCGCTTCATAAGTGGATTCGTCCCAAAGTTCAGGATAGTATGCAGCACCGTGATACAATTTGTTTTTTAACATAGTTCAAGCCCTCTTTTAAAAGTATTTAATAAAATAAACCTAATTATCCTATAATAAAATTTTATCATATATATAGCAATGTTCAATTCCTGTTTTGGTACAAAAATTTCTGTTTTTTAACTCGGCTTTTTTAAATATAGAAATTCGCGGATAAAAAATAGCAGGTTTTTTAATATTTTTTCAAAAAAATGTGGAAATAATAGAATTATGGTGTTATAATAGATTTAAAGTGAAAACAAAATTCAGTAATTTTTGACCTGTATTTTTAGAGATGGGAACTCATTATGTTTGAATTCAAAAATATCGTACTTCTTACGAATAAAATGGAACCGAAAAACTATTCGCATCAGGGGACTAAATCGTCTTACCTGTTCGTTTTATTTCACACGAACGTTGCGATTTCTTACGACGGTCAAGAATACTTCCACTCGCCCAAAGACAGCGTAATAGTTTACGAACCCAACACGATGCAGTATTATAAAAACATCGACTCGTCGTTTAGGAATAGTTTTTTGGCACTTGAAGTAGAGAGCGAATATTTTGAGCAATTTAATTTTTCACTTAACAAACTTTTTATAATCCCGCCGATATATTCCGAGAGAATTTTTTATTATATGGATAGGCTTAGTTATATTATTAACACCCCGTACGCAAAAGAACTGGTTGAAGACGTGCCTAAATTCATTGAACAAATTTTTAACCTTCTTGACGAGGCTTATACATTTTCAGTTAAAAATATTAAACTTGAAAATCCGCTATTCGTTACACTATTCAATATTAAAAACAAAATGATTGACGACCCGATAAAGTTTACCACTAAGGAAACGAGTAGGTTGTTTGGGTATAGCGAAGCGTACTTTTGCAAAAAGTATAAACAATTTTTTGGGACTTCCCCGTCGCAGGATAGAAAAAAACTTATCGTAAATATTATCAAGCGGTATCTTGAAACGACAGACTTTACACTTGAACAAATTGCCGAAAAGTGCAACCTTTCTTCGCTTCCACATTTGATTTCTATGTTTAGGTCGCAAGAAGGCACTACGCCACATCAATATAGGATTGCGTTTAAGAAAAAGATTTCATCAAACGATTTTGAATAAACAAAATAATAAATATCCACCCGTCGTGCGGGTGGATATTTTGCAATTTAGCGTTAAAAAACCTTTACCCTGTTTTTAGAGTAAAGGTTTTTTGTTTTTTATGCGATATCAATTTTAAACGGTGCTACGGGTAAATCGTTTCCGCCGTAAAGACCCGGTTGACCTATATAGTAGGATAGTGCCGTATTGAACACGCCTACCGTGTCTTTAACGTACATATAGTAAACGCTTGTAGCATTGCCCGAATAATTTATAACTATGGTGTTATTCGCTACAGTTGCAGTTACGCTTTCAAGTTTGCCTTGTTCGTTTTGAACTTTGAAACCTATCAAAGCACCGTTTGCTTTTATCGTCTTACCCGTTCCAAACGCAATGGTTATGGTGCTTCCCGACTTGGTTGCACTTGCGGGATAATAGGATAGAGAATCGGTAACGTCCTCATCGTTATAAACGTATTCTAACGCAATCCTTGACGCACGCTTGCCCACTTCGTTTTTATATACGGGGTGGATGTCGTACGGGGTGCCGATATCTACGGTTGACAACAAGTAAGCGTTTGCATTTTCAGTGACGAACTTCCTTTGTACTATTCTGAAATCTTCATAGTCGTCCCAAGCGTATGGTGCAAGTTCAACCACAATAAGTGGTAGGTTTGCATTGCCGAAAACGTCTTTATATTGAGAATGCAACATTGCTAATTGCTCGTCGTAAGAAACGTTTACTGCGTTTGGATACGACTTGATAGGTTGATTACATTTTGGACAAGTGGTAGTACCGACAGGCAACTTTGCCCCACGGTTTTCACAATTCCCTGTTAGACAAATCGGGGTGCTGTAATTATACGCATAAGCATTGTTTTCGCCTTGATACCAGATAACGCCCGCTATTTTTATACCCCTTAAAAGTTCGGTCATACCGTAATAGTATCTGCTTTCTTCGTTTTCTTCGTCAGTGCCTTCGATAACAGAGCCCGTTTGAGCAAGCGATTCGTTGCTTAACCATTCTTCTATATAGGTTGCACCCATACAAGAAGCGATTACGCCAACGGGGACGTTCAATTTCTTTTGCAAGTTAAGTGCGAAAGACAAGCCGAGTGCCGTTTGTGAAATGGCTTCGTTAGGATTGTTCATTATATCCCAAGTATTAGTAAGATGTGGTTCGCTGTCATACGGTGAGCCAGGGATTTGTTGACGGTAAATACGGATATTTTTGAAGTTGTCGTAATAGCCGTATTGACCGACGTATTCAACGCCCGTTGCGTTCATCCACGACAAGGTCATTTGCATATTCGACTGCCCTGCACCTAACCAAACTTCGCCGACTAAGACACCGTTAAATTCGTATTCTATATCCCCACCCGAAATGGTAAGGGTCTTTGGTGTAAACGTTGCTTCCATTGCGTCGAAAGTAACGCTCCACTTTCCGTTTTCTACCGTAGCGGTTTTGGTTACGCCGTCAAGGTCAACGGTTACAGCCGTGCCATTAATACCACTACCGAACACGTTGAACGGTTGGTTCCTTTGAATTATCATATCCGAGCCGAATATATCCGCCGGATCAACTGCCAAGGTTTGTTCTTCGCTACCGACGAGCCATTTTGCAAAAAGCATTAAGTCGTTTCTGTTAGAACCCGCGGGTATCGTTTCAATTTTTGCACCTTCGTAGCACCTGTTTTGGTACCACCCGTCGAAGGTTGCACCCGTCTTTTCTGGAACGGGAAGGGTTAGATTAGCCCCCATATTACCTACAATAGTGGTTTCGGAAAGGGTTCCGCCGAGTGCGTTAAGGGTTACGTTATAAGTTACACTCGCATCTTCTTTTAAGGTTTGGTGAGTCAACATCCAAGTATAGTAAGCCATTATTTGGTTAACGTCGTCAGTAACTAAACTACCTTCTCCGTTCTTAAAGAATACGCCAGTCAACCTAAAATCTTGCGACCAAGTATAATCTTCAAACACGTCGCCGACGTATTCAAAGCCTGCCCCTTTTGCACCGTAATAAGTATAGAGGAAGTGGTCAAATGGTGGATAAACCGACTCGCTATCTTTATTATATTCGTGCCAGTAGTAGAATTCTACGCCCTTGAAAGACAAGGCTCTTACTATATCGTCGATATATTTCGTGGGAATATTGTAGATCGCATCAAAGTCGTTGGTTTCGGCAACTTCTTTTTCAAGCATATCTAATACGCCAAGGTTGTTTGGTGCATCCCAGTTGCTTCTAAGCATATATGCGTTAGGTACCCACCACCTTGTATCTTTTGCGTGGATATTAGCATCGATATAAGTGTCGATTGGCACGCCTGTGTTTACGTCACAAACTTGAACAATACTGCTAGAAACCATAGGCATTAATAAGCAGTCGTTATATAGGGACGCAAAGTAGCCGAGCGAAGATAAAACGTGTTGTTTTAAGGCACCGATTCTATAACCATCTTCTTCGGAAAGTGCGATAAAATCTGCAACACTCGTACCAAGATTTATTTCATTTACAAGTTCTACATACTTTTCGTAGTAACCGCTTATGCCGTTTAGCGGAACGGTTTCTTCCTTTCTTTCTATACCAAGACTGGTAGTATGATTGAACACGTAATAAACCGAAGGCACTCTCGTTAAAACAACGTTAAAGTGATTCTTCATTTCTTGCAAGGTCATACTGCCGTTTGGAACGGTTAAAGCAACGCAATTATCCGTTTTTTGGGAATTATAAGTACCCACCCTACCCGCAACAGTAAGTGCGGTTAAGTTTTTAGCGGTTATTTCCGCTTCAGAAATAGTCAATACTGCCGTGCCGTCGATTGAACATACTACCGATTTATCCGAGTTAACTTGGATAGAATAACGATGTTGTGCTACTAATGATAGTTGGGTTATGCTTGCCGACTTAACTTCAACTACCGAAGTGCCGTTATATACGCCGAACGAAGCAGTTGTACCTTCCGTAGTGAATATATAATAACTTTCCATAGCACCGACGGTGTTTATAGTTGTGGGTTTGTTATAAAGAGTTATTACGCCCTGTTTAGCCGTCGAGTTTACAACGTTTAAGGTTACCTCTACGTTAGAGCCGTCCGCCTTAACATAGTAGTCTTCGGATATAACTACCTCTTTGCCCGTAATTGCCCTAATTGATACGTCACCCTTGCCCATAATAAGGGTATTGCCGTCAATAACTACACCCGTGTTTTCACCTGAAACGATTTCCCAAACGTTGTCGGGATTAGTCGGGGTCAAAGTTATGGTCGCTCCCCATTTTGCTTCGGTCTTGCTTGCCGTACCGCCTTCAACCGTTAAGTAGAAATCACATCTATCGAAATAATGTTTAAGTTCAAGAGTTTGTTCGTTAGAGATTTGACCGCTTAAAACGTTGTTTTCGTGTTCGCTATTAAAGTTATAGTAATCAAAAGCAGCTGGGCTTTCGGTAAAAGTTTCCCCTACGTCTTCTAAACCTGACCTATCCTTAGACGGGTCGTAAACGTACTGACCGTTCGCATCCTCAAAGTAGTGTTTGATGACGTATCTGCCCCTATCCACAGGGGTTTCGCCCAAAGATATTTTATAGAAAAGGCTAAGATTGGTTGTAGTTTGAGCGTTGATAACCGCGGATAAAACGTTGCCTCCGTTATCTGCGTCAAATTCATACCCAGTGAAAGTCTTTGGATCGGTTACCGATACGGTTTTGCCCGCACCCATAACTCCCGTTTCGGTTTCCTCTTCGTTTAATACGAATTCACCGTCGGTATTTTCAAAATAATAGGAAACTTTATACGAGCCTGTCTTCAAATAATAAAGGTCAACGTGTGCGGTGGATTGCAAAGAGATCGTATCCAAAAGCCTATTATTTTCATTATCTTCATCAAAGACGTAACCGTCAAAAGTTTTAGGGGTCGTAACGGAAATAGTTTTTCCTACCCCAAGAGTTCCGGTTTCGGTTTTTAAAGAGTCCAACTCAAAATTACTGCCCGTATTATCACTAAAATAATATCGAATTTCATACGAACCTTGTTCGGTTGCACCTTCTTCGCCCCTTCTTTTAATGTTGCACGCAGTTAAACACGCACAAGAGATTAAAAAAAGTATTGAAAGTATGGTTGCTAAAAGTTTTTTCATACTAAAACTCCCCATTTTAGATTTTTCTATCTTTTATTATACTTAACATTAATTATTACAGTCAATACCGCTTTTTTGACAAAAATTTCGGTATTTTTACCAAATGGCTTTATTCATAGTTATTTTGTTCAAAAAATAAAAATTTTTGCGTGAAAGCATAAAAAAGTGAGTGAACAAAAAATTCACCCACTAAACTTTTGTTTATCCCATTAAAACGATGGAAAATTATTTAACGATATACCACATATTGAGGTATTCGGTAACCATATCTTTGATTTGGTTAAAGATGATTTGTTGACGGTACAAGGTGGTAAAGTAAGCCAAGTTAATCTTGTCACCCGTACGGCATTTTTCGGTTAGATAACCTTCTTCGATAAGTTTGTCAACCATTTCAGGTCCACCGACTTTGCTTGCGTTCTTAACCATATCGTAGAAAAGGACTTTACTACTGTCACGTTCTAACGCAGTCCAAATATTAACTTTACATACGCCGTCGTTAAAGAGTTCGGTAACTTGGTCGTTGTTAACGCTTGAAGTTCCATGAAGAACTATCGTGTTGCCGATTACCTTCTTAATCTCTCTTGCAAGGTCGCCGTGGTATTTAAGTTCTTTGCCCGTAGCCCTGTGTTCTGTGCCGAGATTCGCTACTATCATATCTACGCCCGTTTCTTCAATATACCTTTTTGCGTTTTCAGGTGTAGTCAAAGCGTTCCTTACCGAGCCGGTTGCGTCAACGATTTCGTCACACGCACCTTCGATAAAGATTTTGCCTTTCATCTTCTCTACGAACTTTTTGGTCATCTCTATATTTTGTTCAAAAGGTAGGTTTGAAGCATCGTACATTATCGAAGAATAATCAGACAAATCGGAATTTATAAGTTCGATATCGTCGTCAAATTGAACGTGATCTAAGTGAATTAATACGTCAACGTCAGAGTACTTTCCACCTTCGCCTGCCAAAGCCTTAATATCGTCCTTAAAAAGCTTTAAGCCCGTTTTCCAGTCCTTTGAGTAGGTATAGTTTACCGCCTGCGTTCTGTGCGAATAAAGGGTGGTAATTGCGATTATGATAGGTACTCTTTGTCCTATCTTTTTGCCGTATTCACTACAAGCCTCTAAAATGGCTTCGGTAGTGGTTTGGTTTTCAGAACAAAGACAAGGAATTACCCAACCTTTTTTTGCAGATTCGTCAAAAATTTCTTTAACCTTTTTGAATTCAGTTATAATCATCGTAAGTTCTCCTTTTTTTTGGTTATACTATTTTTCAATGTCAACGAGTTCATATCCAAGATAGGTCGTGAACGCTTCTTCTAAAACGTACTTCATATCGCCTACGCCAACCGCCGTGTGATGCTTAAAGCCACCCTTTGCGAGTTTTAAAAGTTTGGATTGAAGGTCGTCTATACGTGCTACGCCACCACAACCGAAAAATTCTTTTTCGATAGGTTCGCCGGTGAATTCACCCTTACTTGCATAGATATATAGTTTGCCGTTTTCGGTAAAACAGTTGCTATAAGTCATATCAAACTTTGCAATTCTGCCTTCGTTTGAGCCCCAACCGCTACCGGGGTCGCCCTTTGCAAACATCTTGTGTTCGGTAACTACGCCCTTATCTGCCATCAAAGACTGTGCAACGGGTCCGCAGTGGAATAGAATAACTTTATTTTCATCGTCGCCGTAGTTATTGTTCCAGTCAAGACAAGCGGTTGGCTTTTCGGACGCAAGGTTCATAGCCCTCATTGCGATTGCCGAGCATAAGTCGATTTCACAAGAGCAAACGATTCCTCTGTCGTTGAGTTCAGAGATAAGAACGCAAGGACATACCCTAAGTATGGTTTCCATTTCGTTCCAGCACCTAAGGGTTACTGCGTCAAGTTTATATTCGTCGATATATTCGTCGATAACTACCGAGATTTTTGCGAGAGTATTTTTATTCTTTTGTGGTACGTTAGAGAAGTCTGCGTAGTTTTCCAAAACCTTGATTTTGTTTAATACCGCAACCTCGTCGTCCTTTTTGTTTTGTACCTTGAAAATTAATTCGGAAAGGTCGAAACTTTCAACGTTGATGCCGTAGCGTTGTAAGGTCATTTCGTCAAAACGAACGGTCTTGAACGCCGTGGTTCTTGCACCGATACAACCTAAGTTAAAACGCTTCATACCCTTTACTACCCTACAAATTTTTGCAAAATCGTCAAGGTTCTTTCTGAAAGCGTCAGACAAGGGGTGTACTACGTGTGGTTTCATAACGGTGAACGGGATTTTGTATTGATAGAATACGTCGGTTACCGAGAACTTACCGCAAAATGCGTCTCTACGGTGTTTGAAGTCCATCTTGCCGATTTCGTCGGGGTACGCTTGCATTAAGATAGGAACGCCTGCGTCTTGCAATGCGGTTACCGCACCGTTTTCGTCGATGAATATGGGCATACATAAAATTACGCCGTCATATTCGCCTTTATGTGAAGCGAGCCATTCAGCATACAATCTGCCTTCCTCTCTCGTTTCAACCGCACCGTAACGGGTTGCGTCTTTGTCCATAATAAGATATTCGTGTCCAGCATCAACAACTGCCTTTACCATATCTTCTCTGGCACCTTCAATAAGTTCTGCGGGCATAAACCCACGGTTACCAAAAAATAATGCAAATTTCATAACTAAATCTCCTTTATCGTTTTATATAATTTTTTGTACTTTTCGTACTTTTTATCATAGTAATTAGTGTCGGCGTTAGGTTGGAATTTATCTTTATACCTAACCAAAATACCCTTCGCTTCTTCTAAATCTTTGGCAACGCCCATTGCGACCGCTTGCAATAGTGCAACACCGCACAGACCACCTTCGGACGAACGCAAGGACTCTAACGTAATGCCCAAAATATCCGATTTGATTTGTAACCAGTTTTTAGAGTTTGAGCCACCACCCGTTGCAACCGCCCTATCTACGGTTATACCGAACTTCTTTGCTATATCTAAGTTTAACTTCATTTCAAAAGAAGTGCCTTCTAACATTGCACGGTAAATTTGCTTGTCCGTAGTGTTTAATGTAAGCCCTAAAATCGCACCCGTTGCGTCGTTATCTTGGAAGGGGGTTGCCGCACCCGCAAAATACGGTAATAGCATAAGTTTGTCGTCCCTATCCATATCTTCTTCGATATATTCAAAGAAATTTTGATTATCGCCGTTAAAATTATGTAGTATTTTGTTTTTGTACCAGTTAATAAGTGAGCCGGACGAGAAGTTTAGGATATAGGTGCAGTAAAGCCCATCAACCGCAAAC
>SVIL01000056.1 GCA_015069505.1 Clostridiales bacterium
TTGGGAATACAAAGAAAATGATTTTTTGCTTTGGGGTCTATATCTTTTATGATTATCATATCTTCGTCTTCGTACATTTTAGTAGCGGGGATTTCCCCTGCGATTATCTTACAAAACAAACAATTTTCCATTTTTATTTCTCCTTTTTTATTATATAATTGCTGCCATTGCACCGTCCTTAAACGGCTGTTTAACGACGACCTTTAACAAGGCTTTATCACTTATCTTTTTTGGGATATACACCCTTAAATAGTTCTCGGTATAACCAACGGTGTATCCGTCTTTATATTCCTCTATTATAACGTCACGTTCCACCCCCACTTGACTTAGGGCAAAAGCATTTTTTAATAGGGATTTTTTCTCAATAAGCCTATCGAGTCTTGCCTTTTTAACCTCAAAAGGTAGGTCTTTCATCTTATATGCGGGGGTGCCTTGACGGGGGCTAAAAATAAATGGGTGGATATCCGAAAAATTAACGACTTCAACGAGGCTTAACGTGTCCGCAAAGTCTTCTTCCGATTCAGTTGGAAAACCAACTATTATATCCGTCGTTATCCCCGCCGATGGAAAATAACTGCGAATAAGGTTTACCTTTTCAATAAACTCTTCCCTCGTATAATGCCTATTCATACTTTTTAGCACGGCGTTTGAGCCAGACTGCAAGGAAAGATGAAAGTGCGGGGCAAAATTTTTAAGACTTTTTAACGCCGTTAAAAACGCATCGTCAACGACACCCACTTCCAACGACCCTAATCTTATGCGACAGTCAACCTCTTTAAGGCTTAACATTAGGTCGGTAAGTGTCTTTCCTTCGTAATTATACGCAGATAAGTTTATGCCGTTTACAACCGCTTCAAGTGGGTTTAGTTTTTTTAGTTCGTCTATAACCGATTGCGGATTACGGCTTCGCACCCTACCGCGTAAGTGCGGTATTATACAGTAAGTACAAAAGTTGTTGCACCCGTCTTCCACCTTGACGTACGCACGGGTACGCAGGGTTTTAGGGGGTAAAAGTTCTTCAAAAACCCTTTCTTCGGGGAATATATAAGTGCCTTCTTTATCTAAAAGTTCCAAAATTTTGTTCTTAGAAAAAGTGCCCGTTATAACCTTTGCGGACGATTTTTGTTCAAACTGTGCGGGGTTTTTTTGAACGGCACAGCCAGTAAATATAATCTGAGCGTTGGGGTTGAGTTTTTGTATTCTGCTTGCCGTTTGTCTGGACTTTTTTTCCGCTTCAGCCGTGACAGCACAAGTATTTACTATATACAAATCAGCCTTGACGAGTTTATCAAAAACTTCGTAACCTCTATCCGTAAGCCCCGATATAAGCGAATCGCTTTCGCACTCGTTGACCTTACAGCCGAGTGTAAACACTACCGCTTTCACTTTGCCACCTTTTGCATTACGAGTGCTGACCACTCGCCTTTTATCTTTTGGGATACGAACTTAAAGCCCGAATTTTCATAGGCGGTTTTTACCTTGTCTAACCTATCGGTAAGTATCCCGCTTAAAATGATTATACCGTCGTCGAGAAGGTTTTTGCCTATGCCCGTTGAGAATACGATGAGAAGTTCTGCCATTATATTGCAGACTATTATATTGCCTTTGACGGTTTGGTCGTCAAGAAGGTTTTTAAGTAGTACCTTGCCGTTTTTAACGCCGTTAAGTGCCATATTGTGTTCGGTTGCCGTGACCGCACACTCGTCAATATCCGTCATTATTACTTCTTTAGCACCAAGTTTTAGGGCGGATATACCTAAAATCCCGCTACCACACCCTACGTCGATGACCGTTTGGTTTGGCTTAACGTATTCGCAAAGGTACTCTACGCACATAGACGTAGTTTCGTGTTCGCCCGTACCAAACGCCATATTCGAGTCGAGAAGGACTATTATTTCGCCATCATTTTCTTTATAGTCAATCCACTCGGGAACGATTACTATTTTACCGATATGTATGGGACGAAAATGCTCCTTCCATTGTTCACGCCATTTATCGCCGTCAATCTCTCTTTTAATGATTTCTAACGTACCTAAATCAAGGGGCGAACGGCTTTTTAAGTCGTAAAGTTCGGCTTCGACCATTTTCAAAACGTCTTTTGCGGTACTGCTTTCAAAGTAGGCTTTAACCAAGACGGTGCGGTCGGCGTTAAATATGCTTTCGTCCGCATAGTCCCAAGTCTTGCCTTCGTTTGCGAGTTGGATTACGTCTTGCACGTCGTTTATAACCACGCCGCTCTCGGTATAGTTCCATAAAATATCACTGACTAATTCACCGCCGAGATGGGTGGTTGTAACCGTGATTTCAATAAACTTGTTCATACTCTATTTGTCGTACGGGTTTTTGCCGTACATTGATTCCATATTATCTTTATACTGTTTCATTTGAGGGCATTGTTTAAGGTCAAAATCTTCAAACATTTCCTCTAACTTATTGCGTTGCGAACGTGAGAGTTTTGAGGGGACTTCTACGGTTACGACGATATATAAATCACCCGTACCCCTTGAAGTCTTTATGCCCTTGCCACGAACGAAAAACACCTTTCCGCTTTGCGTGCCTTCGGGGATAGTATAATCAAACGTTTCGTCGATTAGCGGGACTTTTACTTTTCCGCCAAGGATTGCCGTCTTTATACTAATGGGAAGTTCAACGTACAAGTCAAAGTTTTTGCGTTTGAAAACCTTGCTCGGCTCGACCTTCATTACTACTATAAGGTCGCCTGCGGGACCGCCGTTGCGACTCGCTTCGCCAAAGCCCGATTTTTTGATGTAACTGCCCGTATCTGCACCTGCGGGGATATCAAGGGTTAGACGAGTACTGTTTTTCACATAGCCTTTACCCTTACAAGTTTCACAAGGTTCAATGATCTTTTTACCCGTACCGTGGCACTCTTCACAAGGGCGGACGGATACTGAACGGAAAAAGCCGTTGCCCGTGGTGTACTGTACTTGACCACTACCACCGCACCTATCACAAGTCTTATACGCCGTACCTTTCTTTGCTCCCGTACCACGACAGTCTGAACAAGGCTCGTTTCTGGTGTACGATATATCTTTCTTACACCCCTTTGCCGCATCTAAAAAACTTAAAGACAGTTCAATGGTAACGTCTTCGCCTTTGGTCTTGGTCTGAGTGCGTTGCCTACCGCCAAAGCCACCGAATATATCGCCGAAAATGTCCTCAAAACCACCGAAACCGTTAAAACCGCCAAAGCCGCTTCCGCCACCAAAGCCGCCTGCACCACCCATACCGTTTGGATCGCCAAAGGTATCGTAATTTTTACGTTTGGTTTCATCAGACAAGACTTCGTTAGCCTCGTTAAGTTCTTTGAATTTTTCCGCAGCTGCAGCGTCGCCGGGATGCAAGTCGGGATGATATTTTTTTACTTGGCTTCTATACGCTTTTTTAATCTCGTCTTGAGTTGCGTTTTTTTCTACGCCAAGAATTTTGTAATAATCTTTTGCCATAAAAACCTTTTTATATGCCAAACTGAAAGGCAGGTTTGCCTTTCAGTATTCGCTAGTTCCGTTTATTAGTTTTGATGAAATTCGGTATCTGAACCGTTGTCGCCACCGTTTGGTGCTTCGCCGTTCGGGTTTGCTTGTTGATATATCTTAGCAAAAATACCTTGTGAGTCGTTTGAAAGTTTTTCAGTTGCTTTGACTATTCTGTCGTTGTCGTTGGACTCTAACTCAGTCTTTGCTTCCTTTACTGCTTCTTCAAGTTTAGCCTTGTCTTCCGCGTCAAGTTTATCGCCTAAATCCTTCATTGACTTTTCAATCGTAAAGATAAGTCCGTCAAGTTTGTTGTGGTTTTCAACTACTTCTTTACGTTTTTTATCTTCTTCTTCGTACTTCTTAGCCTCGTTTACAGCCTTGTCGATATCTGCGTCGGAAAGGTTTGTCGAGGACGTGATGGTTATATTTTGTGATTTACCCGTACCCAAATCTTTTGCAGAAACGTTTACGATACCGTTTGCGTCGATATCAAAAGTAACTTCGATTTGCGGAACGCCTCTCGGTGCGGGTGCTATACCCACTAAGTCAAAGTTGCCGAGGGTCTTGTTGTCTTTTGCAAATTCCCTTTCACCTTGTAAGATGTGGATAGAAACTTGCGTTTGGTTATCCGCAGCGGTTGAGAATACTTGTGATTTCTTTACGGGGATAGTAGTGTTCCTTTCAATAAGTTTGGTACATACGCCACCGAGCGTTTCGATACCGAGTGATAACGGGGTTACGTCGAGAAGCAATACGTCTTTAACTTCGCCCGATAATACACCGCCTTGAATTGCCGCACCGATTGCTACGCATTCATCGGGATTGATGCCTTTGAAAGGTTCTTTGCCCGTTACCTTTCTAACTTCGTCGATAACGGCAGGGATACGGGTTGAACCGCCTACCAAAATTACCTTATCGATATCAGAGTACGAAAGACCTGCATCTGACATTGCGTTCTTTAACGGTACCATAGTTGCTTGAACTAAGTCTTCGGTGAGGGCGTCGAATTTTTGTTTGGTTATATCTACGTCAAGGTGTTTCGGACCGGTAGCGTCTGCCGTGATAAACGGAAGGTTTACGTTGGTCTTACTCATACCAGAAAGTTCGATTTTTGCCTTTTCTGCCGCTTCTTTAAGCCTTTGCATTGCAAGTTTATCGTTGGATAAGTCAAGACCTTCTTTTGCCTTAAATTCAGAGACTAAATAGTCCATAACTCTCTTATCGAAGTCGTCACCGCCGAGCATATTGTTGCCGTGGGTTGCCAAAACTTCAAATACGCCGTCGCCGATTTCCATAATGGATACGTCGAAAGTACCACCGCCGAGGTCGTAAATTATTACCTTTTGGGTTTTACCTTCTTTATCAAGACCGTAAGAAAGTGCTGCAGCGGTCGGTTCGTTTATGATACGAAGCACGTTTAAGCCTGCAATTTTACCTGCGTCCTTGGTTGCTTGACGTTGACTGTCCGAAAAGTATGCGGGAACGGTTATAACCGCATCGGTAACCGTGCCACCAAGATAACTTTCAGCATCCTTTTTGAGTTTGGTCAAAATCATTGCTGAGATTTCTTGCGGGGTAAAATCTTTACCATCGATATTTACTTTATAGTTTGAACCCATATGTCTCTTTATAGACGAAACGGTTCTATCTGCGTTAGAAACCGCTTGACGTTTTGCGACTTGACCTACAAGCCTTTCACCGTCTTTTTGGAAGCCTACAACGGACGGGGTAGTTCTTGCCCCTTCTGCGTTTGCTATTACTACGGGTTCGCCGTTTTCCATTACTGCTACGCACGAGTTAGTCGTGCCTAAATCAATACCTATCGTTTTCATTTTTCCTTCTCCTTTTTTACTTTATTACGCTTACTTTTGCGTACCTTATAATCTTATCTTTTATTTTGTATCCTTTTTGGAATACTTGTTTTACCGTTTCACTTTCTTCGCCTTCACAAGGTTCGACTTGCATAATCGCTTCCGCAATCAACGGGTCAAATTTTTCGCCCTCTGGATTGATTTCAAAAACTTCAAGCGTTTCAAGTGTTTCGTTAAACTTTCTTTTGAGTAGTTTCAAGCCCTCGGCGGTCTTTTCATCAAGCCCCATTGCGATTGCCATATCAAGATGGTCGCCGATGGGTAAAATTTTTAGTAAAACCTCTGCTTTACCTTCTGTAAAAGCATCCTGCCACAGCTTTGCGTTGCGTTTTTTGTAGTTGTCAAACTCTGCAACGTTACGCATCCATTTATCCTTAAACTCTTCAACCTGTGCCTTTAAGGTTTGGTTTTCTTGGTTTAGGATTTCAATTTCTGAAAGAGCTTCACTTTCAGTTGCCTGTTCTTCCGCCACGTTCGTTGCGGTGGTTTTCGTTTCATTTTCCTTCATAATCTACGTCCTTATTATTTTTTACTATTTAATACGTCCTCTAAAATCTTGCCTACGCCCTCTAATACCGAAACGACTTTTTGATAGTCCATCCTAAGCGGTCCGATAACGCCGTAAGTACCGAGTTTAACCCCGCTTGCCGAATACGTTGCTGTAACAAGCGAACAGTCGTCAATCATCTTAGAATCGTCGTCCCCACCGATTTTAATGTTAATTTCAATATTGTTAGAGTTTTCGGTTAAAAGATTTACAAGCTTATCCTTACTGGTTACGACCGACAAAAAGTTTTTGACCTTTTCCGAATCGTTATATTCAGGATTGTCCAAAATCTTGCCTTCGCCTTCCATATACACGTCAGGGTGAGCGTTGGTGATATATTCTTCAATCGCACTCATAACGTTAGAGAATATTTCACGATAGCCCATAAATTCTTCGGTAACCACGTCGTCAAGCCCCATAACCTCAGAAAAATCTTTACCGACGAACATCTTGGACATCATCTCGCTCGCTTCAAGGATTTGTTTATCCGTCATATCGGACGGGATATCGATGAATTTATCCCTAATCAAAGTGTTTTCGGTTAATATCAAAAGCAACGCCTTGTCTTTTTTGTGCCTAAATAGTTGAATCTTTACGATTACGTCCTTTTCACTTGGCGACGAAAACCCGACAGAAGTATAATCGGTTAATTCGCTTATGACCTTTACGGCGTTATGCACGACCTTTTCAAGGTTGTCTGCATGGCTTTCAAACGAGTTCTTGATAAACCCTAATTCCTTGGTGGTTAACTTGCCCTTATCCATAAGCTCGGATACGTAAAGTTTATACGCCATAGACGACGGCACCCTACCCGAACTTGTGTGAGGTTGTGATAAATACCCCAACTCTTCAAGTTGTGCAAGTTCACTACGCACCGTTGCACTGCTTACGTCCGTCATATACTTTTCGGTAATGCTTTTGCTGGAAACGGGTTGGGCAGTAGATATATAATCATCTACGACAAGTTGTAAAATTTTTCTCTTTCTGTCTGAGAGTTTCATTCTTGCCCCCTTTTGGCAATATCAAAAGCCGTTTGTTAGCACTCTTTTGGTTTGATTGCTAACTTTTGACTTTATTGTACACTTAATATTTGCGGTTGTCAAGGGTTTTATAACAGTTTTTTATAATTATTTTTTTGGGATATTTTTTAAAGCAAAAAAGCAACCGAAAGAGTGGTTGCCTTTAAGATGGGGTTATGGGTTTTATTTACATTATTATATAAAGGAAAAATTATTCGCCGTCGTTGAGATATAAAATACCCAAGCAGTTTTCACCGCAATGGCTGGTTATAGTTCCGCCCGCACGGGTAACGTAAATCTCGTTAAACCCTGCGTTTTTAAGGAAGCCTATTGCCGTGTCAACGATTTGTTGGTCTGCCGTGGTATAAGTTACGAAAGCACGGGTTCTATCGGGGGTATGGAATTCGGTTAAAGTATCTTGACAATAGTTTTTGACCACGTGTTCGTAACTGCCACGGTACTTTTTGCCCGACACCATTTTGCCGTCTTTGACGATTATTTGCGGACGAATTTTCAAAAGATTTGCACCAAAATAAGTCAACGACGAACACCTGCCGCCTTTATATAGATAGTCAAGCCTATTGAGTTCAAAAGAGGCTTGAACGTAAGGAACTCTCTTTAAGCACTTTTCATAAACCTCTTTTGCGTCAAGACTTTGACTTACAAGATCGCACCCGTACAAAGCGAGCAAGGCTATACCCGTCGATAACGTACGAGTATCAATAACGTAAACGTTTTTATAGTTCTTTGCCGTTTTTAATGCGTTGCTGTACGCACTTGAAAGTTCGGACGAGAGTGAAAAGTGGACGATTGCGTCGTAACTTTTTAGAATTTCGTTAAAGTGTTCCTCATACTGGTATTCGTTTACCGCACCCGTTTTTGGCAAGATCTTTGTTTTGTTTACAAATTCAATAATTTCGTCACAGGTAATCTCACCGTCAAGTTTACTTTCATCACCTAAGTAAATTTGGAAGGGCACGACCTTTATTGAATACTTTTCAATAAGTTCTTTGGTTAAATCTACGGTTGATTCCGTTGATATTGCTATCTTCATAAAGCACTCCTTGATTTCCAAAATTTTTTACAAGTTTATTTTACCACCTTTAGTTCGTATTATCAAACTCTTTATAAAATTAAAATTCTAAACTTTATTTTCAAGCAGTAGAGTTGATTTTTTTAATTCTACCGTTAGTAGAAAATATCAATTTTTTAGCGTCAAACGCTTGATTTACCCTATTTTTTGTGTTATTATACCCTTATGGATATAAAAGAAAACCTTGCCAAAAACCTAACGAGGTTTAGAAAACTGTTAAACCTTACGCAGGCGGAGTTGGCGGAAAAACTAAATTATTCAGACAAGGCTGTGTCTAAATGGGAACGTGGTGAGTCTGTGCCGGATATTACGGTATTGAAACAACTTGCCGATTTTTACGGAACGACTATCGACGACTTAATTTCCGAACCAAAACCCATCGTTCAACCAAAACGATTAAAAGATTTACCTAAAAAAAGATTCCTTATATGTGCGTTGTGTACGGGGCTTGTATGGCTTGTAGCAATAGTGGCGTTCGCTTTCGTTGGAATTATTTTCCCAGACGTACATCATACTTGGCTTGCGTTTATATACGCCGTGCCCATAACACTTATTATACTTTTAGTATTAACCTCGGTTTGGGGAAAATCTTTAACTAACGCTATAATCACCTCTGCACTCGTTTGGACGCTTATTCTTAGCGTGTACCTAACGATACTTATGGCAGTACCTACCCCACCAAAAG
>SVIL01000057.1 GCA_015069505.1 Clostridiales bacterium
CCCTTAAACGCCACGTCAACTATAATATTATCGCCACTACCCTTAACCGTTATAACCGTACCTTCGCCAAATTTTGCGTGGTGGACTTTTACGCCAGATTTATACGCCGAAGGGTTTGAAAGGGTTTTGGTTTTAGGCTGGGTTGGATTAAGCAAAGTCTTTACTGCGTAACTTGAATTGTACCCGCCCTTAAAAGTTTGCGAACTGCCCATATCCTCGTCGTTACCGTACCTAAACCCGTTGACGGATCTATCCGCAAACTGAGTTTTAGTATAGGCTGGGTTTATAACGGGCATAGCCTCTTTTAAGAATCGGGACTGTGTCATATATTCACGCTTGCCGTACATATACCTACTGTTTGCACGGGTAAGATATAACCTTTCCATAGCCCTCGTTACGCCTACGTACATAAGCCTACGTTCTTCTTCCATTTCGTCAGGGTCGTCAACGGCACGGGCTACGGGTAAAATCTTTTCGTCAAGTCCCACTATAAACACGCACTTATACTCTAACCCCTTTGATGCGTGTATAGTCGCCAAAGTAACCGTTTCGTCGGTGTTTATCGTGTCGGTATCAGAACTTAACGTCATTGAATTAAGATAGTCGGAAAGCCCCATAGTGGGATTATCTTTTACAAACTGTTCCGCCGTATTCTTTAATTCACTTATATTCATTATCCTATCGTGGTTTTCTTCACTACGCTCGGCAAACTGTTCCATAAACGACGTACTTTCCAACACGTGGTCGATAAGTTTATCTACGGTGTTGTGGTTTGCAAAGGACTTAAAACTGTCAATCAACAGTTTGAAGTTGGCAAGTTTGGTCTTTGACGCGTTTGATAGTGACGTGTGGTTAATATGCTCTATCGCTTGGTATAGTGATATGGATAGTGAAGATGAATATTCACGCAAGTCCCTGAGTGTTTTGTCACCTATGCCACGACGGGGTACGCCGATTGCACGGATAAAAGACTCGTCGTCGTATGGGTTTGCGATTAGTTTTAGATATGAAAGCACGTCTTTGACTTCTTTACGCTCAAAAAACCTAAAACCACCGAAAACTTTATAAGGGATTGCGTATTTGGTAAACTCTTGTTCTAATGCACGTGTAATTGCGTTTAGACGCATAAATACCGCAAAATCTTTGTACGTATAATTTGAACGTGCCATAAGATTTTTAATCTGCATTGCGACGTAACCCGCTTCGTTGTTTTCGTCGGTACCGATGAAAGTTTCTACGCGTACGCCCTCGTCGTTATCAGTCCAAAGTTCTTTTTGCCGTCTTTGGGTATTATTTGCTATTATGGTATTTGCAACGGTTAAAATCTTTTTTGTCGAACGATAGTTTTGTTGCAACTTATACACCTTTGCACCACGAAAAACGTCGTCGAATTTAAGGATGTTTTCTATCTTTGCACCACGCCAACCGTATATGCTTTGGTCGTCGTCACCTACGACGAATAGATTGCCGTGAGTTTTGGCAAGCCTTTGAATTATGGCAAACTGCACCGTGTTGGTGTCTTGAAATTCATCGACGTGGATATACCTAAACTTATTTGAATAGTAGTCGGCAACTTCGGGGAATTTGGTGAAAAGTTCGTACGTCTTAAAAAGCAAGTCGTCAAAGTCCATTGAGTTTGATTGCCTTAAAACTTCTTCATATTTTTTATAAGCCGAATACACGTCGTTAACGAAGTGAAGATGGGCGTATTCCCTCTTAAAATCTTCGGGGTAAAGGCAATCGTTTTTAGCGTCGGATATAAGATTTCTTGCGGACTTAAAAAGTTTTTCGGTATCAAGCCCTAATTCTTCAAACACCCTTTTTAGGGCTTTGTCTTTATCCGATTCATCGTAAATGGAAAAATTTTTATCGTAACCAAGTTTGTCGATATCCCTGCGAAGTATTCTCACGCACATACTATGTATGGTGGATACCCACATATCGCCTATGCCACCGACCATTTTGGTTAGACGCTCTTTCATTTCGCCTGCGGCTTTGTTGGTAAAGGTTATTGCTATAATATTTGCGGGGTCAACCATTTGCTTTTGGATAAGATAGGCTATACGGCTGGTAAGCACACGGGTTTTACCGCTACCTGCCCCCGCAATAACAAGCACCGCACCGTCAATATCAAGCACGGGTTTTATTTGTTCAGGATTAAGTTTTTGGATAATGGTATCAACGTCTATCATATTAGCACCGCAAAAAATTTTTATCGTTTAGTATTGTTTTTTAGTCTTTTATTAGTATATCACGTTTGGCAAATTTTTTCAACCTTAAAAGATAATAATAACTTATATATTTCATAATAAACTTTTTATCGAATTTGATTGATAATTACATAAAGGTATGCTACAATACCTAAAAGAGGATTGATATGAAAAAACATATTTACGGAAAGTGCGTTATTATCACCGGTGCAAGCGGTGGGCTTGGGTTTGGTATAGCCAAAAAATTGATTGAGGACTTTGACTGCAACGTTATAGGTATTGCAAGAAACGAAGATAAATTGATTAAAAACGCTCTTACTTTGCCCGAAGATAAACGGAACAAATTCACCTATCACCTTTTCGACGTATCTAAAAAAGAGAAGTGGATTGAGTTTCGTGATAGTTTAGTGGTTAAAAACGTTATACCCGATATGCTTATAAACAACGCTGGGTTTATGCTTCCATTTACAAAAATAGAGAATTTAACGGACGAAGAAGTTGAAGAGATTATAGACGTTAACTTAAAGTCGGTTATTTACTCTACGAGAATTATGCTTCCGCTACTTAAACAGTCGCCCACGCCGTCCATCGTAAATATTTCAAGTGCGGCTGGACTTTGTGCGGTGGTTGGCGAAAGTATGTACTGTGCGACGAAGTTTGCCGTTAAAGGGTTTACAGAGTCTATCCGCCAAGAATATCCGTCCTTTTATATTGCGGGGGTATATCCCGGGTTTATTAGGACTAATATTTTGCATAGGATGGACGACTCGGCAAAAAACAACAAGTTGATTAACAAGTTTATGATGCCACTTGACAAGGCGGTTAAAAAAATCGTTAGAAGGATTAAAGCCAAAAGAAAACGTATCGTTTTGGGATTTGACGGGCATTCGATGAGTTTCTTTTCAAGGATTATGCCCACCCTTACCCCAAAGATAGCCGCCAAGGTTTTAAAGGCTTCAAAACTGTCTATGTTTGAAAACGTTTTTGATGAAAATAAGAATAATAAAGGAGAGTAAAATATGAAAAGAATTTTGACGATTCAAGATATTTCGTGCGTGGGAAAGTGCTCGTTGACGGTGGCACTTCCTATAATTTCGGCTTTTGGCGTTGAAACGTCGGTGCTTCCTACTGCCGTGCTTTCCACACACACTATGTTTAAGGGGTTCACGTTTAGGGATTTGACCTGTGATATTGAGGATATCGAAAAACACTGGTTGGACCAAAAGATAGATTTTGATTCAATTTATACGGGGTATCTTGGGTCTTTTGAACAACTTGAACTTTGTAGCAAAATTTTTAAGGACTTCAAAAAGAAGGATAATTTTATTTTGGTTGACCCCGTTATGGCGGACAATGGAAAACTCTACCCAGGGTTTGACCAAAATTTTGCGGATAATATGGCTGTGCTTTGCGGAAAAGCGGATATTATCGTGCCTAACCTTACCGAAGCGTCGTTTATGCTTCACACCCCTTATATTGCTGAGGGTTACGACGAAGATTACATAAAAGATTTGCTTGTTAAACTTACCGACCTTGGTTGCAATAAGGCGATACTTACGGGCGTTTCGTTTGAAAAGGACAAACTTGGCGTTTATACTTACGACAAGAACACTAAAGAGTACTTTTCGTATTTCCGTGAAAGATTGCCCGTTTCCTTCCACGGTACGGGGGATATCTTTTCAAGTGCGTTATGCGGGGCTTTAGCTATTGACAAAGGGATTGAGGAATCCTTAAAAATAGCCGTTGATTACACCGTGGAAAGCATTAAGGTTACGATGGACAACCCCGAACACAACTGGTACGGCGTTGAATTTGAAAAAACTTTCCCATATCTAATTGATAGAATCAAATAAGACGTTAGTTTTGGATTCAGTATTGCAAAAATGCTTTTTTTATGGTATAATTATCGAAATATTTTTTTGAGGATGGTTGTTTTATGAGAGATTACGTAATTTTTACTGACTCTGCTTGTGATTTAGAGAAAAGTTTTAGGGATAAATACGACTTAAAATGCGTTTACCAAAGATATATTTTGAACGGTAAGGATTATGAAGCCGATATGGACTGGCAACAAAACTCGCCAAAACAGTTTTACGATTATATCAGAGAGGGCGTAAGAATAACTACTTCACAAGTACCGCAAATGGATTATAAAGCTAAATTTACCGAGTACTTGGAAAAGGGTTACGATATTTTATACGTTGGGTGTTCTTCTGCCCTATCCGCAGGCGTTAAGTCAAGCACTATCGTTGCGAACGAACTAATGCAAAAATACGAAGGCTCTAAGATTATTTGCGTGGATGCTTTGAGGGCTTGCTTTGCCTTGGGTATCCTTGCTATACAGGCAGCCGAAAACAAGCAAAACGGTATGAATATTGAAGAAAACGCCGCTTGGCTTGAAGAACATAAACTTAACGTTAATATGGAAGGCTCGGTTGAAAAGTTGGTTTACCTTAAAAGGGCGGGCAGAGTTAGTTCGTTCTCGGCGTTTTTCGGGGATATGCTCAGCATTAAGCCCATCATCATCGCCGACGCTTTGGGTATGAACCACGCATTAGAAAAAGTTAAGGGTAGAAAAGTTTCGTTAAAGCGTATTGCCGAAAGGGTCGCTTCTTCTTACGAGGACGTTCCCTATCAAAAGGTTTTTATTTCTCACGCAGACTGCTTAGAAGATGCCGAAACGCTTAAACAACTTATTTTTGAAAGCCTTGGCAAAGAGATTGATATCCACATCGGTTACGTTGGGGCGTGCATAGGTGCAACGGTAGGCCCCGGCATGATAGGCGTTTATTACTTTGGCAAAAAGGTTACGGTCAACGCACCCGATAACAACTAAAAAATAAAAAAAATTTTATCACTAAGCCCCCACCAAACTTTTTGGTGGGGGCTTAATGATAGTTTATGATTATTAATTTTTACTAATCGGTACATATAGAGTTTTTCTTTCTATAAGCGTTTGGCGAAACGCCCGTTTCCTTCTTAAACACCCTTGTAAAATAATGTATGCTTTCAAAACCTTCTTCTTCGGCAATTTCCGTAAGCGTTTTGTCGGTGGATAACATCTTCTCTTTTGCAGATTGAAGTTTTTTGTTTATGACGTAGTTTGTTATAGTACGAGAAGTGTAATTCTTAAATTCCTTGCAAAGAGTTGAACGGTTAGTCCTAAAAATAAAAGCAAGTTCGTCAATGGTAATCTTTTCTTTATAGTTGTCGTTTAGATATGAAAGGATTTCTTCCACCGAAAATTTTGAAAAGGTTTGTTCTTCGATCTTTGAACTTCTGAAAACCCCGATAAGAAAGTATTCTAAAAGAAGTTTAAGCATTTGTTCCGCCCCAAACGGCGGGTGTTTTTTCTTTTTCATATCAAAAACAGGCACGTCGTACGGCGGGGCGAAAACGTTTCTACCCTCTTTGATAATTTCAGCTAGTTTTTTTACGTCAGAGTTTTTTAGCGTTATGGGCTGAAAGTTTGAAAACACAAGACCTTCGCATAAAAAACCTATAATGATAACTTTGGGATAGTCCCTATCCCTACAACTTAACGAGTGGGTTTCGTTTGGCTTATGAATTATCATTTGATTTTTTTCAAGCGTGCCGTTAAAACTGTCCGACTTAATGTTCAGACTACCACTTGAAACAAAAACTAATTCGTAAAAGGGGTGTGAATCGTCTTTGGTATAGTATTCTCCCCTAAATTCAAACATATGGACGTTGACTATCCCCGAAACGTTTATTGAATTTTTCAAATCTTTTATAACGAATTTCATATATAAAACTTTACCATACGACGGCATAGATGTCAATAAATTAATTTACGATTATGCAAAAATGATTGACGATTTTGTAAAGACAAACTATTTTTTTGATTATATAATTAAGGAAAACGAAATTACGTTTAAGGAGATAAAATTATGCAAAGAATATGTATTCCTGATTATGAATATCAAGAAAGAATTAAAAAAGCGTCGTTGCTTATAAGAGAAAAGGGGCTTGACGCTATGTTAGTGGTATCCACCGAAAGCGACTATGCAAACGCAAGGTATTTTTCGGGGTTCTGGCCCTTGTTTGAAAGAGCGGGTGTTTTGATAGGTGCAAGTGGCAAAGCCGTTTTATTGGTTGGACCTGAATCGGCAATATTCGCAAAGGACTTTGGCAAAATTGACAAGGTTATGGTCTTAAAGGAATTTAGAGAGTCTGCCGACCCGTCTTACCCCGAATTAGTACCCGATACGTTTAAGGATGCCTTTAATTACGTAGGGGCAACCGGTAAAAACCTTAAAATCGGGTTGGGCAGTTATATAGAATGCACCCTTCCCATTATGGAAAGCTTACAAGACAACTTCCCCAAAGCGGAAATTGTTAAGTGCAACGATATTATGGTTTCTTTAAGGAAAATCAAGTCCGCTAACGAAATCGCTTGTATGAAAGAAGGGTTTAGAATTATTGAAATCGCTACCGATGAAGTCATCAAAGCGTTAAGACCGGGCGTTACTGAATTGCAAATGGTTGGCGTTGCCCAAAAGGTTATCTATGAACAAGGGGCAGAATACGAGGGGCTTCCTATGTACGTCTTTAGTGAATCTTCCACTCGCCACGCAATAAGCCGTTCGACTTATAAGGTTATCGGCAAAGACGACATAGTACAACTAAACTTGTCCGCAAAGATTGACGGCTATTCCCCCGCTATCGGGCTTCCCGTGTTTATGGGCAAAGCCGAAGGCGAAAAGAAACGCATAGTTGAATTTTGTTTGAAGCAACACGATTGGACGACCGCACAATTAAAGGCGGGCGTTAGAGCGGACGATATCGCTAAAAAATTCTTGCAAAACTTTAAGGATGCCGGATTTGAAAAAAATTACGTGTACGGCCCTTGCCACGGTACGGGTATGATTGAGGTTGAAGCACCTTGGATGGAAACGTCGTCCGACTACCTTTTAGAAAAGAATATGACCTATCAAATTGATACGTTCGTTTCAGGTTCTACGTTCGGGTGCCGTTGGGAAAAGGGTTGTGCTATCACCGAGGACGGTTGCGATTCTTACACCGATTACTTAAAGAAAGGCATTATTGAGTTAGGGTTCTAAAAATGGGCATCGTTGGAAAAAAACATTGGGTAATCCCCGACTGCGAACTTCCGCCCGAAGGCGAAGGCGTACTTAAAGGACATGAAAGCGTCGTAATAGTCAACGATAGCAACAAAACTGCGACGATTAAGGTTAAACTTTATTTTGTGGACAAACCTAAGTACGAGGATATTACTTGGGTCGTGCCGGCACAAAGCGTTAGGTGTTTTAGAATGAATAATCAAGAGCACATGTGCGGGTTTAACGTTCCGCTTGAAACACAATACGCTATGAAATTATCGAGCAACGTTAAGATTGTGGTACAGTATGGTAGGCTTGATAACCGTCAAACAAACCTCGCTTACTACACTACGCTTGCTTATTAAGGAGATATATTATGTTATTAGACCACTCGTTTCCGAGAGAAACAGATTATGTAAAAGAAAATAATATTCCATTAGTTATCGTTGGGGGTACCGTTGAGTATCACGGGCCTCATTGCTCTTTTGGGTGCGATACGCTAATTGCCGAAGGGCTTGTTAAAAAACTTGCCGAAATTAAGGAAATTATGATTGCCCCGACCATATCGTACAGCCCGTCGAGTTACGCCGTTGGCGGTAGAAAGTCAGGGACGGTACACGTTCCCGAAAGGGCGTTTGAGGATTACGTTTATTACGTGTTTAAAAGTTTGTTATACTCCGGGTTTAGGAATATTTACGTCGTTATTCATCATCAGTTTGAACAAGAAAGCGAAATGCCGATGACACTTTGTTATCGCACAGCCGCTAAGAGAGCCACTATGGAATATTTAGAAGAGACCTTGGGCGAAGGTTGGTGGGGTAGCGAAAATTACGCAAATTATTATCAAGAGTTAGAAGGTAAAAATAACCCGTTTGGATGGATAAAAGTTATACCCACGATGAGTACCGCCGTTCAAAACGCCACGGGATACGACCATGCAGGCGAATTTGAATGCTCTATTTTGATGGCACTATACCCCGACTGCGTTGACCTGACGAGAATTGACGACAAAAAACACTGGTTTACGGAAAGTAGCAGAAAGGCAAACACCGAACTTGGCAAAACAATGGTCGAAAAATCCTTAGCATATCTTAAAGATACGATTAAATAGTTTTTAAATCATCCCCCACCCGTTCGTATTATCGTGCGGGTGGATTTTTATTGTAAGGACTTAATCTCTAAAAACCCCATCGCATTGTTCAAATATCCCTCACCTTTTCACTATTACTTTATTATAGAGGCTGAGGGATACTGCCATACCCTTAAAA
>SVIL01000058.1 GCA_015069505.1 Clostridiales bacterium
GCGTCGTTTACGTAGATATCACAGTACTCTGCAAGTTTTTTGCAAAGTGCTTCGTCTCTCTTTTCTTCACCTGCCATAAAACGGGTGTTTTCAAGAAGTACTACTTCGCCTTCTTTAACTTCTGCAACTGCTTTGTCGGCAGATTCGCCAACCAAATCGGTTGCGAAAGTAACTTTTACGCCGAGTTTTTCAGAGAGTTTTTCAGCGACGGGACGAAGAGAGAATTTTTCTTTATCCTTGACTGCTTTTTTAAGATATTCAGCGGTTGCTTGTGCCCTTTCAGATTCGGGAAGTTTTTCAACTGCCTTCTTTTCTTTTTTAGTAAGACCGAAACCTTCGGTTAATACGTTATGGGGTTTGCCCATATGCGAACAAAGTATAACCTTTGCACCGTTTTCCATTAAGTATTTGATAGTGGGAAGTGCACCGTTGATACGAGTTTCGTCAGTGATTACGCCGTCCTTCATAGGAACGTTGAAATCAACCCTTACAAGACATCTTTTGCCTTTGACGTTTACGTCTTTAATTGACATTTTATTCATAATATAATTCTCCTTTCGGGGTTTTTGCCAAACCGCCTTGTTTTTATACGTTACTTTATCATTATATAAATAAATCCGCCCTTTGTCAAACATTTAAGGCGGATTCAGTACTAAATTACTCTATTTATTTATAGGTCACCTTTGATTTTTATAAGGCGAATAAACACTTCTGCCGTTGCGTACGCATCTGATAACGCCCTGTGATGATGAAAGGCTATATCAAAATGTTCGCCCAAGGTGTGTAGGTCGTGTTTTTTTAGGAAAGGCAAAACCTTTCTTGCGACCTCTAAAGTGTCGATAATTTTGTTTTTGATTTCATAATCTTCCGCCCCCGCAAAACGCTTAATAAACTTGGTATCAAAATCGGCGTTGTGAGCGACTAAAACCGCACCTTCGATAAACTTCATAAAATCGGGAATTACCGCTCCGATTTTAGGACTGTTTTTGACCATATCTTCGCTTATCCCCGTTATCGCTTGGTTATCGGACGTAATGGGATAATCGGGCTTAACGAGGGTAGTAAACTGTTCTACTATCTTACCGCCCATTATCTTGACCGCACCGATTTCGGTTATGCCGTTACTCATAACGTCAAGTCCCGTGGTTTCAAGGTCGAACACCACGAAAGTTTCTTTGGTAAACGCTTGGGGCAAGGGTGCGTCGTTATCGAATACACTGCTGATTTTCACCGTCTTTGCGGGTTCGGGGTGAATTAACGCGTAAGTTTTTGGGGCTGTCTTTTTATACCTATCCTTTTTCACGAAATCGCTTGGGAAAGTACAGCGATTAATCTTTTGGAAAGTAAAAGACTTTCTTCCGTTATACTCGCCTATGCTTGCACGGGCAATTATATCGTCGCCAACCTTTAATTCTTTAATCTTTTGGTAAGTATTCTTTTTGGTAAAATACAGTCCGCTAGCCCTGCCCGTAGTGTCGTCGATATTTAGGATAAAAAAGGGCTTTCCCGTTTTGCTTTGACGCTCTGCGATATCGGTTATCTTTCCGCAAATTATAACGTCGCCCGATATTGCGTCCTCGATATAGAGTGCTAAATCACCCATATCAAACTCGTCTATACATACCACGTCACTGACCTTTATGGTACGATGCTCTATCTTTTGCAACTGGCTTTCATACACTTCTTCAGACAAAAGACTTATGCTTTCGTCCGCTTCCTTTTCCTCTAAACTGCCCGCAAAATCCGAACAGAATTTGGTGGCAAGAAAGTTGTTTAGTTTGTTTATCAAACCGTTTTTCACAGCGTAATCCACACCGTCTTTGGTAAGTTTTATCACGTATTTTACTAAATTGCCGTATATCCCCGAACGGATGTCCGTAGGCTTTAAGAATATGGATATGGACGGATAAGACGAGTTTAAGTAATTGAAAATTTCGTTATCGACGAGTTGGTCGTTACTTACGATCTTCGTAACCGTTACTTCTACGGCCCTAAACACCCTTGCGGTTATCTTTTCTGCTTCGCTAAGGATTTTGTTTTTCAATTCTTCGTCAACGACTTTATCGCATATAAAATTGTAGGTTATGGAATAATTTTTTTTATCTACTTCGACAGACGAAATACGCAAGTTACTCAAACTTTCGTCTAACGCCCTGATATCCGAAATAAACTCTTCGCCCGTTTTTACCGTAAACATATATCGATTTCCTTAAAAAATTCTTGCTTAACTTCTTTTTTTTCTATCTTCCGCACGATATTGCCATTCTTAAAAATAACGCAACCGTCCTTTGCACCCGCTATCCCCAAATCTGCGTCTTTGGCTTCGCCTGGGCCGTTTACCACACAGCCCATAACCGCAATCTTTAACGGTTTATCTACGTCCTTAACGTAATCTTCAACTTCACTAGCAAAATTCATACAATCCCACTCGCATCTACCGCACGTCGGGCAAGCGACGACTTCAACACCCTCGGATATAAGGTTAAGCCCCTTCAATATGGATTTTGCGGCTTTGACTTCCTTTACGGGGTCAGCGGAAAGGCTTACCCTTATGGTATCCCCTATGCCCCTACTTAAAAGGCTACCCATAGCCATTGCGTTTTTAACCACGCCGTTATATTCCGTACCCGCTTCGGTAACCCCTAAATGCAAGGGGTAGTCGGTCTTTTTAGATATGTATTCATAAGCCTTTATGGTAAGCGGTACGTCCGATGCTTTGACCGAAATTACGATATTTTCCACGCCGTACTTTTCAAGCAAGCGAACGTTCTTTAACGCACTTTCGCCAAGCGAAACTTCACTTCTGCCGTATTTTGACAAAAATTCCTTTTCAATGCTACCCGTGTTAGACCCTACCCTACACGGAATATTATATTCTTTAAGCACTTCGGCAACACGCCTAACGTTTTCTTCGCCACCGATATTGCCGGGGTTTATACGAATTTTGTCCGCACCGCTCTCAATGGACTTTATCGCAAGGCGATAGTCAAAGTGAATATCTGCGACGAGGGGCATATTAAAGCCCTTCTTTACTTCGGCGATAGCTACTGCGTCCGCTTCGTCTAAAACAGAGTACCTTATGATTTCGCACCCTGCACGTTCAAGTTCCACACCCGCCAAAATCGAGTCTTTTACGTTGCAAAGGCGTTTCGTGGACATTGATTGAATTGCTATTTTGTTACCGCCACCTATTTCAAGGTTGCCTATTCTCACTACTTTACTCATAAAAGTTATTATATTATATCCGTTTGGGTTTGTCAAGACAAAAAAATCCCATCCACACTATAAAAGTGGGATGGGACTATCTTAATAATCGCCCGGGTGGGATTTGACTTTGTACATATACACAAGGTCTTGATAGTATTCGTCAAGATAGACGGCTAATTCGCCCGTTTCGGTTATCTTTTCGTAAGCGAGTAAGTCGGGTAACGTGTCTAAATAGGACGTTACGCAAATTAGACAATCGGTGTAATACCCCATTGCAATAAGTTCGTCCTTAGAGTAAGGGTTGATTCTTATCTCTAAATACTTAATTTCAAGGTTTGCGTTGGTCTTAATTAGGTTATTTGCGTATTCTTGTTCCTTTTGGTCAAGCGAATTATTATACTTAAAAACTTCACGATCAACTTCAAGTGCCTTGGTTTTCAATTCGTACGCCTTGGCGGCAATCTCTTTTTCGTGGATAGGTCTATAATAATCTTCTACCCCGTCGATAAGCGTTTGCAAGGCGGATATCTTTGATTGCAAAGAGAGTTTTTCGCCCTCAATTTGTGAGTTTATATCCGCTAAAAGAGTTTTATTCTCTGAAACTATCGACGCAATTTTTTCGTTGGGGATAGTTGAGTATTCTATCCCTCTTTTTATTGCGTCTTCTTTGACTGAGTCTATCGCCTTGTCACAAGATAAGTTCGCTTCGCTTATAAGTTTTTCCGCCTTTTTTGAAAGAGAGGCTAAGTTGTTATTTAAAACGCTTAGTTCGCTTAAATAACCGCTTTTTTTGTCAGCGATTTCTCGGTAGTGAGTTGCGGATAGCAAGGTCGTGGCAAGGCTTGTAAATTCCTCGTCGGTGGGCAGGGTGTATTCTAAACGGTTAAGTTTAAGCTCTTTAAGGTCAAAGCCCTCGTACACTAACGGGTTGTGTCTATAAAAAAAGAATATATCGGCGAGTGTGGACATAACTTCCGCCATACTCGTAGGTGTTGGAAAATCCATAGTTTATCCCCCTAAATTCTATAATAAATTTTTATACTTTCAACCGCCGTTTTTGGAAGGGGCGAAAGTATTTCAATGGTAAAATCCGTTGACGAAATATTTAGGCTTTTGGCTCTACCATCCCCTATCGATAAGGTCTTTGTTAGTCCGTTATCCCCCCTAATACGCACGATAACGTGGGTGTTTGCTTTTACTTGCACCTTATAAACCGTCTTTTCTAAGGCTATACCAAAATCAGTGGGTTTGCTTTGCCAAAAACTATCAAAACGCCTACCGTTAAAAGATAGTCTATTTATCTCGTTTGCGACTTTGCCACAGTCAAAAGGCAAAAAAGTGCTTTTTTCAGTTTGGGTATCGTAAATAAATGTGGTTGGGTTTATTGATTTTACGGGTAAAATATAATATTTGTCCATTGCGTACGCCTCGCCCGTAACCGTATAATCAACTTCATCAAGTAGGGTCGGGATATGACGTAGAGTTTCTTTGTAGAAAGAAAACAACTTTCCGTCCGCAGTAAAATAGACGACGTTCCCAACTGAATTTATGCTGTTATAATCAATACCGCTTATCACTTTATCAAAATACTTTAACTTATAACTCGACCTATCAAATTCGGCACTAATCAATGCAAAACCCCTTTCGCACACGACAAGTACACCGTCATCTCTACGCAAAAGTTTAACTATATCGCCAAGTCCTTTTACGCATATAAAACCCGTAGGCGTCAACGTTACGGTATGACCGGAATAATCGTATCTGCCACCAAAGTTAACCGTGTTTTTGCTGTGGCAAAAAACTGTGTCGTTATACACCAAATAACCATTGCCTTCCGGAAATTTTGCTATTGCGTGGGTATCGCCAACGATTACGCCAAACCCGTTGTAAACAACGGCTACGCTCGGCTTACCCCTAAGAATCAGTGAAAAAATTTCAGGGGCGTTATCAAAGGTGGAAAGACAAAATTCTTCAAGGGATTTATCCTTTACTGCGTAAACCTTTTTATCGTCGCAATAAACGAAAACCCTATCCGCCACGGTATAGACCTTTAATACGGTTCTACCCGTAATCCGCACTACGTCTTCTTTGTAAAGCCCTGCATCTTTAAGCCCCGTACCGTCAAAGACGTTTTCAGAATACCGTGTAAGTAACGAAAAATCGGTTATATCGTACACCTTATTCTGCGTCTTGGTTTTAGTAATAACGGGATAAGTTCTCATATAAAAACTCTCCCACGGATTTTAACGTTCTTAGGGGATATCATCTCGGTTAAAAGTGAATTATAACGGTTTCGCCACATCACGCTTTTATCAAAATCTCGTTCTAGTAGTGCGTATTCCGCAATAGTACCAAAAGCCAAAAGACGAACGGGGACGGAAGTTTCCTCGTAATCAATTTTATCGGTAAGCCCTAAGTTTGGCGGCATATATTTATACTCGATTGATACGCAATCTGAATCGACCGCTAAATACTTTGGATAAAAGGTGTGTGCCAACTCTTTCCCGTCCTTATCGCATACCTTCACTATTTTAAGCGGGGTTTCGGTTAGGTCGTTAAAATAAAGTTTCCCGTCGTTAACTTTTATAGTTTCACTTTTTATCATAGGAATATAAGTACACGCAAGTTCGTTTATCACCACGTTTGCACACACGGTAAGGCTGTTTACTTCTGTGGGTGAACCTTCGCCCTTGCCCTCTAAATAGTTCAGCACGTTCTCTTTATCAAGATAGGTTGCCGAAAGTTTTACTACGTCTTGTACGGTCATAATTTTCTCCTTTTTGTTTTTTAATACGCCGAATCTATCAGACTCGGCGTACCGTTAATAAAGTTTTATTCTTCGGTAATGCCCGTTATCATACCTTGACCTATCGGTCTTGCACAGATAAGGTCGGCGTACTTAACCAAAGTAGCCGTGTAAACGGGTTTGCCCGCAACTTGCTTCAACACGTTTCCGTCTTCACCTTCAAGCCATTGCCAGTCGCAAAGTTGATGTAAGGTAAAGTCTGCGGTGTTAAGTAGGTACATCGTTCCGTCCGGACAGAACCTATCCGCAACGATAGGAATACCGTTATAACTCATAGCCTTAAAGCCACCCGCAAGTTCAACTGTGTCTAAACTGCGGCGGTTTGCCGAGAATAGGGTTTGTAACGCCCTACGCACGCCCCAAGAACATACGATAAAGTTTACCGCACTACCGCTATTTTCTTCAATAGTATCAAGGGCGGTTTGTATCATACCTTCACTAATTTTACCGGCTTCGGTCTTTACGTACGGATTTAACCAAGTGTGGGTCTTTTTATCCAAGCCGTAAAGGGTGTTGCCGTTCCCAAAAATCGCACCAAGCCCAGTGATCTCGTTATTATAAGAACCTTGAACGGTGATAATGCTACCTTCTGAAACGGTATCGGTGGTAAGGGTTTGACCGCTTACGGTAATCGTTTTATTTACCCTATCAACTGAGATAATCCTTCTACTTTCACCACCGCTGATGATAGTGCCGTTTGAACTTCTGAAATCGATTTTCATACCTTCCATAACGTTCTTGATGGTATCTAATTTAACCACACCGTTCTCGATGGTTTGAACGGACGCAAGTTTTCCGCTTCCGTCACCGTAAAGCATTCTGCCAAAGTTAAACGAACTTGCTTTTACAAGTCCTTCCATCTCTGCGTTAAGAAGGCTTACGAACGCACCCGAATTATTTTCGGACGCTCTGACAGCCTTATCGGAAATTTCAATAGTGCCGTAGAGGTTTTTCAAGGTTAGTACGAATTGTTCGTAATTGTTGCCGGCAGAGTCAGGCAAATCGCCGTCCTCAGTACCCGCACCTATACCGCCGTTCATCCCGTAAACGGCAAGTTTTTTGATTTCCTTGCCCCATACGTCATCGGTTGAACGACCGATTGCGGCGAATAAGGGGTTTACACCCGTATTTAACTGTTCTGCGACCGCGTCAAGATAAAATGTTTTTAACGCTTTGTCTGCGTTTGATAATGTAATTGCCATAATTTCTCCTTTTCTTTAATTACTCGTTTGTTTTTGCGAACATTTCTTTGGCAAGTCTTCCCGCTTCCGAAACGTTCTTTGGCTTTTCCGTCGGCGTTTTTAGTCCCGTGCCTACGTCAGACAGTACTGCCACTTTCGGCTTGACTTTGAGTATTCCTTTTAGGTACTCTTTCAAAATCCTTTCATCTTCAAATTCCTTCTTTTCTGATGACAAAACTTCTTCCGTCTTTGCCGTAATCTCTTCCGTTTTCGTCGGGGTAACTTCCTTATCGACGGCGGATTCAGTTTCCAACTCTTTAAGTCGCTGACAGCGTTTGGTAAATTCAGCTTGTAAAGAATTGTACGCTGATAACAAGGATTTTACGTCCTTGAACTTTCCTAATGAGACGTCCTCTCGTTCTACGCCTAATTCCTTTTGTTCTGCCGCTGCAGTGTGCGTGTCAACAGAGTTCATTTGTTCATTGTTTTCCATAATTTATTCTCCTTGATTAAAAGTGTTTTCAAGCTGTTTTTCTTTTAACAGCCTTTCGTGTGAGTTTATATGTTTTACGACTAACGCTTTTTCGGTATCAGTAACCGATTGCTCGCTTAAAATAAACCTCACGTGTTCGTCGATATGTATAGCGTGGTCGTCGAATAAATCGGCTAAAACTTCTTTGGTTTTTATAACGGGGTTTTCCTTTCTCGCCTTTTCCTCGTGCAGGCTAAAAAGCCCCTTCCGTCCGTCAAGGTCTTTATACCCCAACAAAGATAACATCTTCTCTTTAACCATCGGCTTTATCACACCGCTTTCATCGGCTAAAATTCCGCTTTCGTATAGTTTCAACAACATTTCCTTTTTCTGAACGGGCGTAAACGTAAGCTCGTTTTCGTTCTCGGCATACACGTCGTCTGACGCAAAACTCTCTTTGCCTGCATAAAATATTTTGGTCTTGTTAAACTCATCTTGCGTTCTTATGACCTTTACCCCGTTAAGAAATTGTGCGTATAGCCTTAAAATCTTTCTTGCAATTTCAACTATGCACTCTCTAAGCGACTCGGCAATCATAGTCATCCTTTCGTTGTCTTGACCGATTAAGATTTCCAAAGCACTTCCGCTTGACACGGACGCATTGTTTGAACTTGAACTCACGTCCGAAACACCGCTTATTATCACGAATTCGTTTATAAGCCGTGATTCTTCTTCCGAAAAATCGCTTGGCATCTCAAAATCTTTCATAACTTCGGGTGGGGTTGAGCCTTGCCTATACACCAAAACTTTACCGGGCGACAACCCGTCGGTCGCAAGGTCGTCAACGTCAATACTGCCGTCCTCTACCGTCATAACCCCCATCGAAAGCCT
>SVIL01000059.1 GCA_015069505.1 Clostridiales bacterium
GAATTTATAACAAAATTTTTAACGCAAACAAAAAGGATTATAAATGTATCCCTTTTTGGTCTTGGAACGATAAATTAGAAAAAGACGAACTCGTTTGGCAAATTGAATGGATGAAAAGCCAAGGCGTGGGCGGTTATTTTATGCACGCCCGTGGTGGGCTTAGAACCGAATACCTCGGCGACGACTGGTTTAAGTGTATTGAAGCCTGTCTTGATGCAGGTGATCGTTTGGATATGGACAGTTGGGCTTACGATGAAAACGGTTGGCCAAGTGGTTTTGCGGGTGGTAAACTTTTAGAAGACGAAGATAACCACGATAGATATTTGACTTATGCTTACGGCAAGTTTGATTCAAACGCTATGGCGAGTTACATAGATAAAGACGGAAAACTAACACGTATTTATGAGGACGGCGGGGAAGAATATTTAAACGTCTATAACAATATAGGTGTTTCTACCGCAGATATTCTTAACGGCGAAGTCGTTGATAAATTCATTGCGGAAACTCACGAAAAGTATAAAGAAAGACTTGGCGATAGGTTTGGTAAGTCGTTAAAAGGGTTCTTTACCGACGAACCGCAATATTATCGTTATCACACCCCGTATACGAGAGTTCTTGAAGGGTATTATAAAGAAACTTATGGCGAAGAACTGCTTGATGGCATAGGGCTTATGTTTGTTGAGAGAGAGGGGTATAGGACTTTTAGGTATAGGTACTGGAAATGTATGCAAGAACTTATGCTTAAAAACTTTGCAAAAAAGATTTACGACTGGTGTAATGAAAACGGCATAGAGTTGACGGGGCATTATATAGAAGAGCAACACTTAAAAGGTCAAATGCTTTGCTGTGCGGGAATTATGCCTTTCTATGAATACGAACATATTCCCGGAATAGATATGTTATCACGTGCCGTTGCGTCACCTGTTTCACCAAAACAAGCGTCTTCGGTTGCAAGGCAACTCGGTAAGAAACGTGTTTTAACTGAAACCTTTGCAATGACGGGGTGGGACGTAACCCCGACAGAACTTCGCCGTATTGCGGAATGGCAGTATGTTAACGGTGTAAACCTTATGTGTCAACATCTTTTGCCATACTCTGAACACGGTCAAAGAAAACGTGATTATCCAACCCACTTCTCTTGGGTTAATCCATGGATAAGACACGATTTTAAGTCTTTTAACGACTATTTTACTAATTTAGGGTATTTGCTTGGTGAAAGTGATGAGCCTGTTTCAGTTGGTTTGTTCTCGCCGATTAGAAGCCTTTATTTTGACTTTAAGCGTGACGATTACGGTCAGCCGTCAGAAGTAGATAGGAATTATATTCATACCGCTTCTGAACTTTCAAGGATGAATATTCCTTACCATATAATCGACGAAACCATAATGGCTTCACATGCAAGAGTCGAAAACGGAAAATTGATTATAGGTAACTGTTCTTATGATACGATAGTTTTCCCAAAAGCTCTTACTATGGATCGTAGTAGTGAAAAGTTGTTTGAAGAATTTTACCGTACGGGCGGAAAGATGCTTTTTGTTGATAGCGTTCCTGAGTACCTTGAAGGCGAAGAACATCAATATAATTTCAAAACAAATACTACTTACGACGAAATTATAAAAGCACAACCTTATTCTGTTGACGACGTTACGACCTTCGTTCAATCTACGTATAGAGAGTATAACGGCAAAAAGTTTATTTATGCGGTAAATTTAAGTGAAACCGATACTTATACCTTGACGTTTAGTGGTGATTTTAAGGGCTTTGAAGCTTTTGATATTGAAACGTTAGAGAGTAAAAAAATATCGAACACCGTTACTTTTGCACCTTATAAATCGTACGTACTATTCTTGCTTGATGAAAGTGTTGAAAATCAAAAACCGCTTGAAGAACTTAGGCTTGACGGTGAATTTAATATCCTTTCCGCATCCGATAACTATATGACCCTCGATAAGGCAAGATTTTCTACCGACGGGGCAAATTATAGCGATAAAGTTGGGTATATGGGTATATTCAATGAGATGCTTTCACGTAAATACAACGGCGACTTGTATTTGAAATATGAATTTGAAGTTAAAACTAAACCAAACAGTTTGAGTTTTCTTGCCGAGAATATGAATAATATATCTTGCCACGTTAACGGAAACCCCGTGGAATTTACAGGCGTTTCAGACTTTGAGAAAAAGGTTTTCAAGTCCGATATCAGTAAATTTGTTAAGGTTGGCAAAAACGAAGTCGTATTAAAGATAAACTTCTTTGAGGGCGAAAACGTTTATTACGCATTATTTGGTGAAAACGTTACCGAAACTCTTAAAAACTGTCTTGCATACGATACGACGATAGAGCCGTGTTATTTGCAAGGCGATTTCGGCGTTTATTCTGTTGACGGGTTTAAGGATGGAAATGAACCTAACGTATATCTTGCGGATAACTTCTATATTGACGCTAAGAAGACGGTTGTTTCAGATACGGTAAAAGAGGGTTATCCTTTCTTTGCGGGTAATATGACTTTTGAAAAGAAAGTAGTGCTTAATAAAGTCGATTACAAGATGGTTTTAGACGGGAGATTTTGTCTTGCGGAAGTTGAAATTAACGGCGTAAAAGTTGTTAAATCTTATTTTGAAAATTCTTTTGACGCATCAAAATATTTGAAGGTAGGCGAGAATATTATCAGGGTTACTTTGTATTCAGGTAATAGGAACCTTATGGGACCGCACCACTTTAAGCCGTTTGAAGAACCTAAGGCGGTTGCACCCGATACTTTTGAACTTATTAATACTTGGAAGGACGGCAAAAGTTCAATGGAAAGGGATAATTATTCCTTCGTTAAGTTTGGGCTTTTCAAAAATTAGTTAAAAATTAAAAAAACCACCCAAAACGGGTGGTTTTTTTTGGTGTTTTGTGCTAGAATAGTAAATAGAAATTTTGGGGTGGGTTTATGAAGAAGTTCAAAATTATCCTTTCTTTGTTTTGGACGATGTTCAAAATAGGGCTTTTTACCTTCGGTGGCGGTTACGCAATGATCGCTATAATCGAACGTGAACTCGTTGAAAAGAAAGAGTGGCTTACGCATGATGAATTTATGGACGTAGTTGCCATAGCGGAATCTTCGCCCGGACCACTTGCGATAAATAGTTCCACTTTTATAGGATATAAGTTGGCGGGCGTTTTGGGATCTATTTTTGCAACCCTTGCAGTATGTATCCCTTCGTTCGTTATAATTTTTGTAATATCCTTATTCTTTGATGCCTTTATACAGATAGAATGGGTTGGTTATGCGTTTCAAGGCATTAGGGCTTGCGTTGCATATCTGATTTTATCCGCAGGTATAAAGATGTTCAAGCACTTAAAAAAGAATTTTTTTAATCTTGCTTTATTTGTTGCCGCAGGAATAGTAATGATTTTGTTTACGATATTTTCAGTAAACTTTTCATCGATTTTTTACGTTTTAATAGGTGGTGGAATAGGCTTAGTCGTCTATTTGATAGGGCTTATCGTCAAGCGTGACAAGTCAAAAGACGCAACGGAAAAAGGGGGTAACGAGTAATGTTAGAACTCTTTTTAACCTTTTTGAAAATCGGTGCAGTATCTTTTGGCGGTGGCTACGGTATGATATCTTTATTAAAAGAAGAAGTCATATCACACGGATGGTTAACCGAATCCCAACTTCTTAATTTTATAGGCGTTTCAGAATCAACGCCCGGTCCTATCGCTATCAATATGGCAACGTTCGTCGGGTCTTCGCAATACGGCATTTGGGGGGCGTTGTTGGCAACCCTCGGCGTAGTGCTTCCAGCCTTCGTTATTATGTTGGTCGTAGCGTCGTTAATTAGTGGATTGCTTAAATTTGCGGGGGTTAAGTCTTTCTTGAACGGGGTTAGACCTGTTGTAATCGGGCTTATCGTGGCAACTGCAATAACTATGTTTTTGTCGGTAATCTTATCCTTTGAAAGCATAGGCAGTGAAGTATTTTTTGATTATAAAGCGTTAATTATTTTTGCAGTAGTTGCAACTTGTGGAATTTTGTATAAACACTTCACAAAAAAAGCTTTGTCGCCTATAATTTTAATACTGATATCCGCCGTGATGGGCTTGATTTTTTACGGGCTTTTATAAAAAGCGATATAGTTTTGTGTTTTTGACTTAAAAACATAGATTTTATTTATTCTTTTTTCAATATATAGTTGACAAAATCGCCTTTTTTGTATTATTATTTATGTAATAAATAAAAAGGATGTTCACTATGAAAAACTTTAAGTCTTTTTTCCGCTATTATTTTTATACAAGGGTATAACGATATAGCGGTTTTTTTGTGTTTTTACGTATTATTTAAACCGCTGGAATTCAGCGGTTTATTTTTTTAGGAGCGTTTTATGGTACTTGACTACATAATTTTGGGATTGTATGCATTAGGCATGGTTGCGATAGCGTTATATACACGCAATCGTTCAAAAACCGTCAGTGACTTTTTGCTTGCAGGTAGTAAAGGGTTAAACGGCTGGATGAGTGCTTTTGCGTACGGCACGACCTATTTTTCGGCGGTAATTTTTATTGGCTATGCAGGGAAGTTTGGCTCGCTTTACGGTCTTGCATCAGTTTGGATAGGTATAGGCAATGCGATTATAGGTTCACTTATCGCTTGGAAGGTCCTTGCAAAACGCACGAAGGTTATGACGGGTAACCTTTCTTCAAAAACTATGCCTGAATTTTTTGAAAAACGTTACGGCAGTAAGAGATTGAAATTATTTACCGCAGTCGTTACTTTCGTATTTTTAATTCCTTATTCAGCATCAGTATATAACGGACTAAGTAGCCTTTTTGAAATAGTTTTTGGTATTGAAGGTTGGATTATTATGATAATTTTAGCACTTCTTACCGCATTATATCTTTTCTTTGGTGGCTATTTTGCAACCGCACTTTCCGATTTTATTCAAGGCATAATAATGTTGATCGGCGTGGTGCTTATGGTAATATTATTTATGTGTAGTCCGGAAGTTAACTGGGATTTATCAAAACTTGCTTCAAACCCTGAACTCGGTTGGTTTACCTTTGCAAGTGAAAACACGGGGATATATGGAAATACCGTTTCGCTTCTATCATTAATATTCCTTACTTCTTTCGGTGTTTGGGCTTTGCCACAGACGGTACATAAGTATTACGCTATAAGAGACGATAGGGCTATAAAGCAAGGTATGATAGTAAGTACGTTATTTGCACTTGTTATAGGTTTTGGTGCATACTTCGTCGGTGCGTTAAGCGGTCTTTTTCCACAAGTTCAAGGGATAAACCCCGATAACATAATTCCTAATATGCTAACGATAGTAATTCCAACGGGTCTTATAGGCGTTATCGCGGTTTTGATATTATCGGCAAGTATGTCAACTTTGTCATCCGTTTCACTTGCAAGTGCGTCAGTCGTTGCCGTTGATATCTATAAGGGCAGTATAAACACTAACGCATCAGATAAACGTGTTAACTGGACGATGAGAATATTATGTCTTGTGTTTATTGCAATATCTGTTATTCTTGCAGTTCTTAACGAAGCTTACAACATTTCCGCAATTGCGTATATGATGGGACTAAGTTGGGGTACGCTTGCAGGTTGTTTTATAGGACCTTTCGTATTAGGTCTTCTTTGGAAAAAGACAACCAAGGCATCTTGTTGGGCATCGGTAATAAGTTCTTTGGTGTTAACAGTTGCTTTAATACTTATTTTCGGTTTTGATAAAGGCGGTTGGAATTGCGGACTTGACGTAGCGATTAAAGACGGTATAGGTTGTTCGCCCATGATAGGTGTAATATGTATGATTTTCTCGTTTATTATTACCTTTGTCGTAAGCCTTTTAACCAAAGCCCCCGATAAAGAAATTTTAGATGTAGCATTTGCCGTTAAACAATAAAAAAGACTAAAAGGAGAAAAAGATGATTTGGTCGAAAGAAGAAACTCTTTCAAGAAGTGAAATTGAAGCCCTTCAACTTTCAAGGCTTATCGAAACGGTCAATAGGGTTTATGAAACCGTTTTGCCGTATAGAAAGAAGATGGACGATATGGGCGTTAAGCCATCGGATATAAAATCGTTAAAGGATTTATCCAAACTACCCTTCGTTACGAAACAAGATTTAAGGGATAATTATCCCTTTGGTTTATTTGCCGTACCTAAGGACGATTTAGTTAGAATACACGCTTCAAGTGGCACGACGGGTAAGCCAACCGTCGTTGGTTATACTGAAAACGATTTAAAGACTTGGACGGAGTGTGTTTCAAGAATTGCTTGTATGGGCGGGGCAACCCCAAAAGACGTGGCTCAAATTTGTTTTGGTTACGGTATGTTTACGGGTGCTTTGGGGCTTCACTACGGTTTAGAAAATATCGGTGCAGCCATCGTTCCCTCGTCAACGGGTAACTCTGAAAAACAAATTATGTATATGAAGGATTTTGGCACGACTCTTCTCGTTGCCACGCCGTCTTACGCACTACGCCTTGCCGAAGTTGCCTTGTCGATGGGGATAGATCCAAAAACCGACCTTAACGTCAAGATAGGTTTGGTCGGAAGTGAACTTTTAACCGATGCAATGCGTGATGAAATGCATAAGTTTTGGGGTGATAAGATGCTTGTAACTTCAAATTACGGTATGAGTGAACTTATGGGACCAGGTGTTTCGGGTGAATGTGAATATCTTTGCGGTATGCACATCAACGAGGACTATTTTATCCCTGAAATAATAGACCCAAATACGGGCGAAGTTTTGCCCGAGGGCGAACAAGGTGAACTTGTTATAACTTGTATCAAAAAAGAAGGATTACCGCTTATTAGATATAGAACGAAAGATATAACAAGACTAAATTATCAACCTTGTAAGTGTGGAAGAACTTTCGTCAGAATGGATAATCTTTCGGGTCGTTCGGACGATATGCTTAAAATTCGTGGTGTAAACGTTTTCCCAAGCCAAATTGAAGAAGTTATCTTAAACGTCGCCGAACTTGGACCACACTACGAGATAATCGTTGAACGTGAAGGGTATTCGGATAAACTTTCTATACGTGTTGAACTTGCAAGAGAAACCGACTCTTACAGTGAACTTGAAAGGATAAAAAATACGGTTAAGAATAAGTTGAGAGTCGTTTTAGGGCTTGATGCAAAAATAATGCTTGAATCACCAAATACCTTGCAAAGATTTGAAGGCAAGGCAAAAAGGGTTAAAGATCTAAGGAGTAAATAAATGGAAGATAAAATTATAATGCTTGGCAATGAGGCCATTGCCAGAGGTGCTTTTGAGGCGGGGGTAAAAGTTTCAGCGGCTTATCCTGGAACACCAAGTACGGAAATTAGTGAATTTCTTGCTAAATACGATCCTGTATATACCGAGTGGTCGCCAAATGAAAAAGTCGCAATGGAAGTTGCTTTCGGTGCTTCGCTTTCAGGGGTAAGAAGTCTTTGTTGTATGAAACACGTTGGGTTAAACGTTGCAAGTGACCCGCTTTATACCTTTTCTTATACGGGTGTGAACGGCGGTTGCGTAGTCGTGGTTGCCGACGACCCTGGTCTTGCAAGTTCTCAAAACGAACAGGATACGAGGATGATAGCAAGGTCGGCACATTTGCCCGTTATAGAGCCTTCTGATAGTAGTGAGGCAAAAGAATACTTAAAATTTGCGTACGAAATAAGCGAAAAATACGATACGCCCGTAATTTTTAGGACGACTACTAAACTTTCACACTCTCAAAGTGTAGTTGAATTAAATGATAGGGTTGAAGTAGAAGATAAGCCTTATGAAAGACAAGTTTCAAAATACGTTATGATGCCTGCATCTGCAATCGGTAGGCACGTAGTCGTTGAAGATAGAGAAAATAGGCTTGCAAACGATTGCTCTGATTTTTCTATTAACCGTGTAGAAAAGGGCAATGGCAAGATCGGTTTTATTACGAGTGGGATACCTTATCAATACGTTAAAGAAGTTTGCCCAGATGCTGATATTCTCAAACTCGGCATGGTAAATCCTTTACCCAAAAAGTTAATTGAAGATTTTATTAACAGCGTTGAAACGGTTTACGTTTTTGAGGAACTTGAACCCGTTATTGAAGAACAAGTTAGGGCTTGGGGATTTGACGTTAAGGGTAAAGAACTTTTTACCAAACAAGGCGAATATAGTGCAAATTTATTGAAAAAGGTATTGTTTGGAAAGGACGATAGAGTATTTGAAAAGTCTGAAACTCCAAACCGTCCGCCTATCTTATGCCCGGGATGTCCGCATAGAAGTGTATTTTCAGTGCTTAATAAACTTAAAATTCACGCTGCGGGAGATATAGGTTGTTATACCCTTGGTGC
>SVIL01000060.1 GCA_015069505.1 Clostridiales bacterium
TAATGAAGACATCGACCACCGTGTAGAAACGGTCGGTAGTGCTTTCCCCGGTGTTGAGTGTAAGATTATCGATCCCGAAACGGGCGAAGAACTTCCCGATGGGCAGAACGGTGAATTCGTTGCACGCGGCTACAATATTATGAAGGGTTACTACAAGATGCCCAAGGCAACTGAACAAACTATTGACGCTGAAGGGTGGTTGCATAGTGGGGATATTTGTTGCAGAACACCCGACGGGTACTATAAGGTTACGGGTAGGTTGAAGGATATGATTATCCGTGGCGGTGAAAACCTTTATCCAAGAGAAATCGAGGAATTTTATTTAACACACGACAAAGTTAAAGACGTTCAAGTGGTGGGCGTACCCGACCCAAGATACGGCGAAGAAGCGTGTGCGTATATAATTCTTAAAAAAGGCGTTGACTCTAACGAGGGCGAGATGCGTGATTACGGTAATGCACATATGGCAAAACACAAAGTTCCAAGATATTTTGTTTTTGTTAGCGAATTCCCTATGAATGCAGCGGGAAAAGTGTTAAAATATAAGATGAAAGAAGATGCTACTGAAAAGATTAATCAGGGCATACTTAAATAAAAAGGAGAAACGTTATGTTAAATATTAAGATTGAAAAGGCTAAAACCTTAAAGCAAAAACCCGACTTTACTAAACTTGGTTTTGGTAAATATTTTACCGACCATATGTTTATTATGGATTATTCTAACGAAAAGGGTTGGCACAATGAAAGAATAGTTCCGTTTGGATATATTCCCGTTCATCCCGCATCAACAGTGCTTCACTATGGTGCTGAAATTTTTGAAGGTATGAAGGCTTATAAAACTGCTGACGGCTATCAAATGTTTAGACCTTATGAAAACGCAAAAAGGATGAACGATTCCGCAGAGCGTTTATGTTTGCCTACTATTGACCCCGAAGACTTCGTTACGGCGATTAGGGAACTTGTAAACATTGATTATGACTGGATTCCTACCGCAGAAGGCACTTCGTTATATATTCGTCCGTATATGTTCGGTAACGATGAAACCCTCGGCGTACACGCCGTTCATAACGCAACCTTCGTTATAATTTTGTCACCGGTTGGCAGTTACTACGCAGAAGGCTTAAACCCCGTTAAAATTATCATTGAAAAGGACGACGTTCGTGCCGTTCGTGGTGGTACCGGTTACGCAAAGTGTGGTGGTAACTACGCTGCAAGTTTAAGGGCGGGCAAAGTTGCCGCTGAAAAAGGCTATTCACAAGTTTTGTGGCTTGACGGCGTTGAAAGAAAGTATATTGAAGAAGTTGGTGCAATGAACGTTATGTTCAAAATCGACGGCGAAATCGTTACGCCTATGCTAACGGGTTCGGTACTTCCTGGTATTACAAGAAAATCCGCAATAGAAATTCTTAAGGAATGGGGATATAAAGTTACCGAAAGACTTTTATCGGTTGATGAACTCATTGAAGCCGCAGAGAACGGAAAACTTGAAGAAGCGTGGGGAACTGGAACGGCGGCGGTTATATCGCCAATAGGCAACCTTTGTTTCGACGGGGTAAGCCACACCGTTTCAGACAATAAAATAGGAAATCTAACCCAAAAGTTATACGACGAACTTACCGGTATTCAATGGGGCAAAAATAAAGATAGCAGAAACTGGTGTTTGAAGGTTAAAATCTAATGGAAACTAAAAGGCTAACCATTTTTTCAGGACATTACGGTAGTGGGAAAACTAACGTGGCGGTTAATTTTTCCATTATGCTAAAAAAGTCCGTCAAAAATGTAAGCATATATGATTTGGATATCGTTAACCCGTATTTTCGCACCGTTGACGCATTAAAGACTTTAAACGATAACGGTGTAGAACTTGTCGTTTCCCCGTTTGCCGAAACCAACGTCGATTTACCCGCAATGAACGCAAAAAGTTATAAAATGCTTGAAAAGAGTGCGGGGTACGCCGTCGTGGATTTGGGTGGTGACGATAGGGGTGCTTTGGCAATGGGTAGGTTTTCCGATAAAATTAAAGAGGAAAACGATTACGATATGTTGCTAGTCGTGAACGTTTACCGTCCGGAAACCCGAACCGTAGAGGGAATTTTGGAAATAATGTCTGAAATTGAGCGTGTTTCTGAAATTTCTTTTACCGGAATTGTAAATAATTCTAACATAGGACTTGAAACTACGGCGGAAAACGTGTATAATAGTATAGATATACTTGACGAACTTTCGTCAGTGACGGGGCTTCCCGTAAAATTTACTTGCGTTAGGCGTGGGCTTGACGTGGATGAAAAATTATTGAAAAATAAAATTTTACCGATTGACCTAATTGAATACGGCAGTTGGTTATAAGGAGAAGATATGGCAAAAGTAACTTTTGACGTAGAGCGTTGTAAGGGATGTGGTTTATGTGTTACTGCATGTCCAAAGAAAATACTTACACTCGCGAAGGAAAAAATAAACGCAAAGGGTTATCACCCTGCGGAAGTAACTGATTCTAACGCTTGTATCGGTTGTGCGTTTTGTGCAACTATGTGTCCCGATACCGTTATAACGGTTGAGAAATAGAGGTGAATTATGGCAGATAAAGTTTTAATGAAGGGTAACGAAGCCTTGGCGGAAGCCGCAATAATGGCAGGTTGCAAATATTATTTTGGTTATCCTATTACTCCACAAACGGAAGTCGCTGCGTATATGGCAAAACGTATGCCAAAAATCGGCGGTGTGTTTTTGCAAGCAGAATCCGAAGTCGCTGCAATTAATATGGTTATCGGCGTTTCGGCTTGTGGTAAAAGGGTAATGACGAGTAGTTCAAGCCCTGGGATCTCATTAAAGAGTGAGGGCATATCTTATCTTGCGGGTTGTGAACTTCCCGCACTTATCGTAAACGTTCAACGTGGTGGTCCCGGTCTTGGCGGAATACAGCCGTCACAGTCAGACTACTTCCAAGCAACCAAAGGTGGCGGACACGGCGACTATAAACTTATTGTTTTAGCACCCGCATCCGTTCAAGAAATGGTTGATTTGACGTTTAAGGGATTTGACCTTGCCGATAAGTACAGAATGCAAACTATGATTCTTGCGGACGGCACGATGGGGCAAATGATGGAACCCGTTAGTTTAGAGATGGGCGAAGTTAAAGAATACGCTAAACCTTGGGCAACTACGGGAACGAAGTACCACGAGGGTAGAAATGTGGTTAACTCTTTGAGTTTAAGTCCCGCCCAACTTGAAGAATGGAATATTAATAGGTACGAAAGATACAAGATCGTTGAACGTGACGAAGTTATGTACGAAGAGTATATGATGGACGACGCTGAAATTTGTATCGTTGCGTTTGGTATTGCCGCAAGAGTTTCTAAGAACGCAATAATGGAAGCAAGAAAACAAGGTATAAAGGTAGGTATGATTCGTCCTATAACTTTGTGGCCTTTCCCAACAGAAGCGTTGCTTTCAGCGTCTAAAAAAGTTAAATCTTTCTTATCTGTAGAACTCAATATGGGACAAATGATTGACGACGTAAAACTTGCAATCAATTGTTCAAAACCCGTTTATCTTTGCAATCGCACGGGTGGCATCATAATGTCCCCAAGCGAAGTTTTGGATAAACTTAAACAAATCGAAAAAGGGGAGGCAAAAGCATGGTAGTATTTGAAAAGACGAAAGGTCTTACTAATAACGAACTTCATTATTGCCCAGGCTGTACGCACGGTATAATACATAGGTTAGTCGCAGAGGCTTTGGAAGAACTCGGTGTTCTTGATAAAACCGTCGGCGTAGCATCCGTTGGTTGTTCGGTATTCTCTTACAACTATTTTAACTGTGATATGATTCAAGCCGCACACGGACGTGCCCCTGCGGTCGCTACGGGTGCAAAGCGTGCAAACCCCGACAACGTAGTGTTCACCTATCAAGGTGATGGTGACCTTGCCGCAATCGGTACTGCTGAAACCGTTCACTCTGCTGCAAGAAACGAAAACATAACCGTAATTTTCGTTAACAACGCAATTTACGGTATGACGGGCGGACAAATGGCACCTACGACTCTTCCGAAACAAGTTACGCAAACTTCACCATACGGTAGAGACGTTACGGTGGTTGGCTATCCCGTAAGAGTATGCGAAATGCTTTCACAAGTTGAAGGTGCGTCTTATCTTGAAAGGGTTGCAGTCAATAACGTTAAGAATATTAAAAATGCTAAAAAGGCTATATTAAAGGCGTTCAAAAACCAAATCGAGGGCAAAGGCTTCTCACTCATCGAAGTTTTGTCAACTTGTCCTACGAACTGGGGTCTTTCACCCGAAAAGTCTATTGAATGGCTTAATGAAAATATGGAAAAACATTATCCTTTGGGTGTATATAAGGACAAATACAAGGAGGATAAATAATTATGGCAACTACTAAAATTCTCATCGCAGGCTTTGGTGGACAGGGTATTTTATTTGCAGGTAAGGCTTTGGCTTTTACGGGTCTTAAAGCGGGTATGGAAGTAAGTTGGCTTCCTTCTTATGGCCCTGAAATGCGTGGTGGTACGGCAAATTGTAGCGTAACGCTATCCGATACGCCTATCGGTTCGCCTATCGTTGATAAGCCGGACGTTCTTATTGCAATGAACCTTCCTTCGTTAGAAAAGTACTTTAACGAAACAGAACAGGGGGGGTACATCGTTTACGACAGTTCTCTTATCAATAAAAACGACACGAGAGACGGTGTAACCGTAAAGGGAATTCCCGCAACGGCAATGGCAAGTGAAAACGGGCTTGAAGGCTTGGCAAATATGATCATTATGGGCAAAGTTATAAAGGAAACAAAAATTTTGTCTTTGGATCAAGTTAAAAACAGTCTTGCACAAATGGTTCCTGCAAAAAAGGCTGAACTTTTAGAAAAAAATATTAAAGCAATAGAGTTAGGCTATAACTTTTAACGGGGGTACGTATGAATAACCAACAGTTCAAAGAAATAGGTCAAAGACTTAGCGAACTTCGTGAGATAAGAGAGATGACTCAAGAAGAAGTCTCTTCTCGCTTGGGGATGAGCCTTGAAGAATATAGTGCGTATGAAAACGGTGAAAAAGATTTTTCTATTTCGTTTATGTATAACGTTGCAAAAATCTTTGAAGTTGACGTTTTTAATATTTTATCCGGACACTCGCCTAATCTTACAGACTGCTCGGTCGTTCGTGCAGGCCATGAGTTTTACGTTAAGCGTGAAGGCTCGTACGACTACAAGCACTTAGCCTACACTTTTAAGAATAAGAAAGCAGAACCTTTCTTTGTGGAAATTAATCCGGGTGAGGGGGAAGATAAAGTTTTGAGTCACGAAGGTCAAGAATTTGACTTTGTTTTATCGGGCAGTATGAGACTTACTATCGGAAATATGGTCTATGACTTAAATAAGGGCGATAGCGTATATTTTAACTCAAAAATTCCACACGGACTTAAAGCGATAGGTGATAAACCCCTTAAATTTATTGCCGTTGTAATAAAATAACCCTGCATTGTCGGAGAAAATATGGCTATTTACGAAAAATACATAGGAAGAGAAAGGGATTCTTTCAAAGACCTAAATGACTTACAATCGAATTATAAAATAACCTATCCTTCGGATTTTAACTTTGCGTACGACGTCATTGACGAGCTTGGTAAAACCAAACCCGATAAACTTGCAATGCTTTGGCTTTCAAAGGATAAAGAGGAAAAGCGTTTTACTTTTAGGGATATGATGCTTTGGTCGAATAAAACGGCTAACTTTCTTAAAAGTATGGGCATAAAAAAGGGCGACAAAGTTCTACTTATCCTAAAAAGAAGTTATTTATTTTGGTTTTCAATGCTTGCAATGCACAAAATCGGTGCAATTCCTTTGCAAGCAACTAATATGCTTGTAGGTAAGGATTATACTTATAGGTGTAATAAAGGTGGCATAAAGGCGGTTATAATAACAGGTGACGGTGATGCGACCGAACATTTTGACGAAGTTGAAGCGTTCTGTCCAACCGTAAAATTAAAATTTGTAACCAAGCATAAAAAGATAGCAGACTCTAAATGGATAGACTTTGAAGAGGGTATTGAAAGTGCGTCTGACGAGTGGGAAAGACCTACTGGCGAGGACGCAGTTTGTGCAACGGACGTTATGATAGGTGGTTTTACTTCGGGTACGACCGGCTATCCAAAAATGTTTATGCACGACTATACCTATCCTTTGGGGCATATAATAACGGGCGTTTTTTGGCATAGAGTTGTTGACGGTGGTTTGCATTTTACCATATCCGATACGGGTTGGGCAAAGTCACTTTGGGGCAAATTCTACGGACAATGGATGGGTGAAACCGCACATCTTATCTATGATTTTGATAAGTTCGACGGTGCGGATATTTTAAGCGTTATTGAAAAGTATAAGGTAACCACCTTTTGCGTTCCGCCAACTATGTATAGATTTATGCTTCAAAACGATATAAAGAAATACGATTTGTCAAGTCTTGTTCATTGTTGTTCTGCGGGTGAAGCGTTAAACGCAGACATATTCAATACGTGGAAAGACGGCACGGGTTTAGAAATTTACGAGGGTTTTGGTCAGTCGGAAACGGCTGTTTGCATAGGAACGTTATATAACTATGAAAAGCCAATTTCGGGTTCCCTTGGCAAACCTATGCCGGGTTACGAAATGCACGTTGTAAGTGACGACGGGTTGGATTGCTTGCCGGGTGAAGAAGGCGAGATTTGTATTAAGGCAACCCCAACGGATAAGCCGTGCGGTTTGACTTGCGGATATTATGACGATGAAGAATCAAATGCACGTTCTTGGCGAGGCGGATTTTTCCATACGGGCGACACCGCTTATATCGACGAACACGGCAATATAAAATACGTCGGCAGAAACGACGACGTTATTAAATCTTCGGGATATAGGATAGGGCCGTTTGAAGTTGAAAGCGTTTTACTTGAACATCCCGCCGTCTTAGAAGTAGCCGTAACGGGTATTCCCGATCCTAAACGTGGGTTTAACGTAAAGGCGACGATCGTTTTAAGAGACGGTTTTGCCCCGAGTGATGAACTTATTAAAGATTTACAGAACTACGTTAAAACGAATACCGCCCCGTATAAATATCCAAGGGTTGTTGAGTTTGTTAAATCTTTGCCCAAAACCACGAGTGGTAAGATAAGACGTACTGAAATTAGACAACACGACTTAGAGAAGTACGGCAACTTAAAATAATTTATAAGAGTTTGCGATATAATTATTGCGAACTCTTTTTTTTGTATAAATAATTGTATAACTAAAAGTATTGTGGTATAATCTTAAATAGGAAAAAGTTTATTGAAGGTAATATATGAAAATCAAAATAAAAGCTTCATCTTTTGACGAAGTTAGTGCAATGCCACCCATCCCAAAGATTAAATCTAAAAAACCTAATATTTTATTCCGTACACTGGTTAGAATATTGTCGGGTGGGGAACTAAGGTCTTGTAATTTTAAATTTGATAAGAGCGATATTAAACGTGCGGGAAAAGGTCCTTATCTAATCTTAATGAACCACTCTTGTTTTTTGGATCTAAAAATAGCGTATAAAATGTTTTATCCTATGCCGTTTATGCCCGTGTGTACGTCAGACGGTTTAGTTGGTAAGTCTTGGTTAATGCGTCAACTTGGATGTATTCCAACCAAAAAATTCGTCACCGACTTTGACCTTATTATATCCATATCAAACGCCATACACAAGAAAAAGACGAGCGTGTTGCTTTATCCGGAGGCGGGGTATAGTTTGGACGGGCGTTCAACCGTTTTGCAAAAAGGTATGGGCAAATTTTTTAAGAAATTAAAAGTGCCTATTTTAATGGTTGAAACGGACGGTGCTTTTTTGCACGACCCACTATATAATAAACTTAAACAACGCAAGGTTGAGGTTACCGCAAAAGCCTATTGCCTTTTAACCAAAGAAGAAGTTCAAGAAAAATCCGTTGATGAAATAGACGCTATTATTCAAAAAGCGTTTGCTTTTGATGCGTTTAAGTCGCAAAAGGAAAAGGGGGTCGTAATTGATACGCCCGATCGTGCCGAAGGTCTTGAAAGTCTTTTATATCACTGCCCACATTGCAAAAAAGACGGTGTTATGACTAGTAGGGGCGATAAGATTAGTTGTTTTTTTTGCGGAAAAACTTATCTGCTAAAAACAGACGGCAGTATAGAAGCGACTGACGGCGATTCCGCGTTTACAAAGATAACTGACTGGGCGGATTATCAAAGGGATTTGGTAA
>SVIL01000061.1 GCA_015069505.1 Clostridiales bacterium
TGGATATACTATTTAATACTGAATCTTAGATTAAGGTGAAATATGGAAGGAAAAGTAATTAAAGTTTCAGGTCCGCTTATCGTTGCTGAAAACATGGCGGAATGCAAAATGTTTGACGTCGTAAAGGTAAGCGACAAAGGGCTTATCGGCGAAATCATTGAACTTAGGGGGGATAAAGCCTCTATACAGGTTTACGAAGAAACGAGTGGTCTTGGCGTTGGCGACAGCGTCGTTTCCACCTACGCACCCTTGTCGGTTGAACTTGCCCCCGGTCTTATCGAAAATATGTTCGACGGTATTCAAAGACCGCTTAAAACCGTTTGCGATAAGTATGGGGATAGAATTTGCCGTGGGATTTCAGTAAATAACGTTGACCACGAAAAGGTTTGGGGCTTTAAGCCGATTGCAAAGGTCGGGGACGAAGTCGTCAGCGGTGACGTTTTGGGCGTGGTTGACGAAACTTCGGTCGTAAAACATAAAATAATGGTCCCATACGGCGTTAGCGGAAAGATTAAGAGTATAAAAGAGGGCGAATTTAACGTAGTAGAACCTATTGCGGAAATTCAAACGAAAGACGGCTTGAAAGAGATCTCGATGCTACAAAAGTGGCCTGTACGAAAGGGCAGACCTTATAAATCAAAGATGACCCCGTCTATGCCTATGGTTACGGGGCAAAGGGTAATAGATACGCTTTTCCCCATAGCAAAGGGTGGCGTTGCGGCTGTTCCGGGACCATTTGGTAGCGGTAAAACCGTCGTTCAACACCAACTTGCAAAGTGGGCGGATGCGGATATAATCGTTTACGTCGGTTGTGGTGAGCGTGGTAACGAAATGACGGACGTTCTTAACGAATTCCCCGAACTTAAAGACCCAAAGACGGGCAAACCGCTTATGAAAAGGACGGTGCTTATAGCAAACACGTCCGATATGCCGGTTGCCGCACGTGAAGCGTCTATTTATACGGGTATAACCATTGCCGAATATTATAGGGATATGGGCTATAACGTCGCTATAATGGCGGACTCTACCAGCCGTTGGGCAGAAGCCCTTCGTGAAATGAGTGGCCGTCTTGAAGAAATGCCGGGTGAAGAAGGTTACCCCGCGTACCTTTCGTCAAGGCTTGCGGAATTCTATGAAAGGGCGGGTATCGTTAACGTTTTAGGTAGCGGTGACGTTCAAGGTTCAATCTCGGCGATAGGTGCCGTTTCGCCACAGGGCGGGGACTTGTCCGAACCCGTTTCACAAGCCACGCTTCGTATTGTAAAAGTATTCTGGGGCTTGTCGAGTGCACTTGCGTATAGGCGACACTTCCCCGCGATTGACTGGCTTATAAGTTATTCGTTGTATGCGGATAGGCTTAGCGGTTGGTACGATAAAAATATCTCGTCAGAGTTTACTAAACTACGTTCTTTCGTGGCAAGCATATTGCAAGAAGAAGCCGAACTTGACGAAATAGTTAGGCTTGTAGGTGCCGATTCACTCTCGTATAAAGATAGGTTGACCATGGAAACCGCAAAGTCTATAAGAGAAGACTATCTACATCAAAACGCTTTCCATGAGGTCGATACTTACACGTCGCTTAATAAACAGTTCAAGATGTTAAAACTTATCTATGATTTTTACGAACTTGGCAACGAAGCCATTTTAGCGGACGTGGAATATAACGACATTATAAACCTACCCGTAAGAGAGAAGATAGGTAGGGCAAAATATACCCCCGAATCAGAGATTGACGTGTTAGACGACGTTGACCGTGAGATTAAAGAGTCTATAAAAGCACTTTATAACGGAGGGGCGAACAATGCTTAAAGAGTATAAGACCATAAAAGAAGTCGTTGGACCTATAATGCTTGTCGAAGGCGTTGAAGGTGTAAAGTACAACGAACTCGTTGAAATTAAACAGAAGAACGGCGAAATCCGTCGTGGTAAGGTGCTTGAAGTAAATAGAGATAAAGCCTTAGTGCAGTTGTTTGAAAGTGCACACGGCTTGCAAATATCTACGAGTAAAGCCAAATTTTTAGGCAAGAGTCAAGAACTTGCCGTATCCGAAGATATGTTAGGTAGGGTATTCGACGGTATGGGTAACCCCCGTGACGGCGGTGCACCCATTATTGCCGATAAAAAGATGGATATTAACGGCGAGCCTATAAACCCCGTTGCAAGGGATTACCCCAACGAATTTATTCAAACGGGTATATCGGCTATCGACGGACTTAACACTTTGGTTAGGGGTCAAAAACTCCCCGTGTTTAGTATGAGCGGACTTCCGCACGCAGAACTTGCCGCACAAATCGCAAGACAAGCAAAGGTTTTGAACAGTAGCGAAAAGTTTGCGGTTGTATTTGCCGCAATAGGGATTACTTACGAAGAAGCCGAATACTTTGTAGAGGACTTCAAAAAGACGGGTGCGATTGAGAGGACGGTGCTGTTTACCAACCTTGCAAACGACCCCGCTATCGAGCGTATTTCAACCCCTCGTCTTGCACTTACCGCTGCGGAATACCTTGCGTACGACTTGGGTATGCACGTTTTGGTTATCATAACCGATATAACCAACTATTGCGAAGCCTTGCGTGAAGTTTCGGCTGCAAGGAAAGAAGTTCCGGGCCGTAGAGGTTACCCGGGGTACCTTTATACCGACCTTGCGACTATGTACGAAAGGGCAGGTAGGATAAAGGGCAAGAAAGGGTCAATAACTCAAATCCCTATCTTGACTATGCCTGAAGACGATAAAACTCACCCTATCCCCGACCTTACGGGGTATATAACCGAAGGACAAATAATACTTTCAAGGGAACTTTACAAGAAAGGCGTAACCCCGCCTATCGACGTATTGCCCTCACTATCCCGTCTTAAAGACAAGGGTATAGGCGATAAGAAGACGAGGGAAGACCACGCCGACACGATGAACCAGTTGTTCGCTGCGTACGCAAGGGGTAAAGAAGCAAAAGAACTTGCGGCAATACTCGGCGATGCGGCGTTGTCGGATATAGATAAACTTTATTCAAAGTTCGCCGAAGAATTTGAAAAGCGTTACGTTTCACAAGGCTTTACGCAGAATAGGTCCATTGAAGAAACTTTGGATATCGGTTGGGACCTTTTGGGCATACTACCTAGAAGCGAACTTAAACGTATTAAAGAAAAGTATATCGAAAAATATCTTAAAAAATAAGGTTAAAGGTTAGAATTTTGGCAAGACTTAACGTAAACCCCACGAGGATGGAGTTAAAAAAACTTAAAGCAAGGTTGAAGACCGCCGAGCGTGGTCATAAACTTTTGAAGGATAAAACGGACGAAATGGTAAGGCGGTTTTCCATAATTATAAAGGAAAACAAGCGTTACCGTGACGACGTTGAAAGTGACGTTTCTGTGGTGTTAAAGCAGTTTTCATCCGCAAGAAGCGTTATCAGTAAAGCCCGTATAGGACTTGCTTTTGCTATGCCCGTTTCGTCGCTTGACTTTGAGTGTAAGAAAGGAAATATTATGAGCGTCCAAGTTCCTGAGTTTGAAATAAGCGAAGGGAAAGGCAGTACGACTTTGCCGTATGCGGTGTCCGATTTGACGAGTGAAGCGGACTACGCTGTAAAAATGGCGGGTGACGTGTTGGTAAAACTTTTAAGGCTTGCCGAACTTGAAAAAAGCGTTCAGATGCTTGCGGAAGAAATTGAAAAAAGCAAACGTAGGGTAAACGCACTCGAAAATATTATGATACCTAACCTTAAAGAGACGATAAGTTATATCTCAATGAAATTAGAAGAAAACGACAGAAGTAGCCGTACGAGGCTTATGAAGGTCAAGTCAATGCTTGAAGAACGTCAATAAAAACTAACAAAAAATAAAAACAGATAGGCAAAAACCTATCTGTTTTTTTGTTATCGTCATTTCTTTTTGGAAAATTTATTTATATCGACGTCTAAGGGTGCGTCGATATTTTGACCCACGTACTTACCGTTTTTCTTTCGTTGTTTTACGCACTCGGTTAAAAGATATTCGATTTGCCCGTTGATGGACCGAAAATCGTCTTCCGCCCAACTTGCAATATCGTTAAACAACTGTGCCGAAACACGCAAAGGGATTTGTTTTTTTTCGCCGTTCATATTAATAAAGACTTCCTGAGTTTACTATGGGTTGAGCGTCGTGATTTCCGCAAAGAACAACGAGTAGGTTAGATACCATAGCCGCTTTTCTTTCTTCGTCAAGTTTAACCACGTCGTTTTGGTTTAAGCGTTCTAACGCCATTTCAACCATGCCTACCGCACCGTCAACTATCATCTTTCTTGCGTCGATAATAGCCGATGCTTGTTGACGTTGAAGCATTACTGCGGCGATTTCAGGTGCGTATGCAAGATAGGTGATTCTCGCTTCAATAACCTCAATGCCCGCTTCATTAACCCTTGACTGAATTTCCTCACGAATTCTTGCCGCAACGACTTCACTTGAACCTCTTAAACTGCCTTCGTCTGCAAGCCCGTCACCCGTGGTATCAACGCCTTGTGCAACGTCGTAGGGGTATATCCTAACTATGTTTCTAAGTGCACTGTCGCATTGCAACGATAAGTATTCTTTGTAGTTGTCAACGTTAAATACAGCCTTTGCCGTATCTACGATTTTCCACATAACCGCAATACCGATTTCAATGGGGTTGCCAAGACAATCGTTTATTTTTTGACGGCTATTGTTTAAGGTCATAATTTTAAGAGAGAGTTTATGGTTTGTAATCTGCATTTTAAGGTTGCCGTCTTCAAACATACTGCCAAGCGTTTTGGACACGGTGTTAACGTCGCCACTTTGGTTAAGTTTGGTTTTTGCAGCGGGGTTTACCGATACGCAGAAGGGGTTGACGAAATAAAAACCGTCACCCTTAATCGTGCCTACGTATTTACCGAATAGGGTAAGCACCATCGCTTCTTGCGGTTTAAGGATTTTTAAGCCGAGGAAGGGTATCCAACCTATCGTCATATAAACACCGCCGACTATAAACGCCGCCCATTGCAAAACGTTAGCGTTCTTTTCAATATATATTGTCCCGTAAACAAACGCAGCGATGCCCGCAAGGTACAAAATGGCAAATGAAATTAACGCCAACATACCGAACTTTCTGTTTTCTAAAACTTTTTCTGTCATAACAAAAATCTCCTTGATTTGATATCAAAATAATATCACGATAAAATCACTTTGTCAAGGTTTTTTAGCAAATTTTTTTTGGAAAAATACAAAAAACCCACTTGCCAAAAGGTGGCTAAGTGGGTAATAAAAATTAGTTTTTTTGTCTATATTTTGAGGGGGTAACGCCCGTAATGGACTTAAAAGTTTTAGCAAAATAGTTGGGGTTGTCAAAGCACAATTTATCTGAGATTTCTTGGACGGATAAGCCTTGTTCCAACAGTTTTTTACTCTCGTCAATTTTAAGTTTTGCGTAATATTTCATTATAGTTGTTTTCTTATGTTCCTTAAACAAGTTGTTTAGGTAAGGGCTACTATAAAAAAGACTTCTGCAAATTTTTGAAAGTGTAATTCTATTGTAAACGCTTTCTTTTAGCATAGAAATAATTTCGTTTACCAGAGCGGTTTGCAGTTCGGTTTTTGACTTGACCGACTTAACCGTGTTTGACGAAAGTTTTGTTCTAAGCAAGTGAATAAGCAGTTCCTCAATAGTATTTTCAACGATTTGTTGAGCCCCTATGGGTGCGTCTTTTTTAAGGATAACTCTTTCTTTAAATGGTAATTCAAAGGAATTTTCAATCTCAGCGATAAGTTTTTCCATAATTCCTATTTCGCCGTCCTCTAAAAAAACGGGATTATCAAAAACGGACAAAACGCTTGATTTACAATTAAAACAAATAATAAAGATTTGTGCATCGCTATCCGCAAAATACCTATGCGGAACGTTTGGCAAGGTGAGGTTAAATCCACCGTTTTTTAGAGTGAAACGTTTATCGAACGCTTCGCAAACAATCTCGCCACTCAAAACGTACACAAACTCGTAAAAAGAGTGTGATTCAGTCGGGAAGTGGAACTCTTTATTTAGCGAGTCATTTTCTACCGTTTTTAGGTCTGTTACAGAAACGATTTTTCTAAGTTCAAGGTTATAATACTTTCTCATACGACGATTTTAACACAAAAAAGAAAATAAAGCAAGTAAAAATTTTGTTTTATTTTTTACTTTTTTTGTTTGTTTTTTTGCCTTGAATAGGTGTATTACCTATGGTAAAATGGAAAGCGAGAGGATAACTTATGGGAAAGATTATAGTTGCATCGTTTCAATGCGAATCGAACAGTAAAGCGAAATTACATCCATCTATTGCTGATTTTGAGTACTTTAAGGGGCAGGATATTTTTAAGAAACTTGCCGTTAAAGAAATTTTTGAACAAGCGGGTTTTGAAGCCGTTCCGTCAGTGTATGCGGTGGCGTTACCATCTGCAACGGTTACTGAGGACGTGTACTTTCATTTTGAAAAGCAAATTATGCAAACGGTAAATGAAAACCCTGATGCTGAGGGCGTGTTCATTTGGTTTCACGGCAGTATGGAAGTCGATAACATCGGCAGTGGCGAACTTTACTTGCTAAAAGAAATCAGAAAGGTCGTTTCAAGGGACTGCTTGATTGCGATATCGCTTGATGCACACGCAAATATTACCGACGAACTTTGTGATTATGCCGACATCATTAGCGGGTTTAAGACGGTACCGCATATCGACCAAGTTGAGTGTCAACAACGTTCGGCAAACGCACTCGTATATTGCCTCAAAAACAAGGTTAAGCCTTATGCGTGTATGACTCGTGTTCCTTTCCTTCTCAAAAACGACACTTTGCAAACGGCGTACTCACCGCTAAAAGAATTGATAGAGATGACTGTGGAACTTGAAAAGAGTGAAGTTTTAACGGCAAACCTTTTCTTAGGACATTGTTGGATAGACGCACCCAACACCTCTGCTTCAACCGTAGTTTGCGGGCTTGATAAAGATAAGGTTGAAAGCGTTTCAAAGGATTTGGCAAATAGGCTTTGGGCAACCAGAAAGGATTACAAATTCTTATGTGAAGCCGAACTTCCCGAAGAGTGTGTTAAAAGAGCGATAGAGGGAAAAGAGAATAGAATTTTCATAACCGATAGCGGTGACAATACTACGGCGGGTGCCGAAGGCGAAAGTGTGGAAATCTTAGAACTCTTGGTAAAAGCAAATCCCGCTAAGAAAACTTGTGTGGCAGGTATAACCGATGATGAACTTATCGAAAAGTTATGGTCGGCAAAAGACGGGGATGCGGTTGAAGTTGAAAAACTTAACGTAATCGCAAAAGTGAAATCACACGGCGAAATACTTGGTTGGGCAAAAGAGATTATCGGTAGAAGTTTAACCCTATCGATCGGAAACGTCGATGTGGTCTTTACGGAAAAAAGAAGTGCGTTTATCGAAAAGGGTAACTTTGATAAAGCAAACGTGGACTTGCTCTCGTATCAGATAGTGGTTGTAAAACTCGGATATTTGTTCACTGAGTTAAAGCCTTATGCGGATAGAGAGTTGTTCGCTCTCTCAGACGGTGCAAGTTGTGTTGAACTTGCAAGACTTAATTTGAAAAATATAATTCGCCCGATGTATCCATTAGACGAATTTGAATTTAAAGCATAAAAAGGAATTTAAGGAGTGTATTATGGCATACTACAACAAACAAGAAACAGAAAACAGAGTAAAAAAGGTAGTTAAACTACTTAACGAAAAAGACGTTGACGTTGCAATCATTTATTTCGACGAACTCAACGTAGCAAACGGCTGGTATCTCACTGGTTGGTGCGGTCAATTTGAAAAGGGTGCGGTTTTAGTTGGTAGAGACGGCACGACTATGCTTTTGGGCGGACCTGAAAGCGAACCGTTTGCAAAACAAGACTCGGCTATCACGGACGTAAGATGCTTCCCCGTATTTATGGTTCCCGACGAAGAATATCCTTTGGCAACCATCATCAGTTTTGCAGATCTTTTCGCAGAACTTACCGCAAAA
>SVIL01000062.1 GCA_015069505.1 Clostridiales bacterium
GTAAGCAACCGTGCTTGACCGTCAGCACTAACTACGATTGCTTCCGTTTTGGGGATATTTAACCCATACGCCGTTGCACGGTCTTCAAGTTCTGCCATAGCAAGTAACGATTTATAAAAATATACGTTCGCATCAAGATTTACGGACGGTGCCGAATATATATCCCAGTACCCGTTACCTATGCCGTGCCCTACAGTTCCGCCTAAACCGTCGTGACCGTAGAGATAGGATATATCAAGCAGCCCGTTTTTACCGTCTAAATGTTCAAGCGTAAACGTCGTCATCTTTCTAAACTTAGTAAGCGTTTCACTCATCAACGCTTCGTCGTTATTAAACTTAAAGTACTCGTTAGCGTAGCACAAGAACAATGTGTTATTATTACTTTGTCTGGTGTCAAAATCCAACCTTACGTAATTGAGTTCGCCCTTTAAGAAAAGTTCTTCGCCACTAGTTCTAACTGAAATTTTCACCTTCTTTATGGTCTTGCCTTCCCAGTTAGAATTCAAGTACATCGGAAAGTACATTTTTCTGCCAAAATAAGAGTCAATATCTTCTTGTGGCATGGTTGACCACGCTTTTTGAGAGACTTCAAACCACGTATCCCCGTCTTCTTGCGTTTGCCAACAAAGATAAATATCTTCAATGTTGTTGCTTTCAGAATAATTTTCCACGTCAGTAACCCTTATATCAAGCGAAACCATAGGTGCAAATTCGCTGCTAACGTTTATATCGGGGGATAAATACCAAAGTTCGTCGGTAGTCGCTTTTGAAACGAGCAAACTACCCGTACCCGCTATACTTAAAGTTCCGTTACTGGTCCAACCCTCAATCGTGTTAAATTCATAACCCTTATTTTTACCGCTACTTTGCAAATAGTTTGGTATGGGCCAACCTTGACCAAAAGCATTATGCACGTCGTAACTACTCATCGTAGTCGCTTTATCCAAACCGTAACTCGTTGACCACATATACCCAAACTTATCTATCGGGAAATCCGTTATATAGTGTTTCAATTTTCCAAGTCTGTCGTGAGATAAATTTGACGTATCCATCCAGTTAAGGCTTCTCGTTTCCCACTCTTTGGCAAATAACGAGCCGTACCCCAAAACCATATCTTCTCTATCCTTAGTACTCGTTACCGACCAGTCCCTTTCACGAACGTGCCTTAGATAGTATTCGTTATAAAAAGTATCAAAGTTAGAATCCGAGGTTTCAATGTAAAAGTAACCGCTTTTGTTTCCGCACGCCGCCATAGACGAAAGCAAAACGACGGCACAAAGCAAAGCGATAAATTTTTTAAATAAATTACTTACCCGCATTTTTTCTCCTCCTTAAAACCACAAGCACGATAACCACGGCACCGACCACCACGATAGGCACGCCAACGTAAACTAAAAGCATATAGGGATTAAATCCACTTGCTAAACTTTCCACAACCCCTTTGCCCACGACAAGCGTATAGTCCTTCGTTGTCTTTCCATGGGACGGCGTGCAGAAACCTTCTTTAATCTCTAACGTGTATTCGACGTTAGAGTTGTAAGCGTTGTCGCCGTCTTTGTTGAATAGGATTTGTATAGCCGTTTCATTAAACTCTGCACCGCAATAATTTACGCAAATACTTTGGTCTTGTTGTATCTTCGTTTCCGACTCTTGCAACTGTCTTATAGACTTTCCATTGATATACATAAAATCCAAAACGGAATTTCTTATATTGTCGTATATCAATGCTTGTAAATGCGAATTTGAATAATAGTACGCAGGGCTTTCCAAGTTATAGACCGCCTCTAACCACTCAGTCTTTGCATTTACCTGCGGCATATACGGCATAGAAACGCAAGTGTCAAAATATAAAACCATATAATAGTTACCGCTACCGCTATCAAACGTAACGTGGCTTAGGTCAACGGGTGCAACTTCGTGGTAAGTCACTTCACGATCTTCGTTCGCAACCCAAAAATTTTCTTGCAAATCGTATTTATAACTTACGTCCTCGCCAAGATCGGATAAGGACGGTAAACGTAAGTCTTTACCAAATTTAAGTACCGTTTGGTTATTTAATCCTAAATCGTCCACCACTTTTTTTGTTAAGTGCAAATACATAAGATAGTCTTCATACGGCTGCAACATTTTCGTCCCCGTTTGAAATCTTACGTACGCACTATCGTTGCCGTACCGCAAATTTATTTCGTAAAAGGACAATTCGCCAAAGAAAACGTTATCCATCATGCGGTCGTAGTTAGCCATCAAAATCTCTTTGTCGGACGGATTATTTTCAAACACGACGTAAAAGTAATACAATTCCTGTTCTTTGTAATATACGGGTGAAGTAACCTTTACTATCTCTGCCTTTTCGGTATCTATCAAATCCCCTTCTTTTTTCCAGTCGGAAATACTTTCATAATAACTAATCGAAATATCTCTATCAAACGTTACGCCGTTTATTGAAAACCCACTCTTAAAAGTCAAAACGTCGTTATCCTTTAATTTAAGTTTATATTCCGTAGAAAGGGAATCGTCTATAAAAAAGTGTAAGCCGTAATTAATACTTGGATCGCTAAGCACGTCGGTATTTGCCCAAACGTTAATCTTTATGCCGTTATGAACGCTTTCACCAAACAGGTTCTTGCCATCGTTATTAATCTCAGTTATACTTTTGCCGTTTATTAAAACGTTATCGGTAACGGACGTAACCTTTTCCACTTCCACCATATTCTCATCGCCGAGCGGCAAATTAAAATAGACCGAAAAATGTTGCCTTTCGTTCATAAACACGACCTCTGACGCATCGGTCACCGCTGTTACGTTGTCCGCAAAAGCCACGTCAGTCCTATTTATGGCAAAAGCACCTATTAAACAAAGTGCAAAAACAACGCTTAACACCGCTACTAATATTCTTTTTATTAGTTTTTTACCGTATAACATACTTCACTTCTCCGTTTGCTATTATTAACCGTCAAAGACGTTTTGCCTTTGTGCTTTGGACAAAGGCAAGGGTTAACCCTTTTTAAAAATGCAAAATATTCCCCTATACAATTTAATTTTATTTTATAATGCCCATAAAGTCAATGTAATTTTTTGACAATCGCTTGTAATTTTTTGCGTTATATGATATACTAAATAAAAGCACTAATATATTCATAGCGAGGTAAAAATGATTACTCACAAAGAATTCGTTTCGGCATTAAATAACGCTGAAAATAAGTATTATCACATAAACAAAACACAGTTTATAGATTTATTGCCCATTGATATAGGTTACAACAAGCACACGACTTGGGATATATCAGACACGTATCCTTATTATCTTATCCATTATTTTATAAAAGGAAACGCCACCCTTATTGTTAACGGACAAACCTATAAAGTAACCAAAAATCAAATGTTTTTAGTTCCGCCAAACGTACCCGTACGCTATTTTAATTCCGGAAAAGGCGACGTTGAATTTATTTGGCTAAATTTTAGCGGTATTCAATGTATGGATGCTGTCAACCTTACCGCTTTTGCAAATTCCCCAGTTATAAACGTTACGCATAAAAAAGAGATTTTTTCAATCCTCGCACAATCGCTTTTAGATTGCGAATCAACACTTATGCAAACTATATCACCACTTACCACCCTTTACTCTATACTGAAAATACTTATACAAGAAAACTCAAAGAACGTAATACAACCCAAAAAATCAACGATAAGCGATTTTCAAACTATATTATCGTTTATTAACGCACACCTTTTTTCGTCTCAACTATCCGCCCAGTACGTATGCAACAAGTGCTTTATTAGCCCCGAATACCTATCGAGAATATTTATCAAAAAAATGAAAATGCACTACTCGTCTTACGTCAATATTGAACGCATAAAAAAAGCATCTTCTTTACTTGAAGATACCGATATGTCCGTTAAAGAAATCGCCTTGCAAACGGGTTATAAAGACGTATTTTATTTTTGCAAGGTATTCAAAAAATATCGGCTATTCACACCAAGCGAATACCGATTACAAAAATCGCAAAAGAACACGTAAAAAAAGCCCGTGAGTGCCACGGGCTTTTTTTAATTTGAATTTCTATTAATTTGTCATAAGTGAATTTACGATTTGAAAAATATCTATATTCTTTATACGATTACTCGTTCCGAACGAATAGTTTGCAAAATTGATATCCGCACCGTTTACGTATAAGTGAACGTCAGTTGCCGAATGCCCCGTAGTGGTCCATTGATAACAATCCCCTTCGCCACCGTTTTTATAGATGCGTTTTAATTCCTCGTGCGTGGTATTCTCATCAAATACCAAACCGCCCGTTTCGTGGTCGGCAGTAACTATAACCACCGTATCATCACGATTCTTTGCCCACTCTAAAACCACTTGTACAGCCTCGTCAAAAGCCATAAGTTCCTCTAACATATAGCAAATATCATTGTTGTGTCCACCGTGGTCTATATGAGAGCCTTCCGCCATCAAAAAGAATCCGTCAGGGTCTTTGGAAAGGTACTCTAACGCTTCAAAAACCACGTTGCCCAAAGAAACCCAACCGTTTCCGCTCTCAATCATCTGATTGTTTGCGGTAACCATATACAAGCCCAAAACCTTATCCACGGTCGCCTCGGAAAGGTCCGCCACGTTGTCAACCATTTGGTAACCCGCATCTAAAAACGGGTTTGGATTTACGCCCACCGCATAACTTGAAAAAAGGTTTACGTTGCTTGACGAAGCCGCAGATTGCAAAAGTTCGTCTCTATTACTGCGGTTATTTGAATGCCCCGAAAACCCCATAGGCGTTGCACCGTAAAGTTCTTCGGTAGCAATGACGCCCGTACGCTTACCCAAACCGCTTGCAATATCAACTATGGTGGTAAGTTCCACTGATTCGGGCGTTTTGCCTATAAACCCGTTGGTGGTGCGTGTACCCGTTGCCATCGCCGTTGACGCTGCCGCCGAATCGGTGATAAGGTCGGATGCCGACCGAGTTTCCACCGTAGTCATATACGGGAATTCTTGAAAGGTCAACTTGTCGCCCTTAAAAACCTCGCCCGCTTTGATTTGGTTAGGTCCCATACCGTCGCCTATCATCAAAATTACGTTCTTTACGTCCGTGGCGTTTTTTAATATAATCGCATCACTTTGTTCACCGGGTGGAGTTTCCCCACAAGCCGTAGTACAAAAAAGCATTACGACCCCTAAAATCAACGCACAAATCTTTTTTACGTTAAATTTCATACCATACTTCCTAAAAAAACATATTTTTTTTATATTAACACCATAAGCCGTAATTTTCAAGCCGATTTCCTAAACTAAAATATTTTAGCATAAATTAAACGCACCTCGCTAAAAAAACCGTACATAAAAAACGACCGAACAAATGGGTCCGTTCCTATGCAAGACCAAAAGAGAAACAGCACACTTTGTATGCTGTTTCTCTTTTGGTAGTCCCTGCGGGTTTCTGCCCCTTGTTAAGGGGAAAATCACGAAGTGATGAGGGGTTTGCCGTCTCACGCCAGTGAATCAGAACCCACAACTGCCCCTTAGGAGGATATACCCGTCCCTATACAAGGGCTCACTATATCCATAATTCGCATATTTTACGCCTTTTTCACGGTTTTTGAGTCGTATTTTGCGTAATTTTCACGCCGTTTATTAACTTTTATAGCGTTTAAAAAACCAAGGCAACCAAAAAGGTCACCAAATTTGGTGACCTATGATTTAAGATATATAAGCATTTACCACTGCTTGTTCATTGTTGAATTTATGTTTTTTTTAGAACTTTATCACATTATAATGGTACGCATTAAATTTAGTTTTCCCCGCAAGGGCTACTAACATTTTTACATATTCTTGCTGCTCATCCTTTTGACAGTTAAGATAAATTAGATTTAGTATGCCTTTCTAAAAATCATTATAAGATTGTATTAATGCATTTGTTTTTTATTTGTGTTTTCCATTTTTAATATCCAAAGCGCGTATCCCATAAAAATCACAATTAAAACAACCGCCGTGATAATATCCATTATTACCCCCATATTACAAGCAAAAACGCTTGTTGCATTCATTACACTATGCGCTATAATACAAGGCAATAGACTTCCCGATTTGTAAAAAATAATCGTAAATGAAAAACCCGCTGCCGTCGCATAAGCTATTTGTAATAACGTCGGCAACAACTCGGCCCCACTTACTAAATTGATAATATGCCCAAAGCCGAACGTTAAACTACTTACGATTATTGCAACCTTTACGTTATCCTTGCTTAATGCCTTAAATAAAAAGCCCCTAAATATTATTTCTTCTATAATACCAACACTAAGCATAGAAATAACGTATAATACCGTTTCTAAAATTGTATATTGAATACGTACGCCACCCCAAAAATTAACAGATACCGTAACGATAAGCGGTATAAAATACAAATACGCTTTTTGCGGGCAACACCCTTTTGTTAACCCGTATCTTGATGATACTTTTTCTTTATTGATCCATATCAACAAAATGGTTACAAGGGTTATACTAAGTGGCATTGTAAACACTTTTTCTATTCCAACCAGGTAAGAAAAATAATCTGCCATACTCATTGTAATAACGTAAATTAAAATCCAAATAATAGAAAAAGTTACTTCGTTTTTTTCGTAAATACGTTTCATTTTCTCTCCTTTTTTTAGAGCCACGCTTTTACATTATAACACGTTCAATTTATAAAGTAAAGAGCTAAATCTCCGCATATTGATATATTTCTATTTTAAAAAAGGTTTTATAGAATAAAATTTACATAAAACCAGCCTTTTTCGAACTGAAAAAGGCTGGTTTTTGGTCTTCCCGTCGGGACTCGAACCCAAATCGGTCGCTTAGGAGCTTGAAATGTACTTAGAAATTAAATCTTTTATATTAAAAGTCGAACATAAAATTCGTTTTGTCAAATAAATTGTTTCATAAAATTCGTATCGTTACGAAAAATTTGTATCGTTTTCTAACTTTTCTGATGAAAATAATTCAATTTCTATAAACGACCTAAAATCACTATTATATAAACACCGTGGTTTTTTACTCATAAGTTCTCCATTTACAGTTTTATTGCCTTTTTGGCTTTTTCAAGCGTACCTTCCTTAAAAAGCCTTTCAGACAATTCAAATGTTCCTTCTATATTTCTAACAACGCTTCTACAATTATTTCCCAAAGAATCATCCGTTGGAAGTGGTCGATTTAACTCTTTAGACTCTTTTTCTAAGTGATTTAATGCAATTTGATATTTATACATAGAAACCAACATTTCTTCATAGTAAAAAATAAAATCTGCAAGGCTGTATCCAATATTTTCCGGGAATATTAGCCTTACTTCTTCACAAAGACTTCTTAATTCTTCTATTTTTAAAAGATATTTTCTTTGCCACTCAGGCTCTAAAACGTGATTTATCACAGGTTGTATTTCTTCTAAATAAGAATTATTAGTCATACAAGAAAAAAGCATATCTAACACTAAAATAGGACCTTCTTTAGCTTCTTTTAGATAACTTTCCTTAAACGAATTGTTTTCATCACACAATGCTTTCAACCAGCGAATCTTTAAATATGCATTTAATCTTCTTTCAAACAACGATTGTTTATTGCTTTTCGAAATTTGAATAACAGAAATAACTAATGCGACAATAGCAGCAATAGCCGTTACGACAGATACAATTATTTGCCAGGTCTGATCCATAACAATCAACCTCCTTTTTATTTGTAATTATTCCTTTAATTGCGGTTTTATCAACTTTGAATTGTTAATTAATCTTCTATTTCATCAAACAACTCATCATCAAAAAAGTCTTTGAGTGTAATGCCCAAAGTTGCAACGATTTGATATATAGTATCTAATTTAACAGTTTTATACTTGCCATCTACCGTAACGGAAATAGTAGAACGAGGAATTCCTCCGTTCTTGTAAAGTTGATATTGTGTCATATTACGTTCTGCAAGTAAATTCTCTACCCTTTTACCTACT
>SVIL01000063.1 GCA_015069505.1 Clostridiales bacterium
TACAAACTTTCCAAACTTGGCAAAACCATAACTATAATCGGAAGCGTTTGTGCTGTAGGCGTGTTCGTAATAAACCTTATCCGTCTAATATTGACGGGAACGGTCACTTTTTCGGGCGTTCAAGACCTATTCGTTTCGTGTATAATACTGATAGTAGCAGCCGTTCCCGAGGGATTGCCCACTATCGTAGCCGTTTCGCTTGCACTTAATATGATAAAACTTGCAAAGGAATCGGCGTTGATAAAAAAGATGATAGCAACAGAAACCGCGGGTGCCGTTTCGGTGATATGCACGGACAAAACGGGTACGCTTACCGAAAACAAGATGAAGGTTTTATCCGTTTGTTTAAGCGATTATTGTACTGCCCCCGAAAAGGTCAAAAAGCCATACCTAATCCAAAACTTTTTGCTTAACTCTACGGCTATTGTCAGTGGAAATGGAAAGTCCCTTTTACGAACGGGAAGCGGTACGGAACTAGCACTTGTCGATGCGGGACTTAAATCTTTAAAAAACCAAACTTTACATGATTTTAGAAATCAATTCCAAACGGTAAGCGTTACACCTTTTTCGTCCGAAAAAAAGTATATGACGACGACCGTTTTTGACGGTAAAATAACAAGGACACTCTTAAAAGGTGCCCCCGAAGTTGTGCTAAGTAAATGCGAGATTACCTTAGAACAACGAACTAAAATTCTAAAAGATATCTCGGTGCATCAAAATATGGCAAGACGAGTATTATGTTTCGCCCACTCTGACGGTCAAGGCTTTGTTTACGACGGTTACGCCGTTTTATGCGACGGAATCCGTAAGGACGTAAAAAATGCGGTCAAGGACTGTATGCGTGCGGGCATAAAAATCAAAATTCTAACGGGGGATAATAAGGATACTGCCTACGCCGTTGCAAAAGAGCTTGGCATTGCGACGTCGCCCTCTCAAATCCTATCGGGCGGGGAAGTGGAAAATCTTGACGATATAGCCCTTAAAAAATGTTTAGAAAAAATCACCGTTATCGCAAGAAGCACGCCTATTATAAAACTTAGGGTGGTAAGGGCGTTAAAAGAACTTGGCGAAGTAGTTGCGGTAACGGGCGATGGTATGAACGACGCACCCGCTATAAAGCACGCAGATATAGGTATAGCAATGGGGAAAAGCGGAAGCGAAATCACAAAAGAGTCCGCCGACCTAATATTGCTTGACGATGGGTTTTCAACTATCGTAAAAGCAATCGCTTTTGGCAGAAGCGTGTTCGTAAACTTGCAAAGGTTTATAACCTTTCAGTTATCGGTAAATTTATCCGCACTTTTGTTTATCACGGTGGCCGCACTATTAAACTTAAAAACACCTTTTAACACCTTGCAACTATTATGGATAAACGTGATAATGGACGGACCACCCGCTCTTACGCTTGGGCTTGAACGCCCGTCAAAAGACCTACTTAGCGAAGCCCCCGTAAAAAAAGAGATGGGGTTAATCGGCGTAAAAACTTTTATAAGGGTGTTATTAAGCGGGGTTTTTATAGCGGTAATAATGATATTGCAGTACGTCAACAACGTGCTTGGCGTGGGCGAAAGGGAAAGACCCGCAACCGTGTTTACGCTGTTTATAACCTTTCAACTTTTCAACGCCTTTAATTGTCGAGAATCGGGTGCTAAAAGTATTTTGAAAGGCATAACCAAAAACAAGGTTATGGCGTTGACCTTTTTGGCGACTTTCTTAGTCCAAATAATAATCGTAACCTTTTTATACGCCCCCTTTGGTATAACCCCATTGTCCTTAAAAAGTTGGGTAAAAATACTGTTTACGGCACTCAGCGTGGTAATAGCGTCCGAACTGATAAAGTTTGTTTATAGGAAGGTAACGACCTTTTTGCCTTCACGCAAAAAAACCTTAAAAAGACAAATAAAAATAAGCGATAAAGCATAGACTAAACTATATGGCAAATATAACGGTAACCGAAAAAACCGAAAATCAATCAAACTTATATTATCTTCAAACCTCTCTTTCCGAAATTTTTACGCAAGCGGGGTGCGAACTATCAAGCAAAGCACAGGGCAGTCGAGTTGAACTCAACCTGAACGTATCCGACGGGTATGCGGATATAATCCGTTCAGAAGTTATCGACAAACTTTCCGAAGTCGTTGCGATAAACTATAAATATAAATATTTTAAGCGAGAGATATGTTTAAAAGGTCTATCTTCTACAGAGTACGAGATTTTGCTTGCCTGCCTAATATCCGCCGACCTTGACGATGATAAACGCTACGTTTACGAACGGTTAAAGACTTTTGATTTTTTACCCGTTGACGGGCTGTATAACTTTCGTTTGCAACCACTTAAAAAGAAGTGGGCGGATATCGTTTCGTTTATGCCCTCTTGCTTTATCAACACCCAACTCGACGACTTTATATTTTATCTTTTAGAGAACAAGAAAAAGCGAGTATATATCGACGATTGTAGGGTGTACGACAGCCACTATCGCAGATTAAAGAGGGCATCGCTTATGGGCGGTGAAAGTGCAAAACTCGTTCGGGAAGTTATTTTAAGTAACTGTGGCGAGGTGGAGGTTAGCGGTAAAATCTCACCTGTGGACGAAGAATACCTTAAAAGGTTTTATAAAGACAAGATTTATTTTTCGGGAAGATATTTCAGTTAAAAGAGTTGACAAACTCGATAAATTGATATATAGTGTAAGCATACAAACTTAATTGCTGTAAAGCAAAGGACAAGTAACCCCTTTACAAAGTTTTTCAGAGAGCGGATGGCGGTGTAAATCCGTAAACTTAAAGGATAGTGAAACCACCTTTGTAGCACCGCCGTTAACGGCAAAACAAGTGGTCGTACTTTTTGTACGGCAAATAAGGTGGAACCACGGAACTTTTTCGTCCTTATGCGTTTGCATAAGGATTTTTTTATACGAAATTAAGGAGATGATGTATTATGAAAATTACGCTAAAAGACGGTTCGGTTTTAGAAGTCCAAGAAGGCTTAACCGTAATGGAAGTCGCAAAAACCATTTCAGAAGGTTTAGCGAGAGTTGCCGTTTGTGGCAAAGTAGATGGGGAATTAGTTGATTTAAGTGAAAAGTTAGAAAAGGACTGTGAACTTCAAATCGTAACCCTCAAAGATAAAGAGGGCTTGCAAGTTTACCGCCACACTTGTTCGCACATCTTAGCACAAGCGGTAAAGAATATTTTCCCTACCAGCAAACTTGCAATCGGACCTACCATTGAAAACGGCTTTTATTACGATATCGAATTTAAGACCCCTATTACTCAAGCCGACCTTGTGAAGATAGAGCAAGAGATGAAGGATATCATAAAAAGCGATATGCCGTTAGAGAGATTCGTATATTCAAAAAAGGACGCAATAAAATTAGTAAAGAATTTTAGCGAACCTTATAAAGTTGAACTCATCAACGACTTGCCCGCAGGTAGCACTATATCTTTTTATAAGCAAGGCGATTTTATGGACTTGTGCCGTGGACCGCACCTTCCCTCTACGGGAAGAATCAAGGCGTTCAAGTTGACCCAAATCACGGGTGCGTACTGGCGTGGCGATGAAAAGAACAAAATGCTTACCCGTATTTACGGCACGGCTTTTGAAAAGAAAAGCGAACTTGAAGAGTACTTAACCGCTTTGGAAGAAGCAAAGAAGCGTGACCACAACAAACTCGGCAGAGACTTAGGTATATTTATGACCGAAGAAGTCGTTGGTCAAGGACTTCCTATTCTTTCGCCAAAGGGTGCAAAGATTATGCAAATTTTAACCCGTTTCGTTGAAGACGAAGAAGAAAGACGCGGGTTTATGATAACCAAAACGCCGTATATGGCAAAGAACGACCTATATAGGATATCAGGGCACTGGGATCATTATAGGGATAAGATGTTTATAATCGGTGACGAAAATTCGCCCGAAGCAATGGCACTTCGCCCGATGACTTGTCCGTTCCAGTACCAAATCTATAAAAACGGTCTTAAAAGTTATAGGGATTTACCTTGCCGTTATTCCGAAACGGCAACCTTGTTTAGAAAGGAAGCGAGCGGTGAAATGCACGGCTTGATAAGGGTAAGGCAATTCACTTTGTCCGACGGGCATATCGTATGTACCCCCGAACAAATTAAGGACGAATTTAAGCGTTGCCTTGATTTAAGTTACTACTTCTTGGAATGCCTTGGTATGAAAGACGACGTAAGTTTCCGTTTCAGTAAGCGTGGCAAATCCAACAAATCTAAGTATATCGATAACGACAAGGCTTGGAACGAAACGGAAGCGTTGATGAAGACTATTCTTGACGACATCGGCATAGACTACGTTGAAGCGGATGACGAAGCGGCTTTCTACGGGCCCAAACTCGACGTTCAAGCCAAAAACGTTTACGGCAAAGAAGATACCATTATCACTATTCAGTTGGACTTTGCCGCAGCACACTCTTTTGATATGACCTATATTGATGAAAACGGCACCAAACAGTACCCCTTCGTAATTCACCGCAGTTCAATCGGTTGTTATGAAAGAACGCTTGCAATGCTTATTGAAAAGTACGCAGGTGCTTTCCCGTTCTGGATAGCCCCCGTTCAAGTAAAGGTGTTAAGTTTAACGTCAAGAACGGCAGACTATGCAAACGATATAGCAAGTAAACTTGCAGCGGCAGGGCTTCGTGCAGAAGTCGATAACCGTAACGAAAAGATAGGTTACAAAATCCGTGAAGCACAATTAGAAAAAACCCCTTATATGTTAATCGTCGGCGATAAAGAAGCCGAAGAAGGTAAGGTTTCGGTAAGAAGCCGTAAAGAGGGCGATTTGGGCGTTATGGAAGTTAATGAACTTATCGAAAAGTTGGTTAAGGAAGACCGCACTAAAAAAGCGTAAAACGATTAAGGCTTTATCTAAAAGGATAAGGCCTTTTTTATGTAAAAAACCGTTTAATTTTTTCTTTTATATTGACAAGTAACCACTTGATAATATATACTTTATTTTAAGTAAAATACTCACGAGAAGGAGACTTAAAAATGAAAATGTACGCACCCGCAGTTTGGGGCAAAGATTATTTAGGTGCAGTAAATTCATCACTATTGTTTAGGCTTGTAATTCCGTCGGATAAAGACGTATCCGCAAGGCTTGACTTGTCTTGCCGTTCGGTATATAAAGTAATTTTTAACGGCACGCCGATTTCTTACGGCCCGGAGCGTACGGCACACGGCTACAATAAGGTGGACAAAATCCCCTTAAAACTTTCGGCGGGTAAAAACGTCATCGTCGTAGAAGTTTTAAATCCGTACGTAACTAACTATTATTTGGTTAAAGAGCAATCGTATTTTTGTGCAGAAGTGTACGTGGGCGGTGAGATAGCCTATGCCACGACTTCTTTTAAGTGCTATCTTCCTACGGACAGGGTTGTAAAGACTCAGCGTTACAGTATTCAAAGGGCTTTTGCGGAAAGTTTTGATTGTGCGTTCGACAGAACGGGCTTTTATAACGGCGACGACGATTTCCCTGAAGTTGAAACGGTAAGCGTGGAAAAGGCAAACCTTTTGGGCAGGGACTGCCCGTATGCAAAACTTACCGAATATTCCGATTGCGATATTATCGAGAGGGGTACTTTTACGCTTGATGAAACTTTAAAAAAGATAACCTTGCCATCCCTTGCAAGAGCGGAAATTTACGAAGCTTTTGACTGTGACGAAATTTTGACTGATACCGTATCTTCTTTTAAGTACACACCAAATAAAAAAGGTGGGTGTGAGTATGTTTTATACGACTTCAAAAAAGAGTTAAGCGGTTTTATAAACCTAAAATTGACTGCGGAAACGGATGCCGAAGTTTACGTTTTGTTCGACGAACTCATAACTAAAAACGAAAGCGGGAACATAGTGCTTGACGCAGGCAGGCTTGACTGTGCGAACGTAATAAAATGGAAACTTAAAAAGGGTGATTATACGCTAAATTCTTTTGAACCGTATTCGCTTAAATACCTAAAAGTTTGCGTAAAATCGGGCAAGGTAAACGGCGTTACGCCGAGTATAACTCTCTTTGAGAACCCTGACGGCAATAAGTTTAAGAGCAAGATAGGGGATAAAAAACTCGACCTGATATTAAAGTCCGCAAAGAGTACTTTTATGCAAAATTCCGTGGATATGCTTATCGACTGCCCGTCGAGAGAGCGTGCGGGCTGGATAAACGACGCTTGGTTCTCAAGATATAATCCTTTCTTGTTTGCGGGGAACGGCAAAGCCCTTCAAAGCCTTTTAAGGGCGTATTCGTTATCCTCAAAAATTGAAGGGCTACCCGACGGTATGATACCTATGTGTTACCCGTCCGATTTCCCGACTAACGACTATATAACCGCTTGCGGTATGTGGTACGTAATGTGCTTAAACGAATATAGAAAGGTTTACGGTGACGACGTAGTGGTTAAAAAGAGCCACAAGATGATTAAGGATTTTCTTAAATATCTTAAACAATTCCAAAACGAGTATTCTTTGCTTGAAGATATAAAAGGTTGGGTTTTCGTTGAGTGGAGTTTGGCAAACACCCGTGACCATATATGCGGGGTCAACTTCCCAACTAATATGATGTATTATAAGACCTTGCTTTCCGCGGGCGAAATTTTAGGCGACGAGTCCTTGATAACCCTTGCCAAGACGGTTAAAGAGAATATACTTAAACTATCCTTTAACGGCGTGTTGTTTGAGGATAACGCTATCCGTGAAAACGGTGTATTGACCTTAAAAGGGCATTTGACCGAAGTTTGTCAGTATTATGCGTTTGATATGGGTGTTGCGGATTTTGAAAGCCATAAAGATTTGTACGACTTACTTATAAAGAACTTCGTACCGGGTAAACCCGCACCCAAAAAGTACCAAAGCGTGGGTAGGGCAAATATTATCATAGGCTTGTGTATTAGACAAAAACTTTTGATTAGGCAAGGGGATACAAAACGCCTTATTAAAGAAGTCAAGGATATCTATTATCCTATGGCGGAAAAAACCCAAACTCTTTGGGAACACCACGATAGCCGTGCAAGTTGTAACCACGGCATAGCGGCTTTTGCGGGTATATCGGTGGTATTTGCATTGACGGGCTACCTTGGCGTAAAGGACGGTGTTGCCGTGTTTAAAAAGGTGGATTACGATAAGAATTGCAGAATAGTTATCCCGTACCAAAATACTACGATAAAAGTAACCGTAAAGAACAAAACGATAAATATAGAAAGCAAAAAGATACCGTATAAATTTATTTAGACACGTTTAATTTTAGCCCCGCCTTTTTTGGCGGGGCGTATTTTTTTGTAACCCTTTTAAGGGCAGTGGCATAGGATATTCATTGAAAGTTAAAAAAGTAAAAGGAGATGACTATGAACCCTTTTAAGGAAAGACCTATAAGCGTAAAAAAGACCTACCGTAACTGGCAACAGTTGTATCCAAAACCATACGATAAACGGGAAACCGACCCTTACACCAAGGCACGTATAATATTGATGAACGGCACCGAGTTTGAAGCCAACTGGTTTTCACATCAATTCGCCCGTCACGTATGTGATAACGACTTGCGTAGAGAACTCGCCTTAACCCGAGAGACCGAAAAGCAACAACAACTCAAAATCTCTCTGTTAAAGCCCAAGAACGAAAGCATTTTAGAACACACTATCGCATACGAACAGTTAGCGGTGGATTTGACT
>SVIL01000002.1 GCA_015069505.1 Clostridiales bacterium
GATAACCACGTTTGTTTCAATCTTAACGCCTAACTCTTTAAGCGTTTCAACTTCTTTTGCAACTATTTTCTTTGGCAAACGGAATTCAGGAATACCGTAAACCAACACGCCGCCCGCCGTATGCAAAGCCTCATATACGGTTACCTCATAACCCTTTCTTGCTAAGTCACCCGCACAGGTAAGCCCCGAAGGACCCGACCCTACGATAGCAACTCTACGTCCGTTACTTTGCGGTTTAACGGGTGGTTTGGTAGCAAAATTGTTGTGCCAGTCGGCAACGAATCTTTCAAGCCTACCGATTCCAACGCTTTCGCCTTTAATCCCACGAATACACTTTGCTTCGCATTGTGTTTCTTGCGGGCATACCCTACCGCAAACTGCAGGCAACGAGGATGAATTTGAAATTATTTGATAAGCCCCTTCAAAATCCCCTTCTTTAATTTTAGTAATAAATTCAGGGATATGTATTTTAACGGGACAGCCTTGAACACAAGGCATATTTTTACAGTTAAGGCAACGATTTGCCTCGTCAATCGCTTGTTCCTCGGTATAACCAAGTGCAACTTCATCAAAGTTGTGGGCACGAACTAACGGTTCTTGCGTGGGCATTACGTTCCGTTTAAGAGACATATTAGCCATATCAGTTAACCTCCTTCTTGAAAAGATTACAACTTTCTTCGTAAGCGTGACGTTCAAAATCAGAATACATTCTACCACGAGACATAGCTTCGTCAAAATCCACTTCGTACCCGTTAAAGTCAGGCCCGTCAACACACGCAAACTTGGTAACCTTTTTGCCGTCAACGTTAAGCGTCAAACGACAACCACCGCACATACCCGTGCCGTCTATCATAATAGGATTCATCGAAACGGTAACGGGAACATCGAAAGGCTTTGCGGTTGCAACGACGAATTTCATCATAATAAGCGGTCCTATCGTGATTATCATATCAAACTTTTCACCACCGTCAAGCATCTCTTTAAGCGGAACGGTAACGTTGCCGTGTCTTCCGTAACTACCGTCGTCAGTCATAACTATAAGTTTATCTGATGCAGCGGTAAATTCCTCTTCACAGATTAAAAGATCTTTGTTTCTAAACCCGATTATGCTCGTAACCGAAGCACCTGCTTCATGCAAAGCCTCAGCGATAGGCATAGCGATAGCACAGCCAACGCCACCCCCAACTATACAAACCTTTTTAAGCCCGTCAAGATGTGTTGCTACGCCAAGCGGCCCAACGAAATCTTGAATATATTCGCCTTGCTCTTTATAAGAGAGTTTCTTTGTAGTGCCACCCACGATTTGGAAAATAATCTTAACCGTGCCTGCGTTTTTGTTTACGCCCGCAACCGTTAACGGGATTCTTTCGCCGTCCTCGTCAACACGTAAAATGATGAACTGACCCGGACGTGCTTTTGCTGCGACGAGCGGTGCTTCAATAGAGAGTTGCACTACCGTCGGATTTAAAATCTTTTTCTCAACAATCCTATACATTTTTCATCTCCATATTAATCAAAATAAGGGCTACCGAAAAAAATCGGTAACCATTATTTCAATTAGTTAGTTTATCTGTTATTAGAAGTTAACTTCGGTATCGTAATAACAACATTTAAGAAGTTTTTCCATTTCTTCAACGGAAATCTTGCGTGGGTTAGAACCCGTGCAAGCGTCTGCAACTGCGTTCTTAGCAATTTCAGGAAGTCTTTCAAGGAAAACTTTTTCAGGAACGAATCCGTTTTCCGTGGGAAGAGCGTCAAGACCATAGTTTTTAATGCATTGTGGAATATTCAACGCATCGTTCATACCACGAAGGTAAGCGATAAGGTTTGCAACCTTTTCGTCGTCGTTTTTGCCACCAAGACCCATATAGTCTGCGATTACGCCGTAACGTTTTTTAGCCGTTTCGTCTTTTGCGTTGAAAGCGATAACCTTAGGAAGGTACATTGCGTTTGCAGCACCGTGAATAATGTGTGCACCAAGATCTTCAAACACAGCACCGGTTTTGTGTGCCATAGAGTGAACGATACCGAGCAATGCATTAGAGAAAGCCATACCTGCAAGGCATTGTGCGTTGTGCATAGATGCACGCTTACTCATATCGCCGTTGTAAGATGCAACGAGGTCGTCTTGTATCATCTTGATTGCAAAGATAGCAAGTGGGTCGGTAAATTCGCTGTTAGCGGTTGAAACGTATGCTTCGATTGCGTGAGTCATAGCGTCCATACCAGTATGTGCCGTAAGTTTTTTAGGCATCGTTTCAGCGAGGTCAGGGTCAACGATTGCAACGTCAGGTGTGATTTCAAAATCTGCAAGTGGGTATTTAATACCTTTCTTGTAATCGGTAATAACTGAGAAAGCAGTAACCTCGGTTGCAGTACCTGAAGTTGAAGGGATAGCACAGAAACGTGCTTTTTTACGAAGTTCGGGAATACCGAATACTACGCACATTTGTTCAAAAGTAATTTCAGGGTATTCGTATTTAATCCACATAGCCTTCGCTGCGTCGATAGGCGAACCACCGCCGATAGCAACGATCCAGTCAGGTTGGAACTTAGCCATTGCTTCAGCACCTTTCATAACGGTATCAACAGAAGGATCCGGTTCAATACCTTCAAAAAGTTCAACTTCCATACCTGCTTCTTTTAAGTAAGCAACTACTTTGTCAAGGAAGCCAAATCTTTTCATTGAGCCACCACCAACACAAACCATTGCACGAGTGCCTTTCAAATTTTTAAGTGCTTCTAACGCACCTTTGCCGTGATAGAGATCACGTGGAAGAGTAAAACGAGCCATATCTTTTCTCCTTTCAAAAAATTTATTTTATGGTTGCATTATAACACAATAAATATATCTTGTGAATAACCAAAAAGTTATATCGGTATTATACTTATCGATATACCCCGTATTTATTTGAATTTTCTAGGGATTTTGTCCTAATTTTTACAAATATTTACGCCTTGACGTTATTAATGCCGTAATAAATTGTTTGTCAAGTTTGGTAAGATTATACCCGTTTTTATAAATTAAAACGTCTTTATATACTTTTTTATCGTCAACACACTTCTTTTGAACGAGTCCGTATCTGTCAAGCGTTTTTTGAGGCACGGCACTACCCCACGTAAACGTTTTGGTGTTCTCTGCTAAAAGTTCAAACCGACCTGCCCTTTCAAATACATATATACGTTTATCAATATCTTCTAAAAATTCGTCCTTAATGATTTTAGATACGGGCAAGGACGGAACGTACGGGTCGGCGTAAACAATCTCAATAAATGGTATTAAATCGTCAACGCAAACGCTCTCTCGCGAAGCGAGTGGGTTATCCTTGCTCATAATAAGCACCTTTGAAAACTCTGAAATCATCTCGTAACAAAGCCCCTTTTCTTCAAGAGTTTCCTTAAAAAATTTATCATACTTTTCTAAGTAGCGGATAATACCGAGTGCATAGTCGTTATTAAGCACGTTATTTATGACCTGCCCCGAATTAGTTTCGTTATAATAAAACTCGGCAGGTTTATACGTAATATCCTTTGAAAACTCGGTAAACGCTTCTGAAATATAACAAGCACGGGGTACGGAAATGGAAAACTTTTGTTTTTTAGAATACCCGTCCTTATAAATCTTTTCAACCTGTTCAATCTGTTTTAATATGCCTTGTGCATACTCGATTAACTCCTCGCCCTCTGGGGTCAAAACCATACCTTTTGCCGAACGACTAAAAATAGTAATCCCAAGGTCGGATTCAAGTTCTTTTATAGAACGGCTTATATTAGGCTGAGCGGTAAGCAAGGTTTCCGCCGCCTTGTTTAGTGACCCAAGTCGTGCAACTTCTACCGCATATTTAAGGTGCAAAATATTCATACCGAGTCCACCCCCTTTTTACCTAATTGATTATACCACAAAATTTTATACTATTCAAGCAGTTTTACATCATAAAAATACACCAAAATATTAAAACCCGACTTTGAAAGTCGAGTTTTAACGTGGTTGCTTATTAATTTACTTTAACGGATAGCGGTCACGAATAACTTGGAAGGCTTCTTTTGCGACCTCAACCGTCTCTTTAATATCTTCATCGGATAGCGATGCGTTAATAAAGTGGTTATGGTGGTTGGTAAAGAACACGCCGCGTTTAACGCACTCTGCTATCCATTGTTGGTGCATTACCAAAGACGGGTCGTCGGCGATTCGCAAATAGAATAGTGACGGAACACCCGTTACGTGCAAGTCGAACCCGTATTCCTTAGCCGCGTCAATAAGCCCGTTTGATAAAGTCGTACCCTTTTCAATAAGCGTTTTGGGGCAATTAAGTTTTTTCATCTTTTCAATACAAGCAATCCCCGCAGCAAACGGTACTGCACTAAGCCAGTACGAACCCGTATAAGACATTGCGGAAACGGTGTTCTTTAAGAAATCCTTACCGCACAACGCACTCACGTTATAGCCGTTTGCAAGTGCCTTACAAAAACAGATAAGGTCTGCTTCAAACCCAAAATAATGGTCTGACCCCGCAATATCCAAGCGGAAACCCGCTCTTACGTCGTCAACGATAAGCACCGTGCCCGACTGGGTACAAAGTTTTCTAACCTTTTGCCAAAAATCCTTTGCGGGAAGTTCGTTATCCATAAAGTTGCCGTGCATATACGGTTGGCCGATAACTGCGGCGATTTGACCTTTGTTTTTCTCAAAGACCTCGGCAAGTTCATCAAAGTCGTTCCAGTCAACGTAAATATTATGCATAACGTCTTCTTCTATAACGCCCGTATAGTCTAACTTTTGCGTCCACGCAGAAACGCCGTGATAGTACCCCTTAAAAAACACTATCTTTTTACGGTGGGTATAAGCCCTTGCAACCCTAACCGCAAGCGAAGTCGTATCGTTGCCGTTCTTTGCAAAAAACGCCCAGTCGGCAGATGCGACTGTGTCAACCAAAAGTTCTGCAAAGTCAATCATCTTGGTATTTGGCAAGGTCGTACAGTCCCCGATAGCACGTTGTTTTGCAGCGGCTTCGTCAACGTCGGGGTCGTTATAACCTAACACGTTAGGTCCGTACGCACACATATAGTCTATAAAGCGGTTGCCGTCCAGATCCCACAAATAACTGCCCTGTGCCTTAGATGAAAACAACGGGAATGCCTCGATAGGCACGTAGCACCCTTCCGCAGGTCCTTGATGCCCGTAAATCCCCGACGGGATAACCTTTACCGCACGCTCAAAGGCCTGCCTACTTTTAGTATAATCGTTTAACTTTCTCATAATCCTTACCCCCTACGCAAGATACACTGCAACTCTATCCAAAATTCTGTTTAGGTTGTCCATTTGTGAAATCATACCGCAAATTCTAATCTTCCCTTCGCCCACGGCGACGAGTGAATTGATTTTGCCGTCGAAAAGGTCCCTCGCAACCTCAAAACTTCCAAACGTCATCTTTGAAAAGAAAGGTTCACTAACTTTATGCATAGTGGTAAGTTTATGGTCTTTCACACGGATACCTACCGTAACTTCGTCCGCAATAGACAAATGCACGTCCCCATCAACCATACTTGATGCGGAAACCTTAGAAACGTAATCGTGGTTACCGAGTTGCGTAGCCGCCGCCCCTATCACGTGAAGCATAAGGGTGGTGGATTTTCTATGGAAATCTTTATCCTCTAACCTTTCAGGTTCAGGGCGTAAATACGCCGTTAAAACGTCCGTCAATTTGGTAAAGTTTTTGAGCAAAAATCCAAGGTGGAACAACCCTTTTACGGGCATCGGGGTCGCCGTGCCGTCAATAAGCCCGTTGAATTTTGCACAAGACGAAAAGTAAAGGCGAATAGTACAACCTTTAAGCCCCTCTTTCATCTCCGCCTTACCACTTTCAAAAAACAAGGTTGCCTTGGGTCCGTCTTTAACGTCAAAACCTATGGAAATCTTTTTATCCCCGACGATAGTCCTTGCGGACTCGTCAAGTTCAAGTAGCGTTGGAATAGCCCCTAATATCGCAAACAAATTGCAATACGCTAATGCTTTCGTATCCTTCATAATTCTCTCCTTTTTAAGCAATCGTAAATTTAGGTAGTTTTATTATACCATTTACACGAAAAAAATCAAGCGGTTTTTTAAAACGCCACGATTTTTTTGACAAGACTTTTTCCAACTTTCCCATTAGCAGGTCAGTTAACTTGACATAATGGGGGTAATTAGTATATAGTACCTTGTGTATTATGCGTAAATATCTTGCCCTTTTGATTAAAAAATAAAGGTGTGTGGGTAAAAATGACTAAAAAAGTAAAAATATTTTCTTTTATAGCGTTTATCGTCGTTTTTATGGGGCTTTTGGTCTTTATGTTTTCGGGCGAAAATTTTGAGATTGTAAAAAGCCTTTTTAGGGACGATTTATCTGAATCGGAATTTAAAAGTTTATTGCAAAGTTTTGGAATCAAAGGCAGTATAACCTTATCTATACTTTCAATGCTTCAAGTGGTTTTGACCTTTCTACCCGCTGAACCGGTGCAAGTGCTTGCGGGAATTGGTTACGGGTTTTGGCACGGCGGGGCGATATGCTTAGTTGGCGTTATCTTGGGCAACACCGCAATATACGTCCTATTCAAGATTTTTGGGGACAGGCTTATCGATTATTTTAAGAAAAATATCGAAATTGATTTCAACAAACTAAAAACTTCAAGTAGGGTGGCGTTGATAATATTTATCCTTTATTTTCTGCCAGCTATCCCCTACGGGCTTATTTGTTTTTTTGCGGCATCACTACAAATAAGATATCCACGATATATAATATTGACGACACTCGGGTCTATTCCGTCTATCCTGATAGGCGTTGGGCTTGGGCATTTGGCAATAGCGTCAAGTTGGATTCTGTCCCTTATCGTGTTCGGGGTTTTAGTCGTGATTTTGGTAATCCTGGCCATATACAGAAAGCCACTATTCAAAAAGATGAACGCTTTTATAAACAACCTTCACAAAGAACACACCTCGGATACGACGGTTAAACGCCCCAACCCGTTTGTTCTGTTCTTTTACAATTTGGGCGTAAGATTTTTTATCTCGACCAAAGTAAAACTTAAATACACTGAAAAGGTAAAACTAAAATCCCCGTCCATAGTGCTTTTAAACCACCAAACGTTTTTTGATTTTATGTTTGCGTCAAAAGCGTTAAAGGGGAATAACGTCCACTTTATGATTGCAAGGCTTTACTTTTATAAAAAGTTATTTGCAAACGCCGTAAAATCTTGTGGGCATTTTCCAAAAAGTATGTTTACCTCCGACGTGGAAAACGTTAAAAATTGTTTGACAGTTCTTAAAAACGGCGGAATCTTAGGGTTTATGCCCGAAGCAAGGCTTTCTACGGTCGGTAGGTTTGAAGATATCCAAGAATCCACAATTAAGTTTATTAAAAAGATGGGCGTACCCGTCTATACTTTAAGGTTTAACGGCAACTATTTCGTCCGCCCAAAATGGTCAAAGGACTTCCGCAAAGGCGGGATTTCCGAAGTGGAAGTTTTTGAAGTCGCCACCCCTGAGCAGTTAAAGGATATGACCGACTTAGAACTTAGAGAAAGGGTGGAAACGGCACTTTATTACGATTCGTTTAAGTGGCTTGAAACAAAGCCTAATATCCATTACAAATCCAAAACCATAGCCGAAGGGTTAGAAAACGTGTTGTTTAGGTGTCCGTCTTGTGGCAAAGAACTTACGATTAAAACGGATAAAAACAGAGTGTATTGTTCAGAGTGCAACTTATCCGCCACCCTAAACGATAGATATTCGTTTGATAATCAAAAGCCATTTAGCAATTTTGCCGACTGGTACGACTGGCAAAAAAAGGTGTATGAATCCGAGATTTTATCCACTCCCGACTATACACTTTCCGAACACGTCAAACTCTTTCACGGGTGTAGAAACGGAAAGACCTTCGTTGAAGAAGTCGGCGAAGGACAATGCACTTTCAACCTAAACGGCTTGACCTATAAAGGGACGGATAACGGCGTAGAAGTGGAAAAGTTTTTCCCTATGACAATCGTTTACAGATTACTGTTCGGTGCGGGCGAAAATTTTGAAATCTACGACGGGAAACAAATATACTACTTCGTTCCTGATGATAAAAGAAGTTGCGTAAAATGGTACGTCGCAAGTGAAATTCTAAAAAACCTAAGTGAAAAACAAATTCAAGGATAAGTTTATATGAGAAATGAACCCCAAAACGTAAAAAAAGAAAAATCTTTTAGTTCTATAAATTTAAAGTCCTTTATTTTAGTAAGCGTGATTTTAGTGGTTATAGTTGCCATTGCGGGAATAATCACCAACTTTATTCCGCAAGGACATTACCAGTACGACCAAGACGGCAAAATCATCCCCAACACCTTCGTTTACGGAAGCATACAAGGCATTGCATTTTGGCGTGTAATCACCGCCCCCGTGAGAGTTTTCGCCAGCGAGGACGCACTTACTATAATAATGATTTGCTTGTTCTTATTAGTTATGAGCGGTGTTTTCAATATTATGGAAAAGACCAAAGGCGTTCAAGTTCTAATAAGCAAAAGCATAACTAAATTTTCACAAAAAAAGTTTTTGGTTATACTTATCACCGTATTCTTTTTTATGGTGTTCGGCAGTTTTTTCGGGATGTTTGAAGAACTCGTTACCCTGCTACCTATAATACTTATATTTATGTTATCCATGGGTTTTGATACGTTAACGGGGCTTGGCGTATGTATGCTATCCGCTTGCTTTGGGTTTGCGGCGGCTATAACCAACCCGTTTTCGGTAGGGCTTGCGTCGAATCTTGCGGGCACACCCGTATTTGAAGGCGTATGGCTCAGAATCATATTTTTCGTTTTGGTTTTTGCCATACTTTGCACCTTTTTACTCTTGCACGTAAAAAAGATTAGCCGTAACCCCGAAAAGTCTTTGACTTTTGAGATGGATAGAGAAAAATTAAAATCGCTAAACCTTTCAAATCAAAACATCCCCAACGAAGGCAAAATCTTTAAAACCTACGCAATATTTTTTAGCATACAATTAGTGGTGCTTATTTTGGTTGCGACTATCCGTGCCATATCCGACTACGCAATTCCTATTCTTGCCGTAACCTTTTTGGTGGGCGGAATAGTATCGGGGCTTATAGTCAGCGAGAAAAAATCCAAAGTGTTTATCGACTTTCTAAAAGGCACCGTTGGTATGCTTCCCGCAGTAGTTTTGTTAGCGGTTGCGTCCTCGGTCAAACTTATTTTAGTTGAAAGCAATATAATAGATACCATAATGTACACCGTAATAACCGCACTTAGCGGGAAAGACAAGTTCGTGTGCATCTTGCTTATCTATTTTTTAATACTATTCTTGCAAATTTTTATAGGTTCAGCATCGGCAAAGATAATGCTTATAATGCCCATAATCTTACCTATCTGCACCTCGCTGGGGCTATCCCCCGCACTGGTAATTTTAACCTATTGTATGGCGGACGGCTTTACGGATATGATTATCCCCACCAACCCCATACTTTTATTAGGACTATCCTTTGCGGGCGTTTCTTACGGGAAATGGATAAGGTGGACGTGGCTACTGCAACTAATACTGTTCTTGACGACTATTTTAGTTCTATTCTTTGCGGTAAGCGTAGGATACGGGCTATAAAAAACTTATATATAAATTACTACTATGTGTTTTTGGAAAGATAAAGTTTTTATGAAAAAGGTTTTGCTTCTATCCGTGCCGATAGCAATCCAAAACCTTATAACCTCAATACTTAATATTTTTGACCAACTTATGGTCGGGTGGTTACCCACCAACGCCGACAACTGCTTGTCGGCGGTTCTTTTGTCCAACCAAATCGTCTTTATCTTCCAAATAATCCTTTTTGCGGCGAGCAATACCGCAATAATCTTTATAGCACAGTACACCGAAAGCAACAACTATAAAAAAATCCCACCGACTATGGGCTTTTTGCTAATAGTAGGCGGAATAATATGTTCGATATGCACGCTGCTTTGTACGGCTTTTCCTTCTCTCGTAATCAGTATATTTTCGCCGAGCGTAGAATATAAAGCCCTTGCTACCGAGTTTTTAAGCGTGGTTGGGTTCAGTTTTATACCTATGGCGTTTTCGGTTATGCTAAACTTTTCAATGCGTGGGATACGCCGTATGAAACTCGGGCTATTCTCTAACGTAGTTGCGGTAGTTTGCAACGTAATACTAAACTACCTTTTTATGTTCGGTGGCTTAGGAATCCCCGCAATGGGCTTCATCGGTGCTGCGTACGGCACTATTCTGTCGAGAATAATAGAGTTTATAATTATGATAGTGGGCGTAATAGTCCTTAAATACCCCCTACTTGCATCCCCAAAAAAGATGTTCTGCTTTACCAAAAAATTCGTAAAAAAGTACTTCAAAATGTTTTTCCCTATACTCTGCAACGAAATCTTTTGGGTGCTTTCGGGAACGGTGTACCTATACGTGTATGACAAACTGCCCGATAGCGAAGTCGTTCTTGCCGCAATGAACATCGCACAAAGCGTGGATAAAATCGTGTCCGTTGCGATGATAGGCGTAGGCAGTGCCGTAGGCGTGGTAATCGGCAACACCATAGGCGAACATAACGGCGAAAAGTTGCGTGACTACTCAAAAAAGAGTTGGTGGTTTTCGGTTGCGGTCGGAATTTTTGTCGGGCTTTTAACCTTTGTAGGTGCGTTTTTCGTCCCATCCTTCTTTACCGAAGTCAGCCCACTCGCCCGCCATACCTCAAAAATCCTCTTGTTCCTTTTCGGAATAACCGCCGTGCTTCGCAGTATAAGTTTTATGGCGGTGGTCGGAATTTTACGATCGGGCGGGGATACGACCTTTTGTATGCTTATGGAAACCCTACTCATATGGCTGGTTTCCGTACCGCTCGTATTCCTTTTCGGGCTTGTTTTCAAGTGGAATATATACGCCCTTTACGCACTGACGAACGTCAGCGAACTTCTAAAATGCATCGTCTTTACCTACCGTGTTAAAGGTGATAAATGGATTAAATTCAAAGTGGATAAATCCGTCCCCGAAACACAACCCGCCAAACAAAATTAAACTAAACACAAACCACCCTATCCTAAACGACGGATAGGGTGGTTTTTTACAACGTTAATTTTTAGATTTTTCAATCCCAACAACACTTTCAACGGGCATAGAAAACGCTATGCCTTGCCCCTCGGTATTAAGCCCGCCCGACTTATATATTGCGTGAAGTACGGCGTCTTTGATATCCTTTTTCACAAGTATCATAAGCACTTCTTTTTCAGGATGAACGTTTATATGGAAAAACTTTTCCGACTCAGGGTTAGCCGTGCCGTGTGCCTTAAAAACCGTTCCGCCCTTAGCACCGACCTCTTTTGCCGCATCCATAACCGTTTCGGCAAAACCTTCGTTTATTATGCAAAATATAAGTTCAAACTGCAATTCATTATTTTCCGTCATATCAATTCTCCTTTACCGTAAGCCTATTGTCGCTTAAAAACCCATACGCCAAAACCCCGATTATACTCGATAGCGGCAAGGTATAAGCAATTCCCTTTCCGTTTTTAACCGTTCTAAACTTTTCCTCTAACACCGAACAAACTTCTGCAGCCATATCCTCTCTAATCGTGCTGAATATCACCGCCTTTTGAGAGCCTGCAAGCCCGAGCAATGAAAGCATCTCTGCATTAGCCGTCCCCTTTGCGGGAACGATGGTTTGCATATTAACCCCGTAGCCTTGAATCAAGTCAGCGTAATATTCCGCCTTGTTCCTATTCACAACGGTAACTAACAACTTCAACTTTTTAACGCCGTCAGTCGTGGGTTTTTGCTTTTTTAAGTTTTTTGGTTTTTCAACCTTTTTTCTATTCTCCATACTTCTCACCCTAACTAAAATCAATTATCTGCTCGTCGTCATCGGTTATTATCCGCTTCATAACGGCACGCTCTTTCATTTTAGCCTTGATAATTGCCCTAAACCCTAAACTTTGTATAGTTATAAGCGGGGTCATCGCTACCATCGCCACCACGCCAAACGCAAGACTTAAAACTTGTGACTCACCGCAAAGCGACATGCAAGCACCTATTACTAACGGCAGTATAAAACTCGACGTCAACGGCCCCGATGCAACGCCACCCGAGTCAAACGCTATCGCCGTGTAAATCTTAGGCACGAAAAACGATAACCCCAAAGACAATAGGTAGCCTGGCACTATATAGTATAAAATCGAAAACCCAAATATCATCCTAATTATCGAAAGACCTATGGAAATTCCCACGCCGATAGACAGTGCAATCAACATCGCTTTTTTAGATACCGAACCGCCCGTTACCCTTTCAACTTGTTTAGTAAGCACGTGTACCGCGGGTTCGGCAAGCACCACGACGCAACCTATCAAAACACCGAACACCACTAAAAGCACGGGGCTTTCTTTGGCGAGTGCCGTGCCAAGTTTATTGCCTATCGGCATAAACCCAACGTTTACGGCAAGTAGGAATATAACTAACCCAAAATAGGTACAAATTATCCCGATTGTCATTTGTTTTAATTTCTTTTTAGGAAGTTTTAGCACGAATATTTGCAAAATGATAAAGAACAGTACTATCAACGCAAGCGAGATAAAGACTTCGCCAAAAACGCTTAGTACGGTTTTGGGAAGGTTTTCCCCGATAGCGGTGGATATAGAATAGTCAGGCGTGTTATACGACGGCGTGCCGTTAGAGAACAACGCCAAAAACACCACCGCAATTATAGGTCCTATTGAACAGAGAGCAACAAGCCCAAAACTGTTTTCGTTAGAGTTTTTGCCCCCGACTACCCCTGCAATACCCACGCCGAGAGCCATTATAAACGGCACGGTTATGGGGCCCGTGGTAACCCCGCCCGAATCAAACGCAAGGGGTAAAAAGGCTTCTTTGCCGTTCTCAAAAAGAATTGCACACGTTGAGAATAAGGCTAAGTAAAAGAACAAAAGCAGCATAGAAAGGCTTTTATGAAAGACGATTTTTAGCACCGCCACGAGTAGCAGTACCCCCACGCCTACGCCTATGACGGCAGTAAGCACCGTTCCGTCGATAACCCCCGCCACTTGTGAGGCAAGAACGGTTAAGTCGGGCTCTGCAACGGTTATTAAAACGCCCATAATAAAGCATATGGAGAGCAGTACGGATACCTTTTTAGTCCTCGTTAAACCCGACCCGACTTGTTCGCCCATCGGGGTCATTGAAAGTTCGGCACCAAGGTTAAAAAGTGCAATGCCCACCACAAGCATTAAAACGCAAACACCAAAAACCAACGTCTCGGTCAGCGTTACGTCAACCAAAGGCGTCAATGACAAAATAAATACTATTACCCCAACTGGCAGCACTGAAAACAATGCCTCTTTGAGTTTTGAAAGTAGTATATAGCCCATTTGCGTTTCTCCTTACCCATACATAATAACACAGTAAGTCTTGCAAAGCAAGTTTATAAAAAAATAAGGGAAAAAATCTTCCCTTAAAGTTTTATTATTTACTATTCGCCCAAACACTTTTTTATGGACCCCACCACCGAAGCCGCCAAAAGTTTATAACCATCCTCTAAAAAATGTACGCCGTCAAGGTTGCGGTTAGATATCGGGATATCTTTAAGCACGCCAAAAAGGTCGTCCTTTTGCCAGCCGTACGTCACGCAGAGTTTATCCACCATCTCGTTACGTTCTTTGACCTTTATATCCCAGTCGGGGTTTTTTCTTTCCAACCCGTTAACGTAAACGTCGGTAACGGTCGCAAGAATTATTTTAGATTTATCGGCGTAGTTTATAAGCAAATCTTTAATTCCGTCGAAGTAGTCAGTCCCGCTCAAAAAATAGCCGTGTAGCCCGTTGTTAAAGTGTATTATATCATAGTTACTGTCGCTTAAAAAGGCACTTACGCTACGCTTAAAGGTCTTGCTGTTAACCGTGTAAGAGGTCGCAAGATAATCCACGTACGCTCGCCCTTTAAGCATTTCCTTAACCATATTAAAATACCCTTCGGTTATAGAATCCCCAACCAAAGCCACCCTTTTAAGGTCTCGTCCGTTCGCATCCTCGCACCAAAGCCTAAGCCACTCGATATCTTCCTTTTCCGTCCTGTTTGACGGCGAAAAATCAAAAGTAATATTTCCCATAGTCCACCTCTTTTAGCGGAAAAGAAAACCCCACCGCCAAATATAAAATCTAGTTAAGATAATTATATTTTAGTGGTGAGGATTTGTCAATTCTTTTTTTATTTTACGCCCTAATAAGGTCTTTAATTTCTTTTAACGCAGTTTTTTCTAAACGAGAAACTTGTGCTTGCGATATGCCAACCATATCGGATATTTCCGTCTGCGTTTTGCCCTCGTAATACCTAAGTTTGATAATCTTTTGCTCACGCTCGTTAAGTTTTGAAAGTGCGGTATTAAGTGCCACCCTTTCCGTCCAAGATTCGTCCGTGTTCTTTTCGTCGCCAAGCTGGTCAAGAAGCAAAAGTTCATCCCCCGACTTATTATACACAGGCTCGTAGATAGAAACGGTATCGGATATAGCGTCAAGTGCGTACACCACTTCGGAAAGTTTAACCTTCATTTCCTCGGCTATTCTTTCGATAGTCGCTTCTTTGTCCTGCTTTTCAAGTTCGCTCCTGGTCTTTAACGCTAGGTACGCCGTGTCCCGAATACTTCTTGCAATCCTAAGCGAATTCTCAGCCGAACGCAGGTGTTTTTTTATCTCACCTACTATTAAAGGCACTGCGTACGTTGAAAATTTAACCTCGTAACTTAAGTCAAAATTCTCCATCGCCTTGATTAAACCTATGCACCCCGATTGAAACACGTCGTCAAAGTTAGTGCGTTTTGCCCAAAACCGTTTAATCACCGACAAAACCAGTCGCATATTCGCCACCACGAATTCCTCTCTCGCACGCTCGTCCCCCTCTTTAATACGCCTTAAAAGGCTTAAAGACGCTTCTTCTGTAATCCTTGGAAGACTGCTTGTGTCAATCCCGCAAATAACTACTTTACTGCTCATATTCCCCCCTTATTATGTACGGTAGGTGAATAAAGTATCGGCAATTAAAAAATTTTTATACAAAAAAATCCCCCAACGAAAAAGTGGGGGATAAATTTGATTTAGTTTTTATAGCCCTGCGATAATGTTATCAAGGGTATTATTTGTAGTTGAACGCCACGTATCGGTATCGAAAGACCCTGAACCCATCCAACCGTCATATCTCTTAATAGTAGCCGTTCCAGCATACATATCGCCGAGTTGAACCCATATATCACCATCGTCGAAAGAGGTAAATACGGAAACGTAAACCGGTGCTTTTGCCGTGCCGAACCAACTATTGTTTTCTAAGTCATCGGTCGTCATATAGATAGAGAGTTCATTACCCTCTGCGTCGCCCGTCGTCGTGTCGCCGTCGATGTTTTCGCGTTTAATAATAATTGTAACTTCCGTATCAACGCCGTCGATGTTAAGTAACAAGTTACCTTGGAACAAATCTTCAAGCAATTCAATATCGTTTTCACTTGCACCGCCAACGTTTCCTATATAAGAATCGTCGTGACGGTCGTTGTTAGCATAGTCGTCCATTTGGTCTAACAAAATATCCAAAGTACCCTCTTGCGATATTTCATTGATAATATCGTTGAACTGACCTAACGCACCGCTTACCGCAACTTCTTCTAATTCAGGAAGTTCGTCTAACGGGGTAAACTCAAAAGTGACAATGGAATCCAAAACCTTATTCGACGAAACGTTCTTTTTATATCCGTAAGTCGCCTCAAATTCCAAATAACCATTAGGTTGGATTTCATCCCCGTGCCTAAGGTCTGGCAAAGCGACGATTATATCTTGATTGCTATAATTTTCTGTAAAATATTTTACTGCGTTGAACGCATATATCTCTGAGGTTTTATTGTAAACAGTCAAATTAACCTTAGCATACGATTGAATATTGTTAGCAAGGGTTACTTTGGTATTAAAGTTTGTCTTTTGATACCCGTTAATAACCATTACGCCACTGCTCTCGTTTAGAACGACAGCATCCGTTATATACACCCCGTCGGCAAGCGTCATTTCAACGCCAAAAGACTTGGTTATGTTTTCGGGCGGCAAGGCGTATTGCCACGTAGCGTAAACCCCGCCAACGGATAGCATGCATACGGAAATAATAAAAACAGAGAGTATGCGAAAAATCTTTTTACTTATCATCTTGCACCTCTGATTTCGCCTCAGTAGGGTGTTCAAGTTGATAGAATTTTTGCTCTAAGACTTCAAGCACGCTTTGGGTATGCTTGTCCGAAATTAACTTAAAACGCATAGGATAAAGTTTGTACCCTTTATGCCCTGACACGTCAAAGAACACGTATTTAGAGTACTTGTACTCAACGTGGTCGGTTGCGACGTAAACCATAACCGTCTTACCCGTAATACGAATAATCGCCACGGGCTTGCCGTTTTGCTTGTACCTACGCTTTTCCATACTCTCTACGACTGCTACGCCGTCCTTAGACTTAATAAGCCCTTCGACAAGGTTAAACCTTGCAAACATCTCTTTAGAAAGCCCTTTGAGCCGCTGCTTAAAGTTAAGACGTAACTTTTTGCGTTTAATTTTAACGTCAACTTGGTCGTCAGCGACGGCAACCTGAAAACTTGGGCAAAGGATTAAAAATCTGTTATATCTTGCCTTAGAAATAGCGTTTTCAAGTAGTGGCGTGATAATCATTGCCGCTACGACAAGGATTATGCAAAGCCAACCTGCCGGGGATTGCATAAAAGTTATAAAACTACCTATCATAGGTATTCTTTGCCCGCGATAAATACCCTTTATTTGAGAATATCTAACGGGGAACCTATCCGGAGTTTCAACAGCGTCACCTTGGCAACGGAACCACCGCTCGTTTGGGTGGGCTTCGTTCGGCTCTTCAATCTGAACGATACGGTGAATAACGTGAACGCCGTCAACTTCATACACGACTATATCAAAAACTTTAAGATCAAACTCTGACGGTGCTTGATATGTAAAAATCAAGTCGAAAGTTTGAATATGGTCGTTCAAATTATTTTCGACCAAATAGGTGTTCTTTTCGTGTTTTTTAGACATTGACGCACTGTTTACAACTTTTAGCGTTGGGACGCTTTCTGAAAAGATTTTGTCACGGAAACCTAAAGTTATAGAAAAAATGAAAACAACGCAAAGAATGCTACACAAAAGTATGGACACTACAAAATCAATGCCCTTACATTTTTTAGCCTTTCCTTGTGTTGCTAAAAATTCTTCTTTAATTTTTTCGTCTTCCGTGCCTGAATTAATCAGTTTAAAAGTCAATTTGACGATGCTTGTCAGCATAAACACTGACAAGCCCGTCAACATAATAAACACTATAAGGCACAGAATAAACGTATAAACGTTATAACTGCTCACGTCAATCCTAACCTAATCTAACAAGTAATCCCGATTAAGCGTTTGGTTTGATGTTTGTAATCCTTAAACTGAAAGAAAGTGCTGCACCTTCGTGGGTTAAGCAACCCTTAAAATCATCAAAATCGTCATAAGTAGGAAGACTGAAAGTTCCAATCTTGATAGAGGTAAGCAAAAGTTGGGTTATATCGCAGGCGATCTTTTCATTTCCGCCGATAGTAATTTTTGAGAATACACCGTCACAAGTTTGGTCGGTAGAACCAATCTTACCGATTTTAAGTGCGTTTGCTGCACCGTTACCATCAACGTACTCGAAAATTTGAGTGTTGCCATACTTGTAGTTTGCAAGTGCGTCGCCGTCGGTAAAGTAGAAATAGGTATCAATACCGTTTGCGTTGATGTCATCAGTAGAGTTTGCGTTTGGCGTAAATACCAAATAAATGTTGCCGTTAGCCCTTAAAACTGCGTCGTAATCGTTTTCTGCTTCTTGGTCAACCTTGAACGCTGTCAAAGTATCAGTCATTTCGATAGAGTATGAACCGACAGCACCAGAGAAGGTATAATCCATACCAACTGAAAGATTAACGTCGTGTTGGATTGCTGCGTCTATGTTACCATAAGACCAAGTTGCGTAAACACCGCCGATGGTTACGCAGAGTATCATTGCGATAAGTGCACTAAGTTTCTTCATAATTTTTTCTCCTTCTAAAAAAGAATTTTTTAAGTGAGAAAAATTATACCCCCCACCGCACTTTTTGTCAATAGTTTTTTATAAAAAAATTTATTTTTTAACGTAAGTTAATACCTATTCAATATATGCTTAACGTTAAAAGCCCGTTACACCATTTTTGAGAACTCTTTTTTAAGACGAGCGATAATCTTTTTTTCCAAACGAGATATATAACTTTGCGAAATCCCCATTTTATCCGCAACTTCCTTTTGCGTGAGTTCGTCTTTGCCGTAAAGCCCGTACCGCATAACCATAATTTCACGCTCTCTGTCGTTCAGTTTTTTAAGGGCTTCTTTAAGCAAATCCATTTCCACGCCGTTCTCTATCTTTTTATACACCACGTCGTTATCCGTACCCATAACGTCAGACAAAAGCAGTTCGTTGCCTTCCCAGTCGGTATTAAGCGGTTCGTCGAAAGAAACTTCGCTTTTAATCTTGACCGTACGCCTTAGGTGCATTAAAATCTCGTTCTCAATACACCTTGAAGCGTACGTGGCAAGTTTTATATTCTTTTCAAGGTTATAAGACCCCACCGCCTTAATAAGCCCTATCGTGCCTACGGACACTAAGTCGTCAAGGTCCACCCCCGTATTCTCAAAACGGCGTGCGATGTACACCACAAGCCTAAGGTTGTGTTCTATAAGTTCGTCTTTAACCCCCGTCTCACCGCTACTAAGTCTTTCAAGCATTACCGATTCTTCTTCGGGGGTGTAAGGGCTTGGCAACGTTTCGCCACTGCCCATGTACCGAAGCATATTCTCGGACAAAGAAAATTTGTTAAGAAACATTTTTATCGTCTCGGTTAAGTTTAGCATAATCCTTCTCCAACGCGGGGTGTAATATTACGCCGTAGCCCGTCCCCACGCTATTTTTTGCCACGCCAAGCGTTACCTTATTATATATATTCTCGTGGCCGTCGAAATATATCTTTATCGAATTAATCGTTATCGCCATCATAGTACTCTTTCCGCTGACCGTAGAAAAGGTAATGCGTTTTATCTTTGGCAACGTATCACCGCTAAAAAGTTCTTTTGCCACCCGTTTATCGCACACTATCACGGGTGTATCCCCATCGTATAACATATTCCCCGTGTCCATAAACCCGTCGGTCACAACCACTCTTCCCCCCAAAGAAAGTTCGCATTTATATACGTTTTGCACTACGGCTTTCCGTGAATAAATATACTTTATCACCGCAAGCACGATTTTTAGTATGGCGTAGGCGGGCAATATCATCAAGCCTATGGAAAGTTCTGAGGAATAGTTTAGCCCGATTAAGTTATACACGGCGATTATCCCACCGCCGGTTAGGGTGGTTAAACAAAAAAATATAAGCGTACACACGTAGTACTCTTTTTTGGTCTTAAACTTGCCCGAAATCAGCGTTAAAAGTAGCCCGAAAAGTATTTTTATAACCGCCGTCCCAACGCTACCTAAACGGATAAGCGGATATATTAGGGCGAAAACACTGCCCAAAAATGCACAAAATAAAAGCCTGCCCTTACTTGACGGAATATTTGTCAAGTGAAAGGTGGCTTTTAGAAACAGATAATCTAAAACGAAATTATCGATTAAAACGTATTCGATATATACCGTCATCGTTAAGCCCCCGTGTCCATAAATGGTATCACAAAAAGCCTAACGCAAAAGGGGTTTTTTTGACGGATATGAAGTATTTTTTGGCGATTATTTTAGCATAAACGCTAATATTATATCGTTCTGCACGTAAAGGTATTCGGGCTTAATTTTTAAGGTTTCGCCGTCAAAACTTAAAAACTGCGATTTGTCCTTTAAAGGCTTAGCGTACTTTTTACTAAATTCAACGTTAAATTCTTTCTCAAACTCTTTTACGCTTATCCCGTTTTCAGTCCGCAACCCAAGCATAATAAACTCAAACTCTGCGTCCTCGCCCTCAATTTCGTCCGACGATATTTCGGGCATAACGTTTAGTATTACGGCGTTAACGTACTCGTCAATCTTAAAGGTGTTGGTAAATCTTCTGCCGTTGATAAACGACGAAGCCGAAACACCGCAACCGATATACTCACCACGCTTCCAGTAGTTTAAGTTATGCTTAGACTCGTAGCCCAGCATCGCAAAGTTAGAGACCTCGTACCTATTAAATCCTTTACCTTTAAGGTATTCAACTACCCCGTCGTAGACATCGGCAACCTCATCGTCGGATAGAAGTTCGCCGTTTAGGTAGTCGGTGTAAATGGGCGTACCCACCTCAGGTGTAAGTGCGTAAACGGACAGGTGTTTTGCCCCACCGCATATTGCAAGTTCTATGCTCTTTTTAACTTGGTCTATCGTTTGACCTTTTAGACCAAGCATAATATCCGCACTGATATTTTCGCCCTTCAAAAGGTTACAACACTCTAAAAAATCTTTTGCGGTATGCACTCTGTTAAGGTTTTTAAGTTGGTCGTCGTAACCCGTTTGCAAACCTATACTAAACCTATTTATCCCCACGCTTTTATACGCTTCAATCTTCTCTTTATCGACCGTACCAGGGTTGATTTCAATAGTGATTTCCGCATCGGGGGTAAGGTTGAACTGCTTTTTTACTTGACGCACCGCACCCAAAATATACTCGCTTTTAACAAAAGACGGGGTGCCACCGCCTATATATAGGGTGGAAAAGGTCTTGTCCTTTAACTGCTTGCCCCGACCTTCAAGTTCACGGTACAGGCACGCAAAATAACTTTCCACCTTGCCCACTTCTTTCGGGTAAGACGCAAAATCACAATAGGTGCATTTTTGTTTGCAAAATGGTACGTGTATATATATTCCACTCATATTAGTTATCGTTATCCGTTTTAAGAATTGATATAAACGCTTCGCTTGGGATTTCAACCGTCCCGATAGAACGCATTTTCTTTTTACCTTCTTTTTGCTTCTCAAGAAGTTTCTTCTTTCTGGTTACGTCCCCGCCGTAGCACTTAGCAAGCACGTCCTTTCTAAACGCTTTGACCGTTTCTCTTGCTATAATCTTTCCGCCAACCGCCGCTTGTATAGGGATTTCAAACATTTGGCGTGGGATTACGTCCTTTAACTTCTCTGCAATTTGACGACCACGTTCGTACGCTTTGTCCTTATGCACGATAATAGATAGTGCGTCGCAAACCTCGCCGTTAAGTAGCATATCAAGTTTTACAAGACTGCTCTTTTGGTATCCGCAAGGCTCATAGTCGAACGAAGCGTAACCCTTAGTGCGGGATTTAAGGCTATCAAAAAAGTCGTAAATAATCTCGTTAAGCGGCAAGATGTACTTTAATTCCACACGGGTCTTATCAAGGTACACCATATCCTTATAAACGCCACGCTTGTACTGGCAAAGTTCCATAATTTGCCCCACGTATTCAGGCGGCGTAAATATGCTTGCCTTGATAATGGGTTCTTCCATATAATCGATTTCGGTCGTCGGCGGTAGCCTTGACGGGTTCTCAACCGAAAACTGCTCGCCGTCAGTCTTATATACCTTATACGAAACGGACGGGGCGGTGGTTATGATTTCAAGGTCGAATTCTCTCTCAATACGCTCTTGAATAACGTCCATATGCAAAAGCCCCAAAAATCCACACCTAAACCCAAACCCCAACGCTGCGGAATTATCAGGTTCAATGGATAGTGCGGCATCGTTCAACTTCAATTTAAGCAATGCGTCCTTTAAGTCGTTAAACTTGCTTCCGTCAAGCGGGAACACGCCTGAGAATACCATCGGTAATGCCTTTTTATACCCGTCAAGTGGTTCTTTTGCGGGTCTTGACGCTTCGGTAATGGTATCGCCGACCGCCGTGTCCTCAATGCTTTTAATACTTGCGGCAATGTACCCAACTTCACCCGCAGAGAGTTTGTCTTTTGCCGTCATCTTTGGCGAAAACACGCCCACTTCGGTTACGTCAAACTGCTTGTCCGACATAAACGTTTTAATCCTTGTGCCTTGCTTAACTTCGCCGTCCATAATCCTAACAAAGCATATTACCCCCTTAAAGTTGTCGTAGTAACTGTCGAATATTAGTGCTTTAAGCGGTGCCGAGTCGTCCCCTTTGGGGGCGGGGATTTTATGGATAATTTGTTCTAAAACGTCCTCAACGTTAAGCCCCGTCTTTGCCGAAATCCTCGGTGCGTCGGTGGCGTCTATCCCCAAAATTTCTTCAAGTTCCATCGCTGCATCGTCTGGGCGTGCGGATAAAAGATCCATCTTGTTTATGACGGGCATAATCTCTAAGTCGTTGTCGATAGCAAGGTATGCGTTTGCAAGCGTTTGGGCTTGTATGCCTTGGGTTGCATCCACTATAAGAATTGCACCCTCGCAAGCCTTTAACGACCTTGAAACTTCATAGGTAAAGTCAACGTGACCGGGGGTGTCTATAAGGTTAAACGTGTATTCGTTGCCGTCTTTGGCTTTATAGAACATCCTAACGGGGGTAAGTTTTATGGTTATACCCCTTTCACGCTCTAAATCCATAGAGTCCAAAAGTTGGTCTTCCATATCACGCTCAGAAACTTGACCCGTCTTTTCCATAAGGCGGTCGGCAAGCGTGGACTTACCGTGGTCGATGTGGGCAACTATACAAAAATTGCGAATTTTACTTTTATCAATTGACATAAATTACCTATTGTACTACAATAATTTTTAGAATACGATTTTTTCTTGTTTTTTAGTATATACTAAAAAGTATAATTTTGCAAGCAAATTAAAAAAGGTGATTATATGAGAATTTCTAAAAACAGTTGGCTTATTAATCGCCCTATCGCCCACCGTGGGCTTTGGGGGAACGGAATAGTTGAAAACACCCTTGCCGCTTATCAAAACGCTATCGACAACGGCTATCCCATAGAAATTGACGTTTACTGCACCAAGGACGGACACCCCGTAGTGTTCCACGATAAAACGCTGGTGCGTATGACGGGGCAAGACGGGTTTATTTTTGACAAGACGTTAGACGAACTTAAAGCCCTAAAAATACTCGGCACTACTGAGTCTATCCCCACCTTTAACCAAGTGCTTGAACTTTGTGAAAACAAGACCCCCCTTCTTATCGAACTTAAAGACCAACCAGACAAGTCGTACGTGGAAAGGGTGGTTAAACGGCTTAAAGAGTATAAGGGCGAATTTGCCGTGCAGTCCTTTAATCCGCTGATTATTAATAAAATCAGAAAACTTGCACCCGAATTTATTAGGGGGATTTTAGCCACCAACGTCGCAGAAGAAGAAAGCAAGTTTACGCAATACGTCGTAAAGAATATGCCACTTAATTTTTTGATTAAACCCGATTTTATAAGTTACTACTACGGGGGTATCCCGCTTAAAAAAGGCAAACTAAAAGATAAACCGCTTATTTGTTGGACGGTTACCGATAAAGAAATTTACCAAAAAGTTAAGCCGTACGTAAACAATATTATTTTTGAAAATTTTATACCTTAAAACGAAAAACACGCTAAAACTTAGCGTGTTTTTGTCAATATGTCTATAAGCCTTTTCTTCACGTCGTCAAAAAGGTCGTAGATTTCCTTTATTATGTCTAATTCTTTGCCCGCAAAATCAATTTTAATTACCGTTTCCGTTTTAGGGCTTTCGTCCCCGTTCAAAATATCTTCAATAACCTTTTTTACCGATTCACTTTTGGGTTTTTCTAAGCGTGGTCTTCCACGGTTAGTAAATTGTGGGCTAACCACGTGGTTTGCAACGTTTATTATAGCCCCTATCAAATCCTCTTTTTTTAGCATAGTTGGTGCTTTTACACCTAAATTACTGCCTATCTCTCTCAAATCCGAAAGTTTATAATCCCAAAGGTCGTAAATATTAAAATCCATAATCCCCCACATTAAAACAAAAAGTGCGTCAACCGAGGTCAACGCACAAAAACGCAAACCCCCATTAGTCGCCAAACCAATTTAATGTGAAAGGTGTTACCATATCTACATTTTAGGAATTTGCATTTTATCAAATTCAAATATAGACATAGCAATAAAAATATATTCCCTAAAAAAGAAAATACACCTTTTCACGTTTATTAAATTGATTTGGCACAATCATTATAGCACAAATAAAACTCTTTTTCAAGTTTTTCTGTAAATAAAACGAAAACTCGGCTTTTATCAAGCCGAGTTTATATAGTTCAATAGTCGCAAAATTTAGTTTTTAGGGTTTATAACATTTTTTCGATATCGGGGTTATAAGCGTAGTGTTTTAGCATTACGATAGGCTCGGTACTGCTTGTATTGACTATCTTAACACCCTTCTTTGCAGCCGTCTCGGTTACAAAAAATTCGTCGCTGGTAAGTTCGCCGTATCTGATAAGCGTAGGCGTTTCCATTTCCCAACCGTCTATCTTGCCCTTGCCTTGGATAAGAATAAAAATCTCCTTATCATTTGATTTAAAACATCATCTTTCCGCCCTTACGGGTGCAAAACCTTTCTGATATTTACCTTTATTTTAGCACTTTATATACGATTGTCAATGTCTTGTCGTAAATAAAAACTGTATTTACGTTCATTTTGAAAAATAAGGTCAAAAATGATAAATTTTCCGTCAATTACGGTTTGTTTTAGGCTTTCACGTTGACGGATATCACACCTGCAATAAGCCCCACTACTCCGCCAAACGCTAAATCTATCAAAAACGAAAGACCCATATCCCAAGTTCCGCTCAGTAGCGAAAAAATCAAAAACACAAGCGTTAAACCGAGCGTGCCTATCAAGATGCCTTTAAGAAACCCCAACTTACCCCTAATCGAAAAAAAACACCCCAAAAACACCGCCAAAGTTTTTATAAACTGGTTTACCCCTTTGATTACACCGCTTTGCAGATTAGCCGTTTTTACCACGATAGAGAAAATAAGGACTGCCACAAGGCTTATTATCAACGTCAAAAACGCACCCGAAAAAACGGTAGTAAAAAAACTTTTTTCCATATTTTTTTGCATAAAAAACCCCTGCATACTTTTTACAACTAATGTATGCAAGGGTTTAATTTTTAAGAACTTATTATTTATCGCTTTCAGTTTCAGCGGCGGGTTGTTCTTCTGCCTTTGGTGCTTCGCTTACGGCTTCCTTCTTTCCACCGTCAGCAGGTGCGGTTTGGTAAATTGCAACCTTGTCAAAACGGATATAGTCACTACTGTCGTCTAAGCCCGTTCTCAAAACGAAAGTGTTGTCAGAATCACGGATTTCAACGATAAACCCACAAATACCACCGATAGTCTTTACTCTATCGCCGACCTTTATAGAGTCAACCATATTTTGTGCTTCTTTTTGACGCTTTTTGTTGCTGATAGTTTGCCATATGAATAGCCCTATAATAGCAACGACCAAAACTATCATTATGATAATGGTGCCTATGTTGTTGCCCGCATCACCCTTGTCGGCTGAACCCGTTGCAACATCTTCTAATAAATTAAAAATCATTTTTCTCGTCTCCTTTTTTATTTATTATATTCTAATCTAAAACCGCCTTAAAATCAAGCGTTTTAGTATTATTTATAACTAAATTTGGTTTTTGCGTAAAACTCGTTTGCAAATTCCGTAAACGAATCTTGCAAAATCGCTTCCCTTGCGTCGTGCATAAGTTTGTTTAGATAGGTTATGTTATGAAGCGACAACATCATCCCACCCATCATCTCGCCAACGTTTATCATATGCCTTAAATACGCCTTGGTGTAATTCTTACAAGCATAACAGTCGCACTCGTCGTCAAGTGGCGTAAAATCCTCTTTATAAGCCCCGTTACGAACGACTACCTTACCCTTAGATGTAAGTGCCGTGCCGTTACGCCCCACTCTCGTAGCAAGCACGCAGTCGAACATATCAATCCCGCGACGCACGCCTTCAATTAAGCAATCGGGGCTTCCGACCCCCATAAGATAGCGTGGAACGTTCGTGGGATAAACTTCCATAAGGTCGTCCATAATATCGTACATAACATCCTTTGGTTCGCCGACCGATAACCCGCCTATGGCTATGCCGTGCTTTGCGTAAGGCAAAGTCTCTTTAAGGCTTGTCCTTCTTAAATCCTTATACATATTGCCTTGTACTATCGGGAAAAGTGCTTGGTTTAAGTTCTTGTGTGCGTTTACCGAACGGTCAAGCCACTTTAACGTCCTTTCCATAGCCACCTTTGACTGTGCGTAATCCGCACCGTAAGGTGAACACTGGTCAAACGCCATAATTATATCCGCACCCAAATTATTCTCTATCTCTATCGCCTTTTCGGGGGTAATAAAGTGCAAACTTCCGTCAATATGCGAATTAAAATATACGCCCTCGTCCTTTATCTTGTTGAGTTTTGCGAGTGAAAAGACTTGAAATCCACCGCTATCCGTAAGGATAGGTCTATCCCAAGCCATAAATTTATGAAGCCCGCCCGCCTGTTTTACGAGTTCGTCACCCGGTCGCATATATAGATGATAGGTGTTTGCAAGGATGATTTGGGAACGTGCTTCCTTTAAGTCCCTTGGCATAACCCCTTTCACCGTCGCTTGCGTGCCGACAGGCATATACGTAGGCGTTAAAATATCGCCGTGTGGGGTGTGCAATATCCCCGCACGAGCACCCGTTTTGGTGTCTTGTTTAATAGTTTCGTAATAAAACTTTTCCATATTATACTAAATCAAAATTGAAAATTAATTGAATTTTTTGTCAAATTTTATCGACTTTTTTCTACAACCACAGTTGGTTTTAGAAAGGGTAACCGCAACATAATGAAGTTTATAAAATCAACATACTGTCGCCGAAAGAGAAAAACCTATACCTCTCTTTAACCGCCGTCTCGTAAAGTTCCAAAGTCTTTTCCCTTGACGACAATGATGAAACCAACATTATCAGCGTGGACTTCGGCAAGTGAAAGTTCGTGATAAGTGAATCCACGCACTTAAACTTATAGGGCGGATATATAAAAATCTCGGTATTAGCCTTTACGGGTGCAACAAATCCATTCTCATCCGCCGCACTCTCTAACGTCCTAACGCTCGTAGTACCGACGGCTATTATCCGCCTACCCTCACGCTTAGCACGGTTAATCTTCTCGGCGTTTTCCTCGTCAATCTCGTAATACTCAGAGTGCATATGGTGTTCGGTAATATCGTCGCTCTTTACAGGTCTAAACGTACCTAACCCCACGTGTAACAGCACGTCGGCAATCTCAACGCCCATACCTTTTAACTTGTCAATCAATTCGGGGGTAAAGTGTAGCCCCGCCGTGGGGGCAGCCGCCGACCCGTCCACCTTTGCATAGACGGTTTGGTAACGGTCTTTATCCTTTAACTTTTCGGTTATATAAGGTGGCAACGGCATCTCGCCAAGCCTATCGATAATGTCCTCAAATACACCCTCGTAAATAAACTTTACACGCCTACTACCCGCTTCTTCAATGATAGACTTAACCTCTAAACTCAAATCTTCGGATATAGTAAGTTTTGCACCCACCCTTGCTTTTTTGCCGGGCTTCACAAGGACTTCCCACTCGGTAAGGTCAAACCTTTTCAAAAGCAAAATTTCCACCTTCGCACCGTTCGGGGTATATGCAAACATACGTGCAGGCAAAACCTTGGTGTTGTTCCTAACCAAAAGGTCGCCTTCTCTTAAAAATTCGGCAATATCGCAAAAGTGTTTGTGATAAACCTTATCCGCCTTTCTATCATACACCAAAAGCCTTGAACTATCCCTTGGATATACGGGGGTTTGGGCTATCAATTCTTCGGGAAGATAATAATCAAAGTCACTTGTTTTCATCCAAATTCCTACTCCGTATCCTCTGGTGGCGTAAGCCCTACGTGCTTGTAGCCGTCTTTAAGAAGCACTCTGCCCCTCGGCGTTCTCGCAATAAACCCAAGTTGTAATAGGTAGGGTTCGTAAACGTCCTCAATGGTATTTGCATCTTCGTTAATAGTCGCCGCAATAGTATCAAGCCCACAAGGCCCGCCCTTAAATTTAGTCGCCATAGTGGTAAGAATATTTACGTCCGTTTGGTCAAGCCCAAGTTCGTCTATATCAAGCATTTTAAGGCTACCCTTTGCGTCCGACAATTCCACCGTTTTATGCCCTTTTACGATAGCGTAATCACGCACACGGCGAAGCAATCTGTTGGCTATTCTGGGCGTGCCACGGCTACGCTTTGCAACCTCAACAGCCGCACTTTCCTCTATCGGTATATTAAGTTTTTGTGCCGAACGAGTGACTATTTCGGTAAGTTCTTCAATAGAATAAGTTTCAAGTTTCAAAAGCACCCCAAACCTATCCCTAAGCGGTGCGGAAAGCATGCCCGCCTTAGTGGTTGCCCCGACAAGCGTAAACTTTGGCAGTGGTAATTGAACGTTCCTTGCAGACGGCCCTTTACCTATGATAAAGTCCAAAGTATAATCTTCCATTGCGGGGTATAAAATTTCCTCAACGGTATGGTTTAACCGATGAATTTCGTCTATAAACAAAACGTCGTTTTCGTTAAGGTTAGTGAGAATTGACGCAAGGTCGCCAGACCTCTCTATCGCAGGGCCGCTGGTAACCTTTATTTGAGTACCAAGTTCGCTTGCTATAATATGTGCAAGCGTGGTCTTGCCAAGTCCTGGTGGGCCGTAAAGCAACACGTGGTCAAGAGCGTCTTTACGCATCTTAGCGGCGGTTATGCACACGGCAAGGTTGTCCTTAACCTTTTCTTGCCCCACGTACCCGTCCATAGACTTAGGTCTTAAAACGTTCTCGACTTCTACGTCGTAATCATTTTTCGTGCTTGTAACTAATCTTTCGTCTTCCATACTTACCCTATTTGATATGCTTTAACGCATACGTCATAACTTCTTCAATCGTCTTAGAGCCGCTCGACAACGCCTCTTTTACCGCCCTAATGCACTCTGCCTTAGTAAAGCCTAAGCCCATAAGTGCAACTATTGCGTCTTGGTTGTCCGCTTCAAAATTCTTATCGGTATCAACCATAATAATCTCGCCCGTTTCCGTATCCACTTCGGTTATCTTTTCACGAAGTTCAAGTATGATACGTTCGGCGGTTTTTTTACCTAGCCCCTTTACCTTTGAAAGGCTTTTTACGTCTTGCGTAGCAATGGCAAGTGAAAGTGACTTTAAGTCCATATTTGAAAGCACCGTTATGCCCATTTTGGGACCCACACCCGACACGGTTATTAGTTTTAGGAACATGTTTTTTTCTTCGGCATTTATAAACCCGTAAAGAAAAACCCCGTCCTCTCTAACCGCCATATAGGTATATACTTCACCCGCACCGTCGTTTACGAGTTTTGCGTAAACGGACGAAGAACAGTTGACCTCGTACCCCACGCTATTGACTTCCAAAAGCACCGTGCCGTTTGAGTGGCTTAAAACCTTTCCTTTTAAATATCCTATCATATATCACACCTTAAATACTGAATAATTTACCGAATTTGTTAGTCTGTGCATGGCACAAAGCGACCGCTAATGCGTCAGCAGCGTCGTCGGGGCGAGGAATACTGTTTAGCCTTAGCAAGGTCTTAACCATATGTTGTATTTGAATTTTTTCCGCCCGACCGTAACCCGTCAACGCTTGTTTTATTTGCAGAGGGGTATATTCAAAAATATTCCCACACTCTTTAACCGCCGTTAGAAGCACCACCCCTCTTGCGTGTGCCACGTTAATACCCGTAGTCACGTTCTTTGCAAAGAAAAGTTCCTCAATGGCGATTTGGTCGGGTTTATACTTTTCAATAATTTGCTTAACGCCCTTTTCAATCAAACAAAGTCTAACGGCAAGATTTTCCGTCTTAGGGGTGGACACTATGCCGTAATCAAGCATTTCGGCACGCCCACGTTTATCCGTTTGTATTACCCCGTAACCGAGCGTTGCAAGTCCAGGGTCAAATCCTACTATTATCATACCTATACATTGTACTTTAATTTGCGATAAAAGTCAATAATTTCTTAACACACCTTGGTCAAAAGAAACCCCAAGACTTTTAATAAAGCCTTGGGGCAATTAAACCGCAATTTATTTATAGATAATAACCCGTATCACAGAAACGAACTTCTCTTATTGCAAGCGTTATCGTGGAATCATTAAATGCCCCGTAATGCCTTACTACAAGCACCAAATTATCGCCGAACGAAAGCGAATTGTAAATTTCATTAAACGCTTCCATCGTGTTTACCGCCTGCCCGTTAGCCGTCTTGATAACGTCGCCCTTTTGCAATCCGCAGTACGCCGCAATTCCACCACTAACAACACTCGTTACCTGTAGGTTATTTGAATTGTTGACCGCAAGGGTAAACCCTAAGGCTTGACGCCTACCCGAAACGTAACCATAGTTATACGGATTATCGTTTTTAGTGCCTATAAGTTGTTTTGCGATATTTATAAAACCCGTATCGGTCGTCTCGTCATCGGTGACTTTATACGGTATAGCGTAGTTAACGCCAGACCAACAAGTTTCGTCTTCCAAATCAAGGTCCATACCGCCGTTAGTTATGCCGATAAGTTCGCCGTACATATTGAAAAGTCCACCGCCCGAACTGCCGTGCCATATATCAACGTTTATGCCAAATACGTTTACCGTGCCAAAAGAGAAGGTCGCTTCCCTATTGATGTATGCGATATGCCCCGCCGAGAAGTTCCCAGGTAATTTACCCGTGGGGTTGCCGATTGCAAAGACTTGTTCACCCTTTCTCACGCTATAATTATTTGTCGGGGCAACCTTTGCCTCAACGATGTTTAAGTCGCTGTTTTGGGGCAATGTAAGTTTAAGCACCGCCACGTCGGACGCTTCGTCACCACCAACGAGATTAACTGCGTTGCCCGTATATATCTTACTGCCGATTTCCCCCGTAAACGCATAGTCGGTATCGTAACCTTCGTCGGTAAAGTTAAGCCCCGCCTCGTCAGGGACGTAAACCGTTATATCACCCGTCGAACTTATAACGTGATGACAGGTTATAATGTAATATTCGTTGGGTTTATCGTCCTCAACTTCTATAATAGTGCCCGAACCGTAGCCGGCAGTAGTGCCGTTGACTATCTTTATAGCCACCGAAGCCCTATCGACCACGGCAACGGCGTCGGCGTAAGAAGTATAAGGCGTTCTAGCCCCATCTACCATACCAAAAGAAACGTTCTTACCCGCTTGTAACGAATTATCAAGACGCCCTTTGCTACTAATAAATTGACAACCCGTAGCCATAACGCAAATAACCATTGCGATTACTATTGCTAATAACGAATTTCTTAACTTTTTCATCAAATTCTCCTTCACGTAAAAATTTGTTATGTTTATTTTACCACACTTTTCTTAATTTTTACTTAAAATAAAAAAAATTTTTTGGATTTATTTAAAATATTTATCTTTCTACTTAATTAGACCGTTTACCTTGCCGTTTTGTTGGGCAAAAACAAAAAAAAGGACAAAATTTATAAAAAACTTTGCCCTTCTATCCCGTTAAAGCACGGGATAGATATTAATTGTATTTACTAAATACCATTTATCTTACCGTACTTAAAACGGATTTATTTTAACGACGATAATTTTTTTGGTATTCTATACGATAATTTTCATTAAAAAAGAAATACCTTACCGCCGATAATACTATTTTGGGCAAGTAAGGTATTTTTATGCAACTAAACAAAAAATTTTTTATTCTTCTTCGTCATCGGGCAAATCAACATTATGATATACGTTTTGAACGTCGTCCAAATCTTCTAACGCATCTACGAGTTTTTGGAACTTCACAAGGTCTTCACTGCTAAGCGTTATTTTATTTTGCGGAAGCATCTCTATTTGTGCTTCAAAGAAGTTAAGCCCCTTGCTTTCAAGATACTTTCTAACCGTCGAGAAGTCCGAAACAGACGTGTGTACTACGAAAGCGTCGTCTTCGGTTATAAAGTCGTCCGCACCCGCTTCTAAAGCGTATTCCATGATAACGTCTTCTTCCATATCGGGCGTACGTTCAATAACGATTACGCCTACGGTAGAAAAGGTAAAGGATACGCAACCTGCGTTTCCAAGCGTTCCGCCGTGTTTACGCATTGCCGTACGAACGTAATCAACGGTACGGTTTTTGTTGTCGGTAAGTGCCTTGATTATAACCGCACTACCGGACGGACCGTACCCTTCGTAAGTCAATTCTTCGTAATTATCACCGGAAAGTTCGCCCGCTGCCTTTGCAATACATCTTTTAATGTTGTCGTTAGGCATATTAACGGACTTTGCCTTTGCAATAGCATCGGCAAGTTTAGAGTTGGTTTCCGGGTCGGGATTGTTTTTAGCCGCAACCGCAATTTCTCTACCAACCTTGGTAAAAATTTTGCCCTTTACTGCATCGGTTTTTGCTTTTTTTGCAGCGATGTTCGCCGCATGGCTGTGTCCTGACATTGAAATATTCTCCTATCGTGAATTTTTTAAGTTATACATTATAATCCCCGCCGATACGGCAGCGTTAAGGCTTTCCATACCGTTTTCCATAGGGATTTTAACAGTTCTTGATGCAAGCGACCGCATTACGTCACTAACACCGTTTGCTTCGTTTCCGATAACCAGACAAAAATCACCGTCAATACGGGTGTTAAACACGTCCTCACCGTCCATATCCGCAATTATTATAGGCAGGTTTATAAGAGATTTTAATTCATCTCTACTACCTATATACGGCTTAATACGGAACAGCCCGCCCATACTCGATCTAACGGCTTTTGGATTAAACGGGTCGGCAGAATCCGCCAAATATATTTCAGTATATCCCGATGCCGCAGCGGTACGAATTATCGCACCCACGTTGGACGGGTCCGAAACGCCGTCTAAAAACACGCACGATTTTTTTGGGGGTTCTATTTTAATCACGGGCTTTTTTACAACCGCAAGCACCCCTTGTGGATTAACCTCGGTACTTATCGACGAAAACACGTCGTCGGTAGTAGATTCAATCCTGTCACAAGTGGCGTTTATCTTCGTTAAAGCCCTTTCCGTACCCACGATGCACAAAATATCTTGACCGCTAAAAAAAGCCTCGTCAACCGACTTTATCCCCTCAACAACGTAGCGGGAAAGTTGGTCACGATTTTTTTTATCGCTAAGCGAACGGATTTCTTTTATTAAAGAATTTTGCCTTGACGTTATCATCTTAATCGAAATAAAGCCTACTTTTTATGGTAGGCTTTAAATTAATACTATTTCAAGTTTGCTTTTGCGGTTTCGCAAAGTGCTGCGAAAGCAGCTGCGTCGTTTACGGCGATATCTGCAAGAACCTTTCTGTTAAGGGTAATACCTGCGTTCTTCAAACCGAACATAAACTTGCTGTATGAAAGACCTGAAAGTCTTGCTGCTGCATTGATTCTGGCAATCCAAAGTGAACGGAAATCTCTTTTCTTTGCCTTTCTGCCGATGTAAGCATATTTTTGTGCCTTCATTACGGCTTCTCTTGCAACTCTGTATCTCTTACTTCTACCGCCCCAGTAACCTTTAGCGAGTTTTAAAATTTTCCTACGCTTCTTTACGGCGTTAACACCTCTTTTAATACGCATAATTCAAATTCTCCTTTAGCCTATTTATTGTAAATCAGCGTTTGAATAGTCTTTTGCTGAGTCTTATCGACGTATGCACCGTCGCATAAATTGTTCTTTCTCTTTCTGTCTTTCTTGGTAAGAATATGGTTCTTGCCTGAGCAAGCCCTTTTAATCTTGCCGTTTGCGGTTACGTTAAAACGCTTTTTAGCCGCACTTTTGGTCTTCATTTTAGGCATTTGTTCACCCTCCGTTAGTTAATATTTAAGTTACGCTTTTTGAGGCACTAACATCATCCAAATGTTTCTGCCTTCGGTAAGCGGTTTCTTCTCCATAGTTCCGTAGTCTTTTACGATTTCATAAAAGCGTTCCATAACCTCAACACCAAGGTTTGCGTGTGCCATCTGTCTGCCACGCATTCTTATAGAAACCTTAACCTTGTTGCCTGCCGCTAAAAACTTTTGCGTTTGCTTTGCTTTTACGTTAAGGTCACCCACGTCGATAGTCATCGATAACCAAACTTCCTTAATCTCAACTACTTTTTGGTTCTTTTTTGCTTCTTTCGCACGTTTAGTTTGTTCAAACAAGAATTTGCCGTAATTCATTATCTTGCATACGGGCGGTTGTGCGTTGGGGGATATTTTAACCAAGTCTAACCCCTTGTCTTCAGCGATTTCAACTGCTTCCCTAGGACTCATTATCCCAAGTTGTGCACCGTCGTCACCGATTACCCTAATCTCTCTATCCCTTATTTCCTGATTGATTTGATGTTCTTTTTTAATGGTTTTGTACCTCTCTGGTAAATTTACGGGGCAACCCCGCTTAGAACAAAAAATGGTTGCTTTTAGATAAAGCAACCACGATTAACACGAAAAATACCCCTAAAATAAGGAATTTTTGGTATTGAGCCGATTAGCGTTTGCCGTCGGCGAGAAGGGTTACTTCTTCTTTAAGCCATCTTATAATACAACTTTTTATCTTCTTTGTCAAACGTTTTTTCGTTTATTTTTGAATTTTTTTCTTACCCGTTTCGCTAAACTCAAAATCCCTAAACATTTCTACTATGGCGTTTTGAGTATCCTTCGTAGCACTATTAAACGCACTGATTTCAACGTTTGCTTTCTTTACGGACTTCTTTATCCCCTTTTTAAATAATAGCCCAAACCATCTTCTAACCTGATAAAACGGGAAAAGTACGGGGCATTTTTTTAAGGACGGATAACTACAACACAATTCGTTATATGTCGGAAAAACTCTGCCGAGAATATATTTAAACTTACTCTTTTTGGTAGATGCCAAAGCTATTTTATTCTCTAATCCGCCGTATATAGACCCGTTAAAGATGTACTTTTCCATTTCCTTAACAATGTTCGTTTGCTCACAGTCATCAAACCAACTTCTTGAAAGCGTAATTGCCGAATAGCCGAACTCTTCAATTCCACACTCTTTAAGCGTTTTGTCAAGTTTGTCTTCATCGTATCCCATTTGACTTTCAATAATCCAAAGATCAACAACAGACCTTACGCCACAGCCCCCTAAAATAAAATGCTTTGCCATATGGAATAGCATATACGCCACGAAAACTTCTCTTTCCATTTCATAGCGATATCCTTTTGCTGTCGAACGTTCCCAAACGGACGCAAAAAACTTATCCGCTTTTGCCGTTATACCGTCATCTTCGTCTTTAAGTCTAAAATGCAACTCTAAATGGGTATTTGACGGCGAAAACAAAGATACATCGTGTGAATCTTCACTATGTTTTTTGTAACCTTTTTGCTCTATCAATAATTTGGTAGCTTTTTTTACGTCTTGTTTTTTTACCAAAATATCGATATCGCAACTCGTACGCATTTCTGGGCGAGGGTAATACGCCCTAATAACCGACCCCTTTAACGGCATATAAGGGATTTCATTTTGTTCAAAAAACTCACAAAGGGCGTTTAATTCATATTTTAAGCGTTCGTATCTAAACACCGCAAGGCTTTGTTGCTTTAAGAAAGCACCTTTGACTTCTGCCGATAATTCTACCTTGTTGCGAATAAGCGTATCACCTACGATATGTGCAACGTCATGTTTTTTAGAGAGAGAATAAACTTGCATTAAAATATCGGGCGTAAGTTTATTTTTTACGCCCGAATCAAGTTCGCCACCCACAAGTTCACACTTTAAGAGTGCTTTTATTATGCCACTAACCTCTTCTCTATCCATTTTTCACCCTACTAACAACGTTTAAAACGTGCTATTATTCCACTTCAACTACCGCCGTATAAGCAAAACGACGAACGGATTCCAACGCACTTATGCAAGAATCCAACGAATCGTATGCTTCACCGATACAGATTACCGATTTTTGTGAATTGCGAAGTTTGTAATAAAACCTTCCAAACTTATCCTTGTCGATAATAAAATTACCGTCAAACGAATTCTTTTTAACCGACTCAATAGCCGTAGTAGCCGTCTTTTTAGTTGCAACCGCTTCCGTAGCAAGCATAAGTTGACCGTTAGATGCGTATAGTTTTGCCGAATACTTGCCGTCGTCGTTAGCCTCAACCTTCCACTTTCCGTTAAGACCCTTCTTAACTTCGTAGCCTTCAACCTTTAACGGGGTATATTCAATATATTTTGCACCTTCGCTAACACCTTGTGCAACGGGCGAATCCTTTGCGATACGCTTAACCGATTCAACTGCCTTTAAGCACTGGTCGTTTGTCTTGTAAATTTCACCCACGCAAAGCAACCTATTGTTTGCGTTTTTAAGTTTGTAGTAAAAATTGCCTGCCTTATCTTTATATATGATAAAAGTACCGTTTTCTACGCAATTTTTAATGGTTTCAACCCCTGCCCTTGCACCTTCTTCTGATGCGTAAATCTCACTTGACAACATAACTTCACCGTTAGATGCAAGAAGTTTAGCCATATATTCTTTATCTTTTTTGAACTCAATAACCCATTTGCCAACAAGCCTTCTTGCGGGCTTTTCATCCGCTTTCTTGGGTGCGGGTTTACTAACTTCAGCCTTCTTCACTTCCGCCTTTTTGGTCGCTACGGGTTTAGCGGTTTCCTTTTTAACGGGCTCCGCCTTTTTCTCTTCAACGACTTTTTCTTCTTTAACTTCTTCCTGTTTCGGTTCTTCCACAGGTTCAGGTCTTCTCGGCGGATAAGAAAGCATAACTGCTTCGGGAACGGGTTCTCTCTTAACCTCAACGACTTCTTCGGTAACTGCGGGTTCTTCTTCCTTTACGGCTACGGGTGTCGGTTCAACCTCAACCTCTGCCTTAGGGGTAACTTCAACCTTATTCTTTTTAGTCTTTTTGCTAAGTACGACCGTCATAATTATAATAAGTACTAAAACGACTACACCGCCCACGATAACTAAAAACAATGGCAAGTTTGCCGAAATCCAACCTATTACACTGTTAAAAAATTGTGTTATTGCTTCCATCTTCTTATATCCTCTCTAAAATTATTCTCCATCGTTGAAATAAATAATGCCGAGCGTATTTTCACCGCAGTGACTGGTTACGGTTGCCCCTGCCGTTGCCTCGTAAACGTTCTTAAATCCGGCAGACTTACAAGCGTCGGTAGCTTCCTTAACCATCTCTGGCGTAGCCGACGAATAGGTAATAAGCACTCTTTCAAGGTCGGGGGTACACTTTTCCGCCAAAATCTCTTGACAGTACTGTGCGATAACCTTACTCATTGATCCACGGTATTTTTTATCCATACCCATCTTGCCGTCCTTTAAGGCAATCCTCGGGCGGATTTTAAGTATATTAGCACCCAAAAGTTGCAAACTTGAACATCTGCCACCCTTGAATAGATAATCAAGCCTTTCAACCACGAAAGATACTTGTAAATTTTCCCTTCTTTTTGCCACCTTTTCAGCAACTTCCTTAGCGGAAAGCCCTTGGGAAGCAAGTTCACGTGCATAGATTGCCAAAAGCCCTATACCCGTAGATAACGAAAGACTATCTACAACGTAAACGTCTTGCAAGTTGTTTGAAGCCCTCGTTGCGTTTCCGCAAGAAGAAGATAACCCGCTAGACAAAGCAATGTGAACGACTGCGTCATAGTCCTTCTTTAACGTCTCAAAATACTCGGTATATTCAAACTCGTTGAGAGCGGTGGTTTTTGGAAGAACGCCGGTTGCCTTAACGAATTCAAATATTTCCGAAGTAGAAATCGTGCCGTCTTTGACTTCGTTATCACCCAAAATAACGGTGTATGGGATCACCTTTATATCGTACTTTTCAAGCAATTCTTTTGGTAAATCGTTCGTTGACTCAACGGATACTGCAATTTTCATCAATGACTCTCCTCATGTAGTTATTACTAATAAACGTAAGTATTTTATCATATTAAAAGAGTTAAGACAAGTTTTTTATTAAAAAAAGACTAATAATAAAATAAAATTTTGCTTTTTACTTGCTTTAAGCGTACCATTTGTTGTATTATTTATAGGTAAAAAGTTTAGGAGAAGAACTTATGGACAAAATAAACGGAAATTTAACCACTTCGTCCGTATCGTACGAAGATTTTAAGGCAAACGACGGCAAGGTCGTATCTATCCACGGCTATATCCACAGAATTCGTGAGATGACGGGGTTTGCTTTCGTTATAATCAGAACGGCAACCGAAACCGTGCAATGCGTTTACGCACCTGAATTTTCGGACTATCGTTGGGACGAACGCCTTTGCGAAGAAGCGTGCGTTAGAGTTACGGGTAAGGTCGTAGGTAGCCTTGACGCAAAAGGCAACGAAAGGTTTGAACTTCAAATCCACGGTATTGAGATTTTATCTTTACCCGCAGAAGGGCTTCCTATCGTCATCAATAAAAAACAACTTGACAATATCCAACTAAATACTATTTTGGACTTACGCCCGATTTCTATGCGTAACCCCAAAGAAAGAGCGATATTTAAATTACAAGAAGGTATCCAACGTGGGTTTAGAGAGTATCTAATAAGCCAAAACTTTACCGAAATCCATTCCCCCAAAATCAACTTTGCGGGTGCAGAGGGCGGTACTAACGTATTCAAACTCGACTACTTTGGCAAACAAGTTTACCTCGCTCAATCCCCTCAGCTTTACAAACAAGCCTTGGTCGGCGTTTACGAAAGAGTGTTTGAGATTGCCCCCGTTTTCCGTGCCGAACACCACGACACTTCAAGGCACTTAAACGAGTATATCTCTATGGACTTTGAAATGGGCTTTATCAACGGCTTTGAAGACATTATGAATATGGAAACGGGTGCGTTGAAATATATTATGAACCTTCTTAAAACCGAATACAAAAAAGAGGTTGAACTTTTAAGAGCGGATATCCCCGAAATTACGGACATCCCCGCCATAAAGTTTATGGACGCAAAAAAAATCATCATGGAAAAGTTCAAGTATAAACCTACCGATATGAAGGACTTTGACCCCGAAGAAGAACAACTTTTGGGCAAGTATGCTAAGAAGGAATTTAACAGCGACTTTATCTTTATAACCCATTACCCGTCAAGGAAACGTCCTTTCTATACGATGGACGACCCGAGCGACCCCGAATACACGTTGTCTTTTGACCTTTTGTTTAGGGGTTTAGAAATTACGAGTGGCGGTCAACGTATCCACGACTACAATATGCAAGTGGAAAAGATGATTAAGTGCGGCATGAATCCCGAAGAATTTGAAACGTATCTTATGTTACACAAATACGGTGCCCCACCCCACGGCGGTCTTGGTCTTGGTCTTGAAAGACTTACCATGCACCTTTTGGGTTGCAAAAACGTACGTGAAGCAACGATGTTCCCACGTGATATTAACCGTGTTACCCCTTAAACCTTACGTAAAAAAATTACACCCCCAAATTTTGGGGGTGTTTTTGTATAAAATTTTACGTCAATTCCAAAACGCTTGGTACGTAAAAAAAGAACACCTATTGTTTAGGTGTTCTTTTTGGAGCTACTGAGCGGATTCGAACCGCTGACCTGCTGATTACGAATCAGCTGCTCTACCGACTGAGCCACAGTAGCGTTAATACGGGCAACTTATTCAAGTTACCCGATTATATTAGCATAAATTAAAAAAAATATCAACGAATTTTAAGATGTTTTTTATTTTTTATTAGTCTTTTATAAGTTCTTTGATTTTTGGGGCGACTTCTTTGCCGATTTCATACCCTTTTTCAAACGCCATATCCATACCCTTAAACTTCAACTGGTTCATATCACCGAGGTCTGGGAAAACCATAATGTCGGGTTTGTACTGTTTCATCTTATACTTTGACAACTGACTGTCCATTATATCGTACGCCCTAAAAAGCATTGAAAACATATGGTGTTTTTTATGTTGGGGTCTAACCTTTCCAAGCACGTCCACGGCAACGATGACTTCCGCACCCATTTTTCTAACCTCTTTAACGGGTACGCGTGTGGTGACACCGCCGTCCACAAGCGACATATCGCCGATGTTGAAAGGCTCGAAAATCATAGGGATAGTTGAACTTGCCGCAACGTAATCCACCACGTTTTTGTCCCCACTAATCGCCAAAGGATTGCCCGTATTAAGGTCGGTAACTATCGCACTGAACGGAATTTTTAGGTCGTTAAAAGTTTTGTCACCCAAAAAAGACTTAAGCTTCTTTTTCATTCTCGTAGTACGGGACAACGCACCCTGCCCAAGCGGATTGAGAGTCAGCCCAAAAATCTCATTAAATTTAAGTTTCATTACTTCATTAAACATATCGTCAGGCTTCATCCCTGCGGCATAGCAAGACCCGACGACGCTACCCATAGAACTACCCGCGATAAAATCGGGGACAATCCCCTCTTCGTCCATCGCTTTCAAAAACCCGATATGAGAAACGCCACGGCTTCCGCCTGCACCTAATGCAAAACCTAATTTTTTTGACATTTTATAACCTACCTTTCTAATACTTTTAATTTTAATCCCCTATTTTCTAACCATTGACAAGAAAGCACAAACCAGTTTTCGACGTGCGTGTTTATTAGGTCGGGTCTGTTTGGAAGAGCCGTCTTTAACTGTGCCAAAGATAGCCCGTGCGGACCGTTATCGAATACGTGAAGTTCAAACGGCACGTTCGCCTTCTTATATGCCATCGCCATATACAAACTGTTTTCACTTGGCACGATATTATCGTCAGCCGTACACCAAATAAACGCAGGTGGGCAAGATTCCGTAACCTTATATTCAAGAGAGAGATATTTCACAAGTTCTTCATTGCCACCACAAAGATTATGGAACGAACCCCTATGTGCCTTTCCGCCAGAAGTGAGTACCGCATACGATAAAACGACGGCATCGGGACGGCAAAGTTTTGCTCTTTCGCCTAACGCATCTTTAACCACTTGTTCGGCGTTTAACGTGGCAAGCATTCCACATAAATGTCCGCCAGCCGAAAAGCCGATAGCGGCAACCATATCCTTATCAACATAATATTTATCGGCGTTTTCTTTTATATACGCCATTGCCATACACGCTTCGATAAGTTGTGAAGGGTATTTTACGGGTGCAATCGAGTAATCCAAAGAGAAAGCGTTAAAGCCGTTGTTCATATACGCCAACGCAACCGGTTCTTTTTCACGGTCGGCAACCGCACCGTACCCGCCACCCGCTATAACGAGTATTGCAGGGCGAATTCTTTTAATACCTTCTTGACAAGTATCGTATTGAATATAAGTGTTAAGATAACCTTCGCCGTGTTCAGGACGAGTAAGCCCAAAATATTCGTATAAATCTATCCTTTCCGAATGCATAAATAATCCTCTCTTCTCTATTTTTCTAGTATTGTAGCACAAAAAAATTTGATTTTCAATAAATATGTTGAAAGTTTTTTTAGTTTATGATAAAATATTTTTATGGCATATCATATTGACACAGGTCTTATAAAAGACAAGTTTAAGGTGGACTGCGAATGCCCACTTTGCGAGATTAAACAAATAGTAGAAGAACAGTTTTTGTACGAGTTTTTGAACGACGCCGTTATGGAAGAAAACACACGGCTTAAAGTCAACGCTTTGGGGTTTTGCGAAAAGCATTTTAATATGCTTTATTCAAGGCAAAACAAGTTGTCCGTGGCACTGCAAATTTCCACGAGGGTGGATACCATTTTAAAAACCGTGCAAGAAGTCAAAAACGTAAAACACGCGGTTAAGCAAGCCGAGGCACTTGATAAAATGTCAAAGACTTGTATTATTTGCGACTTGGTGCAAGACAGTATGGTAAAATACTATAAAACCGTCGCCCAGATGTTTTCTAAGGAAGAAAACTTCTTTAAGACGCTTATCGGCACGAAGGGTTTTTGCCTAAACCACTACGCCGAACTTTTAAGGTTTTCGTCTTATGCCGGCGGTATGGCAAAAGAATACGTTGAGGTTTTATCTGGCGTTCAAAAACGGAATATGACGAGGCTTCAAGAGGAATTAAAAGGGTTTTGCTTAAAACACGATTACAGAAACGCTTTATCCCCACTCGGCAAATCCGAAACGGCACTCCCCCGTATGAGCGTAAAACTCTACGGCAAAGAAGAAAAATAACTAAAATATATAAAAGACCTACGGAATTATCTTTCGTAGGTCTTTTTTTGTTCTAAATATCCTCTTGTAAATGCACCGCTTTATCAATTATGTCAAGCAGTTGTTCTTTGCCGTAACCCGTTTCGGCACTGGTTGCGGTAATATCGGCAAACCCCACCCTAAGTTCGGTCGCAATCTCTTTTACCCTTGGCTTAATCTTGGACTTGCCAAGTTTATCCGCCTTGGTTGCCACGAGTGTAAACGGGATTGCGTAGTGGTATAGATAGTTTATCATCATCTTATCGTCAGAGGTTGGGTCGTGCCTAATATCCACAAGGGATAAAAGCAAATTGATTTTTTGAGTAGCAAGAAAACTTTCCATCAAATTAGACCACTTCGCCTTTTCTTCCTTGCTAACCTTTGCAAATCCGTATCCCGGCAAATCGGCTAAAATAAACTCGCCAAAATCAAAATAGTTTATAAGCCTCGTCCTACCTGGGGTAACCGAAGTCCTTGCAAGTTTTTTTTGGTTTGCAAGCATATTTATAAGCGAACTTTTGCCCACGTTAGACTTGCCCGCAACCGCAATCATCGGCTTATCCGTAGCCAAAAAGTTATTCGCACTCGCCACCGAAGTTATAAATTCTGCCTTGGTAATTTTCATAATCGTTTAACCTTTATTCTAAAAATTTATCGCCGTCCTAAACACTAAGTCCACGTCGTCCGCCTTGATAAACTGTATGTCCTTGCGAATTTCTTCGGGGATTTCAACGATATCCTTTTCGTTATCTTTTGGGATTATTATGGTCTTTATACCGTTCCTATACGCCGCAAGTGCCTTTTCCTTTAATCCGCCTATCGGAAGCACCTTGCCACGCAAAGTAATTTCACCCGTCATAGCCACACTCTTTTTAACCGACTTGCCTATGAACGCCGAAAGTATCGCAGTCGCCATAGTAATACCCGCACTCGGTCCATCCTTTGGCGTTGCACCTTCGGGAACGTGGATATGAATATCCGTGTTTTCAAACCTTGCGGGGTCTATACCGTACTTAACCGCGTTAGAGCGTATATAACTTATCGCCGCCCTTGCGGATTCCTTCATAACGTCGCCGAGTTTACCCGTCAAAAGTATTTCACCCTTACCGCTGTAAAGCCCGACCTCTATGGTCAAAGTTGTTCCACCGACCGCCGTCCAAGCAAGCCCCGTGGTTGCACCCACTTCGTCCTTTTCAAGCGTGATATCCCTAACGTGTTTCTTTACGCCGAGGTAAGAGAACACCGACTCTTTATCCACGACTTGTTTTCTAAGACGCTTATTTCCAGCGACTTTTGTCGCAACCTTTCTTACCACGCTACCTATTTCACGCTCTAAGTTTCTAACGCCCGCTTCCATAGTGTAACTTTCAATAATCTCTCTAATACCCTCGTCGGTAAACTCAACCTTCTTTTCAGTAAGCCCGTTGTTTTTAATCGCCTTGGGGATAAGGTACCTCTTTGCGATTTGCAACTTTTCCTCGTCGGTATAGCCGTTGAGTTCGATAACTTCCATACGGTCTAAAAGCGGGTACGGAATAGTATCCAAAGAATTTGCGGTCGTTATAAACATAACCTTTGAAAGGTCGTACGGGATTTCCATATACCTATCACGGAAAGTCGTGTTTTGTTCGGGGTCTAAGACTTCAAGCAATGCACTTGCTGGGTCGCCGTGCATATCAGAAGATAGTTTATCAATCTCGTCAAGCAAGAACACGGGGTTATTTACGCCCACGTTTTTAAGCCCGTAAATAATCCTACCCGGCATTGCCCCTACGTAGGTACGCCTATGCCCACGAATTTCCGCTTCATCCTTTACGCCCCCCAAACTCATCCTAACGAACTTTCTGTTAAGTGCCCTTGCGATACTCGTCGCAACCGAAGTTTTACCAACACCGGGAGGGCCGACGAAACAAAGGATAGGTCCTTTTATCTGTTTGGTAAGTTGAAGCACCGCAATATATTCTACGATTCTTTCCTTTACCTTTTCCAAACCGAAATGGTCGCTATCAAGCACGGCTTTTGCGTCACTTAAATTATCCGTATCCACGGTACACTCGTTAAACGGCAGTTCTTTAAGCCAGTCAAGATAGTTTAAGATTATGGAATAATCGGGGGATGAAGGATTTATTTTATCAAGTCTTGCGATTTCCTTTAACGCCTTATCTTCAATATCCTTAGGCAATTTTTTAGCCTTTATCTGCTCGATAAGTTCGTTACTCTCGTCAATATCGTCGCCAAGTTCGGTGCGAATAGCCTTTATCTGCTCTCTTAAATAAAACTCTTTTTGGCTTTTGTCGATATTTTGACGAACGGTCGTGGAAATCTTTTTCTCTATCTTTGCGATTTCAAGTTCCTTTTCATAAAGTTTATCAAACGCTTTAAGCCTTTCAATAGTATCGTCAAGTTCCAAAATCTTTTGAACTTCTTCATCGTGCAAAGTCAAGGTGGATAATGCAGCGTCAACAAACCCGTTCGGGTCCTTGATATCTACTATCGCCGAAATCATATCCTTGGTTATGCGTTTATCGAATAAAGAGTATTCGTAATAGGCGTTCTTTGCCACCCTAAAATAGGCTTCAACCTCGGTTTCCGTTGCGTCCGTCTTATACTCGCTACGCTTAACTTCCACCAAAAAATAGTCCTTGTTATCGTAAAACTTAGTTATTTTTGCACGGTACAACGCCTGCACGGTAACCTTGGTGTTTCCACCCGGCACTTTTGCCGTGCGGTTAAGTTTTACTACCACACCGACCTTACACACGTCCTTTCTCGTCGGCGTGTCGATAAACGGATTTATCTGTGCGGATATAAAAAGCCTGTTGCCGTAAAGTCCGCACGCTGATAGTGCGGCAAGAGAAACGGGTCTGCCCACGTCAAAATTAAGCACGGCGTTTGGCAATAACACCTTCCCCCTCAACGCAATAAGCGGCAAAGTTTCCGACTTTATCGGCTCTACTATTTCTTCAATTTCTTCTAATTCCGTTAGCCCTAATTCTTTATCTTCCATCTTTCACCTTATAAGCAATACTTTTCTATCAAAACTTTTATGGGATGCTTTTCAAACGGCACGGTAACTTCGTCCGCCACCGCTTTAAGTTCTTCACGACCGCTTCCCACGGCAACGCCGTACCACTCACCATCTACGAGTAATATATCGTTAGTGCTGTCCCCGACCGCCATAACTCTCTCTAACGGTATATTATAATACTCGGCGATAGCCCTGACTGCGTTACCCTTACTTGAAGTGGATTTTATAACTTCAACAAAGTTATTTACACCGCTGTTAAAGATAAGATCTTCGCCAAAAACGTTGGGGTACTCTTTCATTATCCGTTCAACTTCGGGGTCTGTAGTAACACCACCGAGTTTTGAAATCGTCCCCTTGGTCGTTCTTAAAAACTCAACCATATCGTCAACTTTTACGCCTTTGATTTTCAAATCTTTTTCGTAAATATCCACGTACACGTTCCCTTCGTCATAATACAGCACGTCGTCCACGTCCGCACAGACGAGAGCACCGTCCTCTACAAACTTTTTAGCAACGGCGGTTGCGGTAGCGTTGTCAATTCCGTCGTTAAAAATCACTTCACCCGTTGCCATATCTTTAATCATAGCACCTTGATATGCAGCGACAAGGCACTTTAAGTCGTACATATCGCACACAATCTTTGCCGAACACATCATTCTGCCCGTGGCAATGGCAAACTTTCCGCCCTTTGCCAAAAACTTTTTTATAGCGTCAACAACGCTCGGGTCAATAATGTTAGGCACCACGCCAAGCGTTCTGTCAAAATCCGAAACAATCAAATCAAACTTCATCTATCTTAAACCTTCTTTATTTAGTACTTCTATAATCGTATCCGCAAGTGCTTCGCCTATCCCCTCGACCGTAACCAACTGTTCTTTGGTCGCCAAGGCTATACCGCCCACGTCCTTAAACCTTTCAAGCAAGGCTCTTTTTTTAACCTTTCCAAGCCCTCTAACGCCGTCTAATACGGACGATAACGCTCGCTTGCCCCTAAGACTTCTGTGATAGGTTATCGCAAAGCGGTGGGCTTCGTCACGCAGTCTTATCAACATCCTCAAACAGTAATCGCTTTTTGATAGCACGACGGGGTCTTTTGATTTTAAGGTAAAAATTTCTTCTTCTCTTTCTGCAAGAGAGATTAAGTCTATGTCACTGACACCTAGCCTTTCAAAGACCTCGCAAATAGCAGACAGTTGTCCCTTGCCGCCGTCTATAACCATAAGGTCGGGCTTGGGGAATTTTTCAGGGTCGGTTTTAAGCCTTTCAAACCTACGCTCTAAAACTTCTTTCAGACTCTTAAAGTCGTCCGCACCCTCAACGGTTTTAATCTTAAACCGCCTATAAGACTCTCTATCCGGCTCGCCGTCGTTAAACACGACCATACTGCCCACCTTATCCACACCGCTAATGTTAGATATGTCGTAACACTCTATACGCTTGGGGTAGTTTTTAAGGTTAAGTATTTCTTTTAATTTTGCACAAGCCGATACGGTCATATCGTCTTTATGCTTAATCTTATCGACTGCGACTTCAAGGTGTTCGGACGCGTTTACGCCAGCCATATCTAAAAGTTGCCGTCTTACACCCTGTTTTGCGTGTATAATCGTTAGGTCTTTATCAAACTTGTCCTTAAAATATTTTTCTAAAACAGACGAGTCGTCAAGTTCTACTTCGGTGATAACCTCTTCGGGGAAGTCGTCAGATTTGTCGTAATACCTTAGCATAAACTCTTTCAACGCTTCGGCGTCGCTCTCGTGGATACTGTTGAACGAAAAGTTTTTTCCGCCAAGCATCCTTCCGCTACGAACGACCAAAAGGCTAACCGCCATATAAATCCCGTTTGAACGGCAAGCGATAACGTCCGCCGATATAAACTTATTTAAAGCCGTCAAACGTTTAAGTGCAATCTTATCCAAACTAAAAAGATTTTCACGGTATTTTAAGGCGAGTTCAAATTCCTCGTTCATACTTGCGGAAAGCATTTTTTGTTTAAGCAAATCCTTAGCAAGCGTTACGTCCCCCGCCAAAAAGTCCATCGCCCTATCCACGCTTTTTAGATACTCTTCTTTATCAACCGCCCCACTGCATGGTGCGGTACACTTTTTTATGTGATAGTTAAGGCAAGGTTTAAGCGGTTTTTTGGGGTCTAAAACCTTCTCGCAAGGGCGTACACCAAACGCAAGATTTAAAAGTTCAATAACCGATCTAACCGAAACACCACCCATATACGGCCCAAAATATTTTGCACCGTCTTTTTTTATCTTTCTAGTAACCTTAAACGTAGGGAACGCTTCCCTTAAATCCACACGGATATATGGATAAGTCTTATCGTCTTTAAGTAAAATGTTATATCTTGGCTTATGTTTTTTTATAAGATTATTTTCTAAGGAAAGAGCGTCGATTTCACTCGGGGCGATTATATAGTAAAAGTCGGCGACGTTAGATACCATCGCCATAACTTTGTCGGTTTTTACACTATTAAAAAAGTATTGCCTTACACGGTTTTTAAGGTTTTTGGCTTTACCGACGTAAATTATTTGCCCGTCCTTATCAAGCATAACGTACACGCCGGGCTTGTCGGGTAATAGTTTTAACTTATCATCTAAAACACTCACCCTTTAATTATAACCTATTTCCCGTGATTTTACAAGCAAATTTACAAATGCCTTACCTTAATACCCCAAAAACTCTACGCCCTTTAACAGCACGTCGTTAAGCGTTTCGCTTCTAAGCGAATAAAAAACCACCTTGCCCTGCCGTTTGGTCTTTACGGCGTTAAGGTTTTTTAATAACCGTAACTGGTGCGAAACGGTGGTTTGGTTTAACTTTAACAGCGTCGATAGGTCGGACACACACATCTCGGATATAGCAAGTGCCGATATCATTTTAAGGCGTGTATAATCTGAAAATATGGAAAAGAACCCCACCAAATCGTCAAGGATTTCCCCCTTAGGTACGTAATCGTCTATCATCGCTTGCAGTCTTTTGTCAAGTAAAACTTCTTTCATTTTTTTCACCGTCCTTGCATATGATAATTGTGCATATATATTAACAAATAAATGGTGTAAATATTTTTAGAATAAAAGACTAAAAATGCTTTATTTTATTATATTTTGACAAAAAGGGGGTTTAAGATATGTTTTCAAACAATATTACGCTTATCGCATTGCTTTTACTACTGCTAAACAATAACACCATAAACACTACGCAATTACTCTTGTTACTCGCCCTGCTTTCTACAACAGGCAACAACTGTTTTTGTAACGGAAACACAAATTTATAATGAAATAGAAAAAAGGCAGTTCAATTTGAACTGCCTTAATTTTTAACTTTTACGAAACCTTAGATTTCAGAGAAGAACTTAATCGTTCTAACCATTTGGCTGGTGTAAGAGTTTTCGTTGTCGTACCAAGATACAACTTGTACTTGATAGGTGTCGTCGTCGATTTTGCTAACCATAGTTTGGGTTGCATCGAAGAGTGAACCAAACTTCATACCGATAACGTCTGAAGAAACGATTTCGTCGGTGTTGTAGCCGAAAGATTCAGTAGCTTGTGCCTTCATAGCAGCGTTGATACCTTCTTTGGTTACGTCCTTACCCTTAACGACTGCGATAAGGATGGTGGTTGAACCGGTAGCGGTAGGTACACGTTGTGCAGCACCGATAAGTTTGCCGTTGAGTTCAGGGATAACGAGACCGATTGCCTTTGCAGCACCCGTGCTGTTAGGAACGATGTTCATTGCACCTGCTCTTGAACGTCTCTTATCACCCTTTCTTTGTGGGCCGTCAAGAATCATTTGGTCACCGGTGTAAGCGTGTACGGTGGTCATGATACCTGATTGAATAGGAGCGTAATCGTTGAGAGCCTTAGCCATAGGAGCAAGACAGTTGGTGGTGCAAGATGCAGCAGAAATAATCTTGTCGTCAGCGGTTAAGGTGTTGTGGTTTACGTTGTAAACGATAGTGGGAAGGTCGTTACCTGCAGGAGCAGAGATAACAACTTTTTTAGCACCTGCGTCAATGTGAGCTTGTGCTTTTGCTTTACTGGTATAGAAACCCGTGCATTCCAAAACTACGTCAACGTCGTATTGAGCCCATGGGCATTCAGCAGCGTTTGCACACTTAGAAATTTTGATTTCCTTTCCGTCAACGATGATTGAATCTTCGGTAGATTCAACGGTGTGACCTTGTGCTACGTAGTTACCTTGCATGGTGTCGTATTTGAGAAGATGAGCGAGCATTTCAGGACTGGTAAGGTCGTTAATAGCTACGACTTCATAACCTTCTGCACCGAACATTTGTCTGAAAGCCAAACGACCGATACGACCAAAACCGTTAATTGCAACTTTTGTTACTTTTGACATTTTAGATGTCCTCCAAATTTGTTTTTTTGATTTTTCCTAAATATTATATCCTTTTAACACTTTTAAGTCAAATATTTTTAAGACCTATTTTAAATTTTCGGGGTTTAAGCACTGTAAATCGGCAGGAACGAACAATCCGTCACGCCTAATAAGTTCATCGTCGATATAAATATCCCCACCGCCGTACTCTTTGGTCTGGATAAAAACCAAGTCCCAGTGCACTGCGGAAACGTTCCCGTTGTCGCAGTCGTCGTAGCAACAGCCCGGGGTAAAGTGTATCGACCCGGATATTTTTTCATCGAATAGTATATCCCCCATCGGTTTGACTATATACGGGTTTACACCAAACGCAAATTCGCCGACGTACCTTGACCCCTCGTCCGTATCCAAAATTGCGTTTAATTTATCGGTATAGTTAGCCGAAGCCTCTATTATCTTTCCGTCCTTAAACTTTAAGCAAACGTCTTCAAACTTTACGCCCTGTTCAACCGACGGTGCGTTGTAGGTTATAACCCCGTTTACGCTATTCTTTACGGGTGCGGTGTAAATTTCGCCGTCGGGTATATTCCTTTCGCCCGAACACTTTTTACTGCCTATACCCTTAATTGAGAAGGTTAAGTCGGTATTTCGCCCCGTTATCCTAACCTTATCCGCCTTGTCAAGCCTTACTTTAAGTGCGTCCATCGCCCTATCCATTTTGGAATAGTCAAGGTTGCAAACGTTAAAGTAAAAATCTTCAAAAGCGTCGGTACTCATCCCCGCTTGTTGTGCCATACCTTGATTGGGGTATCTTAGCACCACCCACTTGGTCTTTTTAACCCTTATCTCGTGGTGAACGGGGTGTGAATAAAACTCGCTTTCCACACGCATATTGTCCTTAGGCACGTCGGATAATTCATTGCAGTTTTCCCCGCCCCTAACGCCTATATACGCGTCCATTTGGGACATTCTTGCCCCGTCAAACTTAGCCCTGAGTTTTGCAAGACTTTCGGTCTGTCCCATCAAAAGTTCTCTCGTAACCCTATTGTCATAGAGTTCCACGAAAGGGTTCGCACCGACCTTGTACGCCTCTTTGATTAAGGCGTTTACAAGCATATAGTCAATGCCTTTGGCTTCGATAAGCAAGTTCTCACCCGCTTTTAGCGAACAAGAGTAGTTTATGAGATTATAAGCGAGTTTGTCAATTCTAACGTCTTTCATTTATCACACCTATTTTTACAGTATTTTTAATTAATTATACAACCAAATATAAAATTTATAAAGTATTTTTGATTAAATTTAAAATTTATTTGCCATTTTGACAAAAAGGTTATATAATGTATTTGTCAAAGTTTGGACATATTCCCAAATTTTTTGATAAAAAGTTAAAAAAATTTTTTTATATATTATTGGAGGAGAACTACTATGGCATTAGTAAACTCAAAGAAAATGTTTGAACAAGCCTACAAAAACGGCTACGCTATCGGTGCTTTCAACGTAAACAACATGGAAATCGTTCAAGGTATCACCGAAGCTTGTAAAGAAGAAAACGCACCTGTTATCTTACAAGTTAGTAAGGGTGCAAGGGCTTACGCAAACCACACTTATTTAGTTAAACTCGTTGAAGCAGCTGTTATCGAATGTCCTGACATTCCGATCGTACTTCACCTTGACCACGGCCCCGACTTTGAAACCTGTAAGGCTTGTATCGACGGTGGCTTCACCTCTGTTATGATCGACGGCTCACACCTTCCTTTTGAAGAAAACGTTGCTCTTACCAAGAAAGTCGTTGACTACGCTCACGACGTTGCTGCAAGAGGCAGATATATCACCGTTGAAGGCGAACTTGGTACTCTCGCAGGGATTGAAGACGACGTTAAAGTTGAACACGGTGCTGAATCTTACACCAAACCTGAAGAAGTTGTTGAATTCGTTAAGAGAACGGGTGTTGACTCTCTTGCTATCGCTATCGGTACTTCTCACGGTGCTTACAAATTCAAACCTGAACAATGCACCAGAAACGAAAAAGGCATCCTCGTTCCACCGGCACTTCGCTTTGATATCTTAAAGGCTGTTGCTGCTGAACTCGGCGACTTCCCGATCGTTTTACACGGTTCTTCTTCCGTTCCACAAGACTACGTTAAGATGGTAAACGACAACGGCGGTAAAATGCCCGACGCTATCGGCGTTCCCGAAGAACAACTTCGTGAAGCAGCAAAACTTTCAGTTTGCAAAATCAACATCGACTCTGACTTGCGTCTTGCTATGACGGGTACTATCAGAAAGTTCTACAACGAACACCCCGACAAGTTCGACCCCAGAGAATATTTAAAACCTGCACGTGCTAACATCAAAGAAATCGTTAGACATAAACTCATCAACGTTTTGGGTTGTGCTGGCAAAGCAGACGAATGCAAATAATCTTTTGATTAAACCCATAAACCCCCTTGGCAAAAAGCCAAGGGGGTTATTTTTTAGACAAATAGAAAAGCATCTTGAAATTCAAGATGCTTTTTGTATTAAAGTTTTTCAACCGTCAATTTTGTATAAATTTCTTCGTACTTATCTCTATGGAAAAGATTAGTTCCGCTCGTCGTAATAGCCGCAGTCCCCGCCGCAACGCTACGCTTTAACAGTTCACCCATAGGCACGCCTTTCTCTAACTGAACGCAAGTAGCGGCAACCATACAGTCGCCCGCACCTACGGTAGAGTTTACCGCAACGGACGCCGATTTACAATAATAACTTTCGCTACCGTTAGTAAGCACCGCACCGTCGGCACCTAAGGAAACAAGCACGTTCTCCGCACCCGCGTTTACGTACTTTAACGCCGCCTTAACGATGTCCTTCTTACTGCTAACCATTTGTCCTGAAAACTCTTCAAGTTCTTTAAGGTTAGGTTTAACAAGATATACGCCACCGCTCTTTAATGCGGATAGAACGTTATCCTTTTCTGCATCGACGATTTTTTTGACCCTCGACGGAATAACCGACAAGACTTCGTCATAAAACTCAGGGAACACGCCACTCGGCAAACTTCCACTCATAACCACTATGTTGCAGTCTTCGGAAAGTTTTTTAACAAGGTCGATAAGTTCCAACTGTTTTTGCCTTGAAACGGTCTCGCCACGGTCGTTGATTTCAGTAAGCATCGACCGCTTATCTATAATCTTGTAATTAACCCGTGCCGCACCGTGGTTGTAAACGAAGTTATGTTTAACGCCTTCCTTTTCAAGCGATTGCTCGAACATCTTTGCGTGGTCGTCAAACATAAACCCCGTAGTGGTTACCGATTCCCCTAATCTCGCTATTCCCTTAGCCACGTTAAGTGCTTTTCCGGAATAGGTTTCCACCTTGTTCCTTACCCTGTTAAGCATCCCCACGTTAAGGTTATCAAGTTCAATAGTACAATCGATGCTCGGATTAGGACAAATTGTAAGTATCATTTATAAAAACAACTCCTTTTTTAATCTTTCTTAGCATCCGCAATAATCTTGTCTTGTGCTGAGAAAGGCACTTCTTCGTAACGCAAGAATTCTGCGGTAAAACTACCTCTGCCTTGCGTCATACTGCGAAGATCAGTAGCGTATTTAAGCATTTCG
>SVIL01000064.1 GCA_015069505.1 Clostridiales bacterium
TGAGGCTTTGCATACGGCGGGCGGCGTGTTGGTTTACGGTATTCCTGAATTCCGTTTGCCAAAGAAAATAGTTGCAAAAGAAGTTGAAACGCTTAAAGAGTTAGGCGTTAAGATTGAAACAAACGTTGTTATCGGCAAGACCTTGACCATTGACGAACTTTTCGATATGGGTTACGAGGCTGTCTTCGTCGGTTCGGGTGCGGGGCTTCCTAACTTTATGGGTATCCCAGGCGAATCGCTTAGCGGTGTGTATTCTGCGAACGAATTTTTGACTAGAAGCAATCTTATGAAAGCGTACCAAACCACCCCGCAAACGCCTATTATGAAGGGCGGAAAGGTTGCGGTTGTAGGTGGCGGTAACGTTGCAATGGACGCTGCGAGAACGGCACTTAGGCTTGGTGCGGAAAAGGTTTATATCGTTTACCGTCGTTCAATGGACGAACTTCCCGCAAGGCGTGAAGAAGTTGAACACGCAGAGGAAGAAGGCATTGAGTTTTTATTGCTCTGCAATCCCACTGAGATTTTGGGGTACCACAATCCTGAAAACCCACGTGACCCAAAAAACAATTTCGTTACGGGTATGAAGTGCGTTAGGATGAAACTCGGCGAGCCTGACGAAAAGGGTAGGCGTCGTCCCGTGGTTATCGATGGTAGCGAGTTTGTTATCGACGTTGACACGGTGGTTATGTCTATCGGTACGTCGCCAAACCCACTTATTAAATCCACTACCAAGGGGCTTGAAGTCAACCCACGTGGCGGAATCATCGTAAACGAGGACGGTTTAACTTCAAGAAACGGCGTTTACGCAGGTGGCGACGCTGTTACGGGTGCGGCAACCGTTATCTCGGCAATGGGTGCGGGAAAGACTGCTGCGAAGGGTATCGACGAATATTTAACTAAAAACTAATATAATCCGGGCTGTTTGTTTGACAGCCCTTTTTATAGGAATTATTAGAAGTTTATTGATGGAAATTTTTGTTAAATTACGAAAGGAGGTGTAAAAAATGGATCGCTGTACTCTTACAAAGGCGACGCTTGGGCGATTGCCTACGTACTTAAATTATCTAAAAAGCGTAGTTGATAACGACCATGTTTCCGCAACGACCATTGCAAAGGCACTTTCTCTCGGTGAAGTTCAGGTTCGAAAAGACCTAAATGCGGTCAGCGGTGCGGGGCGGCCAAAGGTCGGCTATGAAACCGACGCACTTATAAATAGAATCGAAAGGGTTTTGGGTGCTGAAGAACTGACCCCCGTAATTTTAGTGGGTGCGGGTAAGATAGGTAAGGCGTTGCTTGATTATGGCGGGTTTAATGAGTTTGGCGTGGATATAATCGCTGCTTTCGACCGTAATAGCGAAGCCTTTGAGTTTGGGAACAAGGGCAAGAAGATATTGCCTATGGACTGCTTTGAGTCTTTCTGCAAAGAACGAAAAGTACAGATAGGAATCGTTACGGTTGGGGCTAATGCGGCACAACAAGTATGTGATATAATGGTTAAAAGCGGAATAAAGGCGATATGGAATTTTGCACCTTGCCGATTAGATGTGCCAAGCGACGTAATAGTTAAACAAGAGAACTTAGCACTTTCGCTTGCTCACTTAAACAATCAAAGAAATAATTTGATTTAGATAAAAATTTACGCTGTTAAAGATTTGCGTTGTAATATAAGGAAATAGTAATGAGACTTGATAGAGTTATTGCAGTAAGGAATAATAAGACCATATACCGTGACGGTGACCGTGTGATAAAGGTATTTTGTGCGGGCTATCCCAAAGCGGACGTATTTAACGAAGCACATAACCATGCGTGCATAGAGGAATCGGGGATTAACGTGCCAAAATTGCTTGAAGTCGGTATGATAGACGGTAAATGGGCGATTGTTACCGAATATATAAAGGGAAAAACTCTTTATCAACTTATGCAAGAAAACCCGACCAAGAAGTTAGAGTACGTGGAACTTTTGGTTGACGTTCAGATGGGTGTTCACGAAAAACAATGCCCAAAACTGAATAAACTTAAGGATAAAATAGATTATAAAATTAAGGATTGCGACCTTGATGCAACAGTACGCTATAACCTTCACTCTCGCCTTGAAGAACAGCCAAAGAATATGAGGGTTTGTCACGGCGATTTTAACCCGTCTAACGTAATTATAGCAGAAAATGGCACGCCGTATATCTTGGACTGGTCGCACGCTTCACAAGGCAACGTGGTTGCGGACGTGGTTAAAACATATCTTTTGTTTTTGCTTGACGAGGACTTTTCGGGTGCGAAGGGATATATCGATTTAGTTTGTAAAAAGAGCAAAATACAATTAAAAGAGATACAGTCTTGGCTTCCGCTCGTTGCGGCTTCACAGTCGATAAAATGTAATGAAAAAGCGAGAAAGTTTTTGCTTTCTAAGGTAAACGCTTTGGATTTTGAATAAAATAGTGAGGATAAATTCAAATGAAAATCACGGTTTGTATAGGATCATCTTGTCATATTAAAGGTTCACGCCAGGTCGTAGAAAGGCTTCAAGAACTCATCGGGGAAAGTGGCGTTGGCGAAAAGGTGGAACTTGGTGGTTCATTTTGTATGGGGAACTGTCAAAAGGGCGTTTGCGTTGCCATAGGTGAAGAGGTGTATTCCGTCACCCCTAACGACGTTGACGAATTTTTTGAGAAAGAAGTGCTTCAAAGGATATAAGTTATGATATTCATTCAAATTTGCGTAGGAAGTTCGTGCTATCTAAAAGGCTCGCAGGAAATCGTGGAACTTTTTAATAATGCTATTGAAGAAAATCATCTTGAAGGGGACGTGGTGTTGTCGGGTAGTTTTTGCATCGGCAAGTGTAATCGCACGGGCGTTACCGTTCAAGTTGACGACGATATTCACGTAGGGGTTACTCGTGAGAATTTTAAGGAATTTTTTACAAAAAACGTATTAGAGAAAATTAAGGGGGCTAAAAACGATGATTAATTGCCTTACGCTAAAAAAATCAAACTGTAAAAACTGTTATAAGTGTATTCGTCATTGTCCGGTTAAGGCTATCCGCTTTTCCGGAAACCAAGCCCACATTATAGGCAACGAGTGTATTTTGTGCGGGCATTGTTTCGTAGTTTGTCCACAAAACGCAAAGGAAATCGTTGACGGGACCGAAAAGGTTCAAGTGCTTTTACATAGCGGCGACCCCGTCGTCGTTAGCCTTGCACCGTCCTTTATTGCAAATTACGAGGGTGTGGGAATTGAGGCTATGAGAAGGGCACTCAAAAGACTTGGTTTTTACGACGTAGAAGAAACCGCCGTTGGTGCAACTATCGTTAAAACCGAATACGAACGGATGATTAATGAGGACGATAGGGACGTAATTATAACTTCTTGTTGTCACTCTATTAATTTGCTTATCCAAAAGCACCATCCAAAGTGCTTACACTACCTTGCGGACGTTATGTCGCCTATGCAAGCACATTGTTCGGATATTAAAAGAAGAATGCCTAACGCAAAGACGGTGTTTATCGGGCCGTGCGTTGCTAAAAAGGACGAGGCGGAATACTACGAGGGCATAGTTGACGCAGTACTTACTTTTGAAGAACTTACCAACTTGTTAAAAGCAAACGGCGTTGAACTTGAAAAAGAGGTCGATAAAACCGAAAATAGCCGTGCAAGGTTTTTCCCAACTACGGGCGGTATTTTGAAAACTATGACCACAAGGCATTCGGAATATACCTACTTGGCGATTGACGGTGTGGAAAATTGCATATCCGCACTTAAAGACATCGAGAGCGGAAAAATACATAAATGCTTTATTGAAATGTCGGCTTGCGTTGGAAGTTGTATAGGTGGACCCGTTATGGAAAAGTATCATAACACTTCGCCTATTAAAGACTACGTTACCGTTTCTGATTATGCGGGTAAGCGTGATTTTGAAGTGGCACAACCTAAGCCAAGTTATTTAAGGAAAAACTTTGCCGTTATCGACCGTGAATTGCAAAGACCGTCCGATGAAGAAATTACGTCCGTGCTTAGGCAAATGGGCAAGTTCAAACTCTCGGACGAACTCAACTGTGGGTCGTGCGGGTATAATTCTTGTCGTGAAAAGGCGATCGCCATTATTCAAGGCAAGGCGGAAATCTCAATGTGCTTGCCTTACCTAAAAGATAAGGCGGAAAGTTTTTCGGATACTATCGTTAAAAATACGCCGAACGGATTAATCGTGTTAAACGAAAATTTTGAAGTTCAACAAGTCAACGATGCCGCAAGGAAGATTATGAATATCAGGGCTGAGTCCGACGTGCTTGGCGAACCCGTAGTGCGGATTTTAGACCCAAGTCTTTTTGTGAAGGTTAAAGAAAGCGGCAAGGAAATTCGCAATAAGCACGTTTATCTTGCCGAATATAAAAAGTATGTAGAACAGACCGTCGTTTACGATAGGGATTGTCGTATGCTTATAGGTATTATGCGTGATATTACGGACGATGAAGCCGAAAGGGAAAAGAAAGCACGTATAAATAGGAACACCGTTGAGGTCGCGGATTCCGTGGTCGAAAAGCAGATGAGAATAGTTCAAGAAATTGCGTCATTGCTCGGCGAAACCGCTGCGGAAACCAAGATTGCTTTGACGAAATTAAAGGAGTCTATTGAAGATGAATGATCTATGCGTGGATATAGGGTATAAGAGCGTTAATCACGTTGGCGAAGAACTTTGCGGCGACCACGTTGACGTTGTTGAATACGGCGAAAATTCAACGGTAATCGTACTTGCCGATGGGTTAGGTAGCGGTGTAAAGGCGAGTGTTTTATCCACTTTGACCGCAAAGATTATCTCTACGATGATGGCGGCGGGACTGCCGATTGAAGATTGCGTATCCACCATTGCCGCAACGCTACCCGTATGTTCGGTGCGTGGCGTGGCGTATTCGACGTTTACTATTATCCATTTGCTAAACAACGAAACTGCGGATATTATTCAGTACGACAATCCACACGTTATAATTATTCGTGATTATGACCAGTACGACTACCTCAAAACCGAAATGAACATCGGTGGCAAAAAAATATATAAAACTACCATCAAATTAAAAGAAAACGACGTGTTTGTTGCGATGAGTGATGGTTGTCCGCACGCAGGTCTTGGCGGTAGGTACAATTTTGGTTGGAAGCGAGAGGATATAGCCGATTTTATGCAAGCACTTGTTGCGGGTGGATATACGGCAAAAAATCTCTCGACTATGCTTGTTGACGAGTGCGATAAACTTTACGGGTATAGACCGGGTGACGACACTACTTCTTGCGTGGTCAAGGTTCGTAAAAGAGAGCCTATGAGCATTTTGTTCGGTCCACCGTCTATAAGGGACGATGCAAACCGTATGATGGCTTTGTTTTTCTCTAAAGAAGGCAAGCATATTGTATGCGGTGGTACGACTTCGTCCATTGCGGCAAAATATCTTGGTAAGACCGTCAATGCTAGCCTAAACTTTGAGCGTAGCGACGTTCCCCCAACGGCACAGATCGAGGGGGTGGACTTGGTTACCGAGGGCGTTATCACCATAAGCAAAGTCATAGAATACGCAAAAGATTATCTTGGCGATAACCTTTTATATGAAGAGTGGAATTTTAAGAAGGACGGGGCTTCGCTTATAAGTCGGTTACTGTTTGAAGAAGCCACGGATATAAATTTTTACGTTGGAAAGGCGATTAACCCCGCCCACCAAAACCCCGACTTGCCCATAAACTTTAATATCAAAATGAGTTTGGTTGAAGAATTGTCGGCTTGTCTTAAAAAGATGGGAAAACGCATTAAAGTCAGTTATTTTTAATCAGGAGGGTCAAATGCGTAAATTTGATACAAAAGTACAACATTTAAAATACAAGGTTCTAAGAGAAGTCGCAAGGCTTGCTTGGGAAGATGCTTTGCTTGAAAACTTAATCGATATCCCCAAAAAACTCGTGCCCGGTAACGAACCTACTATGCGTTGTTGCGTTTATAAAGAAAGGGCTATCCTTGGCGAAAGGGTTAAAATTGCTATGGGTGGGGATACCGATAACAAAAATATTATAGAGGTCATTGAAATCGCTTGCGATGAATGTCCCGTCGGTGGGTACGAGGTCACTAACGCTTGTCGTGGTTGCCTTGCCCATAGATGCGAGGACGTGTGCAAGTTTGGTGCGATAAGTTTTGATAAAGACCACGTTGCACATATAGATAAATCCAAATGCAAAGAGTGTGGTGCGTGTGCTAAGGTTTGCCCTTACACCGCTATAGTGGGGCGTAAACGGCCTTGCCAAAACGCTTGTAAGGTAAAGGCTATATCTATGAACGAGCAAAAAGCGGCAACCGTTGATAACGACAAATGTATTCAATGCGGTGCGTGTGTTTATCAATGCCCGTTTGGGGCGATTATGGACAAATCGTTCATAGTCAACGCCATTGATATCTTAAAGAAGGGCGAAAAGAATTGTAAGGATGGCAAATATAAAGTTTACGCTATCGTCGCCCCGTCGATATCAAGTCAGTTTTCGTACGCAAAATTAGGGCAAGTGGTAACGGGCTTAAATCGTTTAGGGTTTAACGACGTAATAGAAGCCGCTCTCGGTGCGGATATGGTTGCGATGAGTGAATCGCGTGAACTTGCCGAAAAGGGCGTGTTGACGAGTTCGTGTTGCCCCGCCTTCGTTGAGTATGTTAAATCGGCGTTCCCTAACCTTGAAGGGCATATATCACACAACTTGTCGCCGATGGCAATGCTTGCAAAGTACGTAAAGACTATTACCCCTAACGCAAAGGTTATCTTTATAGGGCCGTGTACCGCAAAAAAGGCGGAAGCACAACTTGAAAGCGTTAAACCTTACGTTGATACTGTGCTTACCTTTGAAGAATTGCAAGCACTTTTTGATAGTCGTGACATTGATATCGCTACGCTTGAAGAAGGTGTGCTTGACAACGCATCGTATTTTGGTAGGATATTTGCAAGAAGCGGTGGACTTACGAGTGCGGTTGAACAAGCGATAAAAGAACAGGGTATTGATTTTGAAGTTAAACCCGTTATATGCGACGGTATAGAGGCTTGCCGTATGGCACTGTTAAAACTCAATAAAGGCGTTTTGGACGGCAACTTTATTGAGGGTATGGCGTGCGTTGGCGGTTGTATCGGCGGGGCGGGGTGCTTAACCCATGGCGAAAAGAGTAAAGCCGAAGTGGATAAGTACGGAGAAGAAGCACTTGAAAAGACCATAAGTGCTACCATTTCAATACTTAAATAAGTACATAAAAGTTAACCCATAACTTTATTAAAAAGAAAATAACAAAGAGGGGGCAATCCGATTTCGGATTGCCCCCTCTTTGTTGAAATATATAAAGAGATTTTATCCTTTTTACCAAAGAAAAAGGAGGTTATCTTTATGAAAGATATACAATTCCTGCTAATAGTCGTTGGTGCGATAGAGTTAGCATTAAAGATAATTGAATACTTC
>SVIL01000065.1 GCA_015069505.1 Clostridiales bacterium
ACCGAACCCCAGGTTTTTTCCGTGAGAGGGCGGCGTCTTAACCGCTTGACCATGATGGCATACCTAAATACCTTTTAAGTATTCTTATTTTAGCACAATGTTTTTATTTTGGCAAACGAATACGCTTTTATTTTAAAAAAAGTTAACCCACCATTGTGCCGACGGAAAAGAAAATAATAACCCGTTTCGTAAACAGGCGGTTGTCGTGACGGCAAATCGGTCTGCATCTTCTTATTAATGACCGAGAAAACGTCGGTCAGAAGCACCGCTCTCGAAAAGCGTAGGACATCCTTTTAATATTATCTGTGGATTTTTTTTGCTTTTCCTATCGAACACGGCAGGCTTAACTATATTGTATCAAATACGATTAAAAAGTGCAAGTATAACTGTTGACAAAATTTTGCGTATGGTCTAAAATTTGTCTATAAAAGTCGAAAGGGTTTATTTAGATGAAAAAGTTTATTAATTTTAGACCGCTAACGTATTTTGCCGTAAGTTTGTGTTTGGGTATTTTAATCGCCTATGCGTTTATTTTCGGTAAAATACTTTTGGCGGTTTTATTATTAACCCTATCGATATTTTTACACGTGGCGTTATTTCTTTTCTATAAGGGTGGGGAAAGATTTTGCGGTAAAGCCCTTGTGAAAGTAAAACTCATTTCGATTGCCGTTGCCGTTATGCTTGCGGTGATCGGCGGGGTAACCTACTTTTTAACCGTCAACTCTTACCAATCGGCAGACCTAAAAACTATGGAATATACTCTTACCGCCCGTGTCGCAAGCGTAAGCCCAACCGATAGCGGAAGTGCAGTGCTTCTCACCGATTTAAGGTTTAGTGACGAGTCTGTGAAAACCGATTACAAATGTATGCTTTACGTTTACGGTGCAACGTCGTTAAAGGCAGGGGATTTAATTAGTTTCACCGCCGAACTTGAAAATAGGCAAGTCTTGTACGAGAATAGGTACTCGTCCACCTTCGTTCAAGATTCTATAAAATACACCGCACTCATAGATAATAAGGGGCTTGCGGTTTTAGATAGTGACCCGACAACGTTTGAAAGGGTAAACGAGTTTATAAAGAACACGCTAAAAAATAATATGGACGAAAAGGCGTTTACGGTAAGTTATGCAATTTTGTGCGGTAACTCTGATTACGTTGACGACTCGGTTTTGGAAAATTTTCGTACTGCGGGCGTAGCACATATCTTTGCCGTGTCGGGGTTACATATCGGCTTTTGTGCTTTGGTACTTAACTTTTTGGCGAACAAACTAAACCTTAATAAATACCTTAAATTTTTCATAATAATATCGGTGCTTTTATTCTATTCGGGGATATGCGGTTTTACGCCCTCGTCTTTAAGGGCAACTATAATGACGGGCGTAATGTTGATAGCAGAACTCGTTGGTAAAAAGTACGATGGATTATCGTCAATATCTTTTGCGTGCATACTTATATTATTGTTCAGTCCCGCCCAACTCTTTTTAGTCGGCTTTCAATTATCCTTCGGCGTAGTTTTGGGGATAGCGTTGATATCAAGACCTATCGCAAGATTACTAAAATTCTTGCCACACCGACTTGCGTTATCGGTTGGTACCGTTTTATCCGCTCAACTTTTCAGTTTGCCCATAACCCTTACGGTTTTCGGTTACTTTTCAGTAGTATCCGCACTGATAAACCTACTATTTTTACCCGTGGTTGGTGTGCTGTACGTATTCTTGTTTGCAATGACGTTGCTTGGCGGACTATTTGCAATCCCAAAAATAACTCTGTTTTTGCCCACTCAATTTATGAATATTTTGGTGGACGTAATAAACTTTTTCGATTACAGAGGCTTAGTGGTAAGCGGAATAATCGTAAGCAGTTTTTCCGTGTTTTATTACGGTGGAATAGTGTTTGCATCGGACAGAATAAACCTTTCAACTCTATCAAGAACCATCGTATCTATCTCTTGCGTTATAGTGTTCGTCTTAGGCAGTGTATTTTCCACCGTATCTTATAGGAACGCCCTAAAAATTATCGCCGTGGGCGAGGACGGGATATGTGCAAGCGTTGTAAGTTGTAAAGATACCGACGTGCTTATCGTCAATTACGCAAAATACACCTTTCCACGCGGTAGGTTAAAGCGTGCGGTAAACGAACTTTCTATCAATGGGTTTGATTCGGTAATATTCGTAAACGGCAACGAAAGGTTAGACCCCGTTTCCGCACTAACTATTATATTTTCCATAACCGACGTAAAATCGGTGTATTACGCCTACCCGTATGACGAGATTGAAATTTTAACCCTTGAAGAAGCCTTTCACAATCTAACCTTTCATAGCATCGACCGTGTAAAGGGTTTTAACGTGGGCGAGTTGTCTTTTAAGGTGGATTTAGGCGGTAGAGTGCTTACGCTTGAAAAGGGCGATGAAAGTTGTTGTTTTATATCACGCCTACCGTCCGAACAATACTTTTCCACCCTAAACTTATTGCCAAAATATTCCTTCGTTGTGTCAATGAGTCACTTTGAAAAGGCAAAAGAAAAGTTTAGTGCAAAGTACTGCGTAAGTTACCTAACTACGGGTGGTAGCCCGTCCGCACAAGAAACGGGCAATTATATAGTAAAAATTTAACGCATTAGCCCCAAAAAAGTTTTACACATTGTTGCAAAACAAGATAAAAAGTGCTACAATGTATAAGAGGAAATTTGGGTTTGAAATTTACAGAGTTTAAAAACGGTTTGATGGGTGGGGAAGTACACCCTATATATCTATTTGAAGGCGAGGATTCCTTTTTCAAAAAAAGGGGTATCGACCTATTAAGAAGTAAGTTCGTAACCGAGCCTACCTTGAACTTCGCACGGTTTGAAGGCGGTGCTTTTACTATCTCGGAACTTTTATCGTCCCTTCAAAGTTACCCGTTTATGAGCGAGAAGCGAATAACCCTCGTTTCGGAACATAACTTCACAAAGGACGAACTTAAAGGTGAACTAAAATCCTACTTTGACTCACCCTTGCCCGAGAGTATTTTGATAATAACCACCCAAAAGGCACAAGATGGATTGAAGAAGTTCCCGTCAGTGGCGGTGGTCGATTGCTCTAAGGCGGAAATCAATACGCTTACTCTTTGGGTAAAAGCAGAGTGTTCAAAAGAGGGCGTGGGGATAGATATGGAAACGGCAAAAACTCTTTGCGAGTATTGTTTGTCGGATATGACCAGAATTGAAACCGAAACGTTAAAACTCATATCCTACGTGGGTAGTGGCGGTAGCATAAAAATCGCCGACGTAGAGAGTATGGTCGCAAGAGATACTGACCATAAGATTTACGAGATGACGGATTTTATAGGCAAAAAACGGTTTGACAAGGCGTTAAGCGTGCTTTCGGATATGATGTCTAAGGGTGAAACGCCACAAAGACTTATCGTAAGTATATATAATTATTTTAGAAGGCTTCTGCACGTAGCCATAAGTGTAAAACAACCGTCAGAGATTGCAGAACTTTTAGGAATAAAAGAATTCGCCGTAAAAAAAGCCAAAGAGCAGGCTAAAATGTTCAAGGTGCGTGCCTTAAAAAAGACGGTGGACTCTCTTTCAGAGACGGACTATTTGATAAAAAACGGAAATTTAGAACAAACCGAAGCCCTATGGCTAAACCTTTTCAAGATAATGACGGGAGAATGATAAATGGTTGTAGATAAGATAATTGCATTTTGGAATAACACCATTGCAAGCCCTGAACTTGCGATAATGGTCGGCGTAAGTCTTGCTGCGTTCACGGTTATGTACTATTACTTGATTAAGTTTTTAATCAATAATAATTCGGGTACACTCGTGCTAATGTTCCTTGCGATAATGGTCATTGCCGCAGCGATATTTATTTTTAACGACGGCGTTGACAACGGATTTTTCTTGTTACTGCCACTTCTGATGGTGATAGCGGTTATAATCTTGTATAGCGTAGAGATTAAGCGTGTGATTTGGTCAAAGCGAAATATCAAAGGCTCTGACGCAAAGCGTGGCGAAGGCTACTACGACGAAGAGAAAAGTCGTAAATGTATAACTGAAATCGTCAAAGCCGTTCAAGATATGTCAAAAAATAACGTAGGTGCTATCATAGTTTTGGCAAACGGCAATATCCCTAAGCAAATTTTGGATAGCGGCGTTGCCATTGAAAGCGATATATCAAGCGAATTAGTTGAAAGTATATTCTTTCCAAAGACCCCCTTACACGACGGGGCAATGGTTATAGACGGAACTAAAATAGTTGCAGCGGGTTGTTTTTTACCGCTTGCTCAAAAGATTGACGGGCTTCCCAAAGACCTCGGCACGAGGCATAGAGCGGGGCTTGGGATAACCGAAACTATCGACGTCGTTTCCTTAATCGTTTCAGAGGAAACGGGTATCATATCTATCGCAAGAGCGGGCAAACTTATAAGATACGCCGATGCGGAGATACTTAAAAAGACCTTGTCAAATTACTACTGGCAATAATGAGAGGTGAGTAATATGAAAGATAACGATTATCAATATTCAAAAGAAACCGAAAAGGGCAAAAACACCTTTTTAAAGACGGTGGGCATATTTGGCATCGCATTGTTTTTAGCCTTGATAACGGTAATAATAATCAACATTTAATAAGGACTAATATGAAAAACACAGGACTTAAATCGGTAAATATTTTGTTGCCCAACACTACTGATATGCAAGCTTGGGCGTGTATTGCTTGCGACCAGTTTACGAGTGAACCCGAATACTGGAAATCTTTGGAAGACCAAGTCAAAGGCAAAAAAACCACTCTTGACTTAGTGCTTCCTGAAATCTATCTTGACAAAGACGTTGACGAGAGGATTGAAAGGGTAAACGCAAACATAAAAAAGTATATTCTAAACGGTGACTTTAACGAACTTGCCAAAGGCTTCGTTTTAGTCGTTCGTTCCACCCCTTACGTCAAAAGGCGTATAGGGCTTGTTGCGGGGATAGACCTTGAATGCTACGACTATGCGGTGGGTAAAAAACCGCTTATCCGTGCAACCGAAGGCACCATTGAAGAACGTATCCCCCCACGCCTTAAAATCCGTAAAAACGCCGACATTGAATTTCCGCACGTAATGGTGCTTTTCGACGACGAAAAGAGAGAGATTTTGGAAACTCTTTACGAGCGTCGTAGTGAGTTTGACAAGGTTTACGATTTTGAATTGAATATGGGCGGCGGACACGTAGAAGGGTATTTTATACCTGAAAACGAAGAATTAATAAATAAATTTTCCGCACTTTTAGATAGCCAAAGGCTTATTGATAAATACGGTAAAGAAGACGATTTTGCATTTGCGGTAGGGGACGGCAACCACTCTTTGGCAACCGCAAAGACAATGTGGAACTCTATTAAAGAAACCCTCTCCGATGAGGAGCGTGAAACCCACCCCGCAAGGATAGCCCTATGCGAACTCGTCAATATCTACGACGAAGGCATATATTTTGAACCTATTTTCAGGTTTGTTAAAGGGGTTGATAAAAAGGCGTTTATAGACGGTTTAACAGAGATTGACGGTGGAAAGATAGTCGTTTTAGACGGCGAAAAGTCACTTACGCTAAGCGGCAAAAATTCCTTGCCCGACGGTATAAGGTCGGTCGATGCTTATATTAAAGACTACTTATCTAAAAACGGCGGGTCGGTGGACTATATCCACGGCGAGGCTAACCTAAAAAAATTAGTTGACGGAACTGATAATTCGGTAGGTATTATCTTTGAAAAACTCAACAAGTCAGACCTCTTTAAGTACGTTTCCGAGAAGGGTGCTTTCCCAAGAAAAACTTTTTCTATGGGCGAGGGTGTTGAAAAACGATATTATTTAGAAGGAAGAAGGATAACGAAATGATAAAGGTATGTAAATTTGGTGGCACTTCAATGGCGGATGCCAAAGCCATATTACAAGTAAAAAGTATAATTGAAGCGGATAAAGACAGAAAGTATATAGTCGTTTCAGCCCCGGGTAAAAGGGACAAAAACGATATAAAGATAACGGATACCCTTTATAAGTGTTACGAAGACGTTAAAGAAACAGGCTCTTGCAGTGAGCGTTTCGCACTTATCAAAGAAAGGTTTAAGGGCATAGTAGAAGACCTTAAATTAGATCTTGATATAGACGCTATTTTGGACAAGACCGAAAAGGAAATTATCTCTGAGTGCAGTGCGGATTTTACTGCGTCAAGGGGTGAATATTTGAGTGCTATCGTTATGGCAAACCTACTCGGTGCGACTTTTGTTGATGCCGCCGAACTCATTAGGTTTGACAGTAAAGGCAGGCTTAACGACGAATATACCGACGATATCGTAAGAAACAGACTTGACGACGTTGAATATGCAGTAATCCCCGGCTTTTACGGTTGCGACTATAAGGGCAAGATAAAGACTTTTAGCCGTGGCGGAAGCGACATTACAGGCTCTATAATAGCACGTGGCACCAAAGCGGATTTATACGAAAACTGGACGGACGTAAGCGGCTTTTTGGTTTGCGACCCAAGAATAGTAAAAAACCCGCAAGTTATCAAACAGTTGACTTATAAAGAACTTCGCGAATTGTCGTATATGGGTGCGTCGGTGTTGCACGCCGAAGCAATTTTCCCCGTAATGAAGCGTTGTATTCCGATAAATATCAAAAACACTTTCAAACCCGAAGACGCTGGTACGATGATAGTCCCAAGCGAAAAGTACACGGATAGCGATAGCATTATAACGGGTATTGCGGGCAAAAAGGACTTCACCGTAATCTTTATGGAAAAGTCTTTAATGAACTCTGAAGTCGGGTTTATCCGTAAAGTATTGTCGGTAGTTGAACACTACGGCGTATGCGTTGAACACGTTCCGTCAGGCGTAGATACCTTGTCAATAGTTATCGAATCCGAACAACTTAAAGACGGGGTACTTACCGAAATAGTCAACGGAATAAGAGAAAACGTCAACCCCGATTTTATCCACGTTATAGAGAACATATCCTTAATTGCAACCGTTGGTCACGGTATGGCAAGGCGTTCGGGTACTGCTGCGAAGATTTTCAAGGCTTTGGCGGATAAGGGCATAAATATAAAGATGATTGACCAAGGTTCAAGCGAATTGAATATAATAGTAGGCGTACAAAATTCCGATTATGAAAATTGTATTCGTGCTATTTACGAAGCGTTTATTTTAGAATAATAAATTCAAGTTAAAAGATTTGGAGGAAAATAGATTATGGATTATGCAAAAGAGTCCCTTCGCCTTCACGGGGGATGGAAGGGAA
>SVIL01000066.1 GCA_015069505.1 Clostridiales bacterium
AGTCTTGGTGCTAAAATTATCAATGAAACGGTCAGAAAAAGTTTAAATTCGTTACTGCCTAAATTCGACGTGGTGCATATATGCGGAAAAGGTAATTTAGACGATAAACAAAAGGATAGTGGGTATTACCAAATGGAATACCTTGACGATATTGAATATGCGTTTGCCGCTGCGGACGTTTGCGTTACTAGGGGCGGTGCTAACGCACTAAACGAACTTTTGGCATTAAAAAAACCTTGCGTCGTAGTGCCACTACCCAAAGGCGAGTCACGTGGCGACCAAGTTTATAACGCAAGGTATTTTCAAAAATTAGGTTTAGTTTCCGTTTTAGAACAAAATGCTTTGACCGAAAAATCGCTTGTCAATTACGTTAGCCAAGTATATGCAAACAGGTTTAACCTATCCTCAAACTTTGAGGGCAATCCCGTTGTGGATAAAAGTCACGAGATTGCGAAACTGCTGCACGATTTTGCAATATAGAACTTTCAACCTTGTACCTTCTCTCTTTTACGTTTAGACCGCTTTGTCCGTCAAAAAATTCGGACAGAGCGGTTCTTTTTACGCTCACCACTTGAATAGGGGCGATTTCCCTTGACCTACAAACTACGGTTTTATTTGTTTTGCTTTTTTTATCAAATAATAATCTTATAATATAATTTAACATTTTTTATCTCCTTAATCAGTTTACAAACACATTTTAACTCGTATTATTGACATACGCTTGTCAAGTTTGAGAAATTATTTAAAAATAGTTGACTTTTAAGGGCGGTTTAATTTAAAATGTAAGAGGTGTCAAAAAACAGTTAAAACACGCCACGATAAATAATATGTTTTAAGGAAGATAATTATTATGAAATATGAAATTATGATTGCGATTTTATTTGAACTTTTATCAAAACGGTGCGTTAGTGCAAGTTATTTAGCCGAAAAGTACGAGGTTAGCAAACGCAGTATTTATAGGTACATAAATTCGTTAGAACTTGCGGGCGTGCCACTTTACACCATACGTGGGAATAACGGCGGTATTGCGATTATGGATACGTATAAAATATCTTCTACGTTTATGACCGTTTCGGAATTTGACCAAGTAATAAATGCTTTGACGGCTATAAACGACGGCGTGGAAAACCAAAAACTTTCGGCGGCGATACTTAAACTTAAAGCGGTTAAAAAGAACGAGTATAGCGGATTTGACATTAAAAGCGGTAACCTTGTTATCGACGGTGGACCTTGGGGGGATACGGTTGGATATAAAAGCAAGTTAAAGGTTTTGCAAAAATGTGCGGATGAGTGCTTGCAACTGTCCATTAAGTACCACGACAGAAACGGTAGCGTTACCGAAAGGGTTATCGACCCGTATATTATAGTGTTTAAGCAAGGGCTTTGGTACGTTTACGCATTTTGCCATTTAAGAAACGAGTTTAGGTTTTTTAAGACGGGGCGAATTGAAAGTGCAAAGATTTTGTCCGAATTCAAAAGACAGGATATATCTGAAAAGAATTTGCCGTTCGATTTTTGGCACAACAACGTGGAAAGCGTGGAAGTTGGGTTTGAGGTAGGCAAAGAAGTTTTATCGGACGTAGAAGAGTGGCTTGGCATTGAGAACGTTGAGGAAATAGGCGGAAAGTTTAAGGCAACGGCTAAACTACCAAACGATGACGGGCTTGTTTCTAAAATAATGAGTTACGGTAGCGGTCTTAAAGTGCTTTACCCCACCGAACTGAAAAACAAGATTAAAAAAGTAGCAAACGAAATTTTGAAAAGTTACTAAAATAAAAATCCCCCGCTTGGGCGTACGCCCAAGCGGGGGTTATCTTTTAAATTAATTATAGTGCGTTTGCAAGAAGTTCAAGGTCTGAAAGGTTTTTATCGGTTAGAGCCGATCGGATAGTAACGACGGGGTCAACAAATGTTATATCCTTTGAAATTTCAAACGCCTTTTTGATTTGTTTTGCAACAACGGGTGCCCACGTACCGTTTTCAATTATGCCTATCGTGCGATTTTTATAGCCACGCTCTAAAAGTTCGTTTATAAACTCACGCATGAACGGGAAAAGTTCGCCGTTATAAGTGGTGGTCGCAAGCACGATTTTTCCGTACCTAAACGCATCTTCAACCGCCTCTGCCATATCGCAACGGGCAAGGTCGTTTACCGCAACCTTTACCCCTTTATCTTCAAGAAGTTTTGCAAGACTTAAAACAGCGGACTTAGTATTGCCGTAAACGGACGTGTAACAAATAACCACCCCGTCCGACTCTACACCGTAACTTGACCATGTGTTATAAAGGTCAAGATAATACCCTAAATTTTCAGTTAAAACGGGTCCGTGCAAGGGGCAAATGGTCTTTATATCCAAAGCGGCGGCTTTTTTAAGAACTGCTTGGACTTGTACGCCGTATTTACCGACTATTCCAAAATAATATCTACGTGCTTCGCAAGCCCAATCACCTTCAACGTCTAATGCACCGAATTTGCCAAATGCATCAGCGGAAAACAAGACTTTATCCAAACTGTCGTAAGTCATTATAACTTCGGGCCAATGAACCATAGGTGCCGTAATAAAGGTCAAATTATGTTTGCCGAGAGAAAGCGTGTCCCCATCTTTAACAAATACCCTACGTTCGCTAAAATCGGTGCCGAAAAATTGATTCATCATCACGAACGCTCTATCGGACGAAAGAATTTTGGCGGTGGAATATTTATCCGCAAACGCTTTGATTAACGCCGAGTGGTCTGGTTCCATATGTTGAACTATTAAGTAATCGGGGGTTCTGCCGTTTAGAGCGTTTTCAAGATTATTAAACCACTCTGCCGACTTTTTGGCATCAACAGTATCAAATACCGCAATAGCATCATCAAGTATAACGTAGGAATTGTACGCCATACCGTCAGGAACGTCGTATTGCCCTTCAAACAAGTCAAGGTCGTGGTCGTTTACACCGATATACTTAATCGTATCAGAAATAATCATAGAAAACTTTTCTCCTTTTTTATAGTAAAAATTAATTAGTTATCAAATTATTGTTCGTGTCTAATCTTAAACGCGGACTTTAAGGTGAAAATCCACTTCATAACGATTCTGCCGTCATCGGGTACAATTCTGTAAATATCCGTGCCGTCTTGAATCTCAAAACGTTCGCCGGGAACGAACGGCAATATGGGTAAGTCGCCCGCATAAACGGTTTTGTGGAATTCTTGCCCGAATAAATTTGCATCAATAATAAACTCGTCAAAGTTAAGCCTAACGGTGCCGTGCCCAGCCTTTTCAAAACGGTGCTTCTTTTCGTTTATCATATAGATATCTGCACTAGTTTGCAAAGAATAATCTTTGTTATCCTTTATAGATTGATAGACTGAATCTTCGATATAAGCGTGCCAGTCACTTGGGTATTTGAAAACGGCATCGGTATCGCCAACGGCAGATAGTAAGCCGTATTTATCGCTTTTAACCTTGTAACCACACTTGTTACAAGCCAAAACGTTGTCTTCCACCGCTTCAATAGAGTATTCTACCCCACAAGACGGGCATTTATACAAAACGTTTTCAAGCCCCACGACGTTATCGCCGTTTTTGAAGGCAACTTTATTAACTTCGTTATTTCTATATGCGTCAAAGGAAAGGTGTGTTTCAACGAGGTTTGAAAGTTCCTCAACGGACATACTTTCAAGTTCCTCTTTACTTGCAAGTTTATAAACGTCCAAAGAGGTTTTGCCCTTGCGTTTAACCTTAGACCACTTGGGGTTTAGAAAATACGTTCCGCTTACCTTAGCGACGTAAACGTCGGCGTTAAACCATTTAAGGGTTTTGCCCGTTGCAGGCGGAATAGGTGTTGAAGCACCGCTTTCACTCATTAGCCCCGCAGGGTAAAAATAAACTACGCCGCCGTTATCGAGAACGGCTTTCAAACGCTTCATATCAGTCAAGGTGGTCTTGAACTGATTTTTGCCGATAGCACCTGCGGATTCGATTATTTTACGGATAGGACTGGTATTCAAAAAGGCGTTACTTATTACAAGATGCGTTCTTTTAGGAACGATGGAATAAGCCGTCATAAAGTCAATAGAAGACTCATGATTAGCGATTACGACACGCCTACCACGACTGCCTTTGAGTTCGTTTCTTACGACTTTTAAGCGATAAGAAACCTTGCAAATTATCTTAGACGCAAGTTTTATAAAGCCGTAGGTAAACGGATTAGGTTTTTTATATAAACGTTCTTTTTTGTCAGCCATAACTATCCCCCACTTGTTTTTTTATTATACCATAAACTTTTAGCAGTTTCAATGCTTATAAATTAAAAAATAAAAATTAACCCCGAATTTTTAAGTCGGGGTTAAAATTATTTAGCCTATTAACGTTTTTAAGACCGTTTGTGCATAAAGCCTTACGATAAAGTCGTTGGGGTGATTTATATTATTGCCCGTGATATCACGGTAGCGTTTGCCCGCCTTTAAGATATCCTCGTGAGTGGTGGTTACGTTCGCAACGGAAAGGAAGTCGTAACGGCTTTCAAGGTCTAAAAGTTCGTTTAAGAACAAGGGTTGATTAAGTAGCCAAGTACTTTCGGGGTTAGGTATCATAGTCGCAACCAAAACCACCTCCGCCGTGGGGTTATTCTTTCTGTACCTTAGAACCATATCCTCTATCATCGCCTTGTATTCGCTTGGCGGGGTGCGTAAATCGTTCATACCGAACGCAAGAATCATAAGGTCGGACGGTTCGGCAAGCACACGCTCGTCAAAGTTGTCTATCCCCGTCTTGGTTGACCAACCGCCAACCGCAACGTTTCTGTTATCAATAGTTACACCGTGCGTACGCTCTAAGTGTTTTTGTATCATTACGGGATAGATATCGCAATAGGGCGGTACGTGTCCGCCCGGGTCTGAACCACTTGCATTACAACCCGTAGCAATGCTATCGCCGTAAACCACCATTTTTATACGGTTTTTATCCGCTAATTTGCGGTTAAAACCCTTAAAACGGTCGGACTTGCCCTCTGGGATATATCCGTTAAATTTACCGCTGTGCGTGTAAGTTACGGCGATTTGGAATTTGGTAAAGGTGTCCTGTTCACCGTAAGCAAGATAGTCGTAGCCCTCTTTATAGTTGGGGCAACGTGAACGCTCTACCCCGATGTTATACTTGCCAGGGGCGGTTGCATACAAGTCGTCGTGCGTGGCAAACGGAATACTGCTGTTTTTGGTGCGTATTAACTTATTGCCATTGACTATATAGTCCTTGCCCAAAACATAGGTTTTTTGCAAGCCGTAGTCGGTTACGGACAAAACCTTATCGGGTGTGAAAAGCAAGGTGATTTCACCGTCTTCTAAGTAAAACATACCCGTTTCGTAATATACAGTGTTACCTTGCCAAAATGGGGTCAAAAATTTTGTTAAATCGTAAGTTTCCATAGTAGTTTTATTATATAACTAAAAATATAATAAGTCAATACTTTACCTTAACTAAATAAGTCGTTTTTATCGCAAAAAAACACCTTGCAGTTTTACCGCAAGGTGTTTAATTTTGTTAGTTTTTAGAGGAACAAACTTCCGCCAAGGATTTCTTCTTGACCGTCAAAAGAACCGTCTTCGTTAAGCATATCACTGCCCAAGATTACGTCAGAGTTAACGGACAAAATTTCAATTTTACAACTTTCATAAAATTTCTTAAAATTATTCATTTCCGTCACCTCCTATTAACCTACGTGGGAATTTCCAATATATTCAACGTTTGATTTCATAGTAGTGTAATACATATTTACAGTACCATAATTTTCAACTGACATAGACCCACCATGTGCGGCTGTGCCAAAAGCCCAACCAGGTAATACTACATTAGCACCTTCGGCAACATAAACAGTACATTTGTCACCACCATACGTAACTATTGCATTCTTGTCATGACCAACTTGAGATGCACCTGGTCTTTCAACTTTTAGTGTACCACTCATTATTTCTATTTCAAATGCATTTGTGTACTGTGTAATACCATCTTGTGTATTACCTGCCAAAACGGTCATATCTGCAGGCTTGTCCGCAGTACCGTTTACAAGTTTGTCTGTTCTAATAACAGGATCACCAGTGCTTTTTTCACTCATATCAACGGTAAACGTGCCATAGTTATAAATACCTTTAACCATAATATATCCGTCGGTTGAGAAAGTGCCATGGTTTTCAATAGAAATTTGAGAACCGTTCCAAGCGGCAACGCCTGCACCAAAGTTGGTTACGTTAACTTGTGCGTTTGCACCAATATATAATTTTTCTTGTTCACTTGCAAGATCAAAGTTAAGCCCAACGTATCCGGCGACGTTTTGAACAACGTTCAACGTACCGTTTTTAATAGACCAGTCTGCAACACCAAGATCTGTATTTGATATACCACTTGCACCGTTTGCGGTTACGGTAACGGTAGGTGCGTTAGCGTCGTCACCGATAACTAAGTTTTCAACGTTTAACGCCATATCGATACTTGAAGTGGTTTCAATATTAACGGTACCTGAATTTACGTTGAACGTACCCGCATAGACTTTTACGGTTTTATAATTTGAGATAGCGTTCACGGTAACTGATTCAAGGGTCTTAAATTCTTTACATCTTATAGAAATCGCCTTGTCACTACCGGTTGCCGTAATATTCAAAGTGCCGTTGCCCTTTACTTGGACTTCGGTATCGTTACCGCAGCAAGCCATGGTTGAAAGGTTGGTTTCGCCCGTAACGTTAAATACAGTTGAAAGGTTGAAAACGTTTATGCTTGATAGCGTAGAGTTGTCAAGGTTAACCACAACAACGCTGTCGTCAACCGTAGCGTAAGAGATTTTGCCGAGCATTACGTCGTAGATATTAAACATATCTCCACCAACGTTAACCATACCCGTGATATCCTTTTCAACTTTTACTGCGTCTAACGAGTCATTTAGCGTATAAACGACTTTACCGTTAGTAACTTCGTTAGTGTCATAGTTCATTGAGAAGTTAGAAGTAACGGTTTCAGTATAATAGTCAAGGCTTATAGCGGGGATCGATACTTCTTCTTGATAACCGCCAAAGGATATTAAAGCAAGACCGTCTTTACCAAAGT
>SVIL01000067.1 GCA_015069505.1 Clostridiales bacterium
GCTTTTGCCGATAGCAATTCAATAGACGTAATAGACACGATTCGCGTGGATTTTTCTCAAACGGAAAGCGATGTAAATTTAACTGATATAACGGTCGGCGGTGACTATCAATTAGACGGCAAACTTACACTTTCATCTTCGCAAAATGCAGGCTATATTCAGACTTCAAAGACGGCGTATTCCTTTTTAGCGTACGTATATTTCGTGGGCGAAGATATAGTGATTACTATGGGTGATAGCACTTTGACTGTCAATTACACCGCCAAAAAGATAACTTTTGACAGCGAAGAACAGTTTTTTGACAGAACCATAAAAACTTCTAACGAAAGCGTTCTGCGTGTAGAAGTCATAAACGGACGACTTATGGTAGGCGTAAAATCTTTTGGCGAAGCAAGGGATATGATTCACTATAACGTAGCGGATTTTTCTTACGCACCTAACTATTCAAAGATAACGTTAAAAGCAAATAATAGTGATTTGACTGTGAACTCACTGTTTATTGCCCCGTTTGACAGCAATTATAAGGCAGAACAACACGACTACGACCCGATAGAAGACGCCGTTCCCGAAAGGACTAAAAAACCCGTTTTACAAAACGGTATAAACCCCATAGTGATCGTTTTATCAATCGTTGGTGGGGTCGTCGTTTTAGGTGCAGGCGTAGTTATCACGTTAATATTGTTAAAGAAAAACAAACTTAGTAAAGAAACTGTTGAAAATAAGGATGATAAAGATGAAGTTAAAAAATAGACTTATTTCAATTATATTATCTGTAACGTTAGTACTTTCGGTACTGACTGTTTTTGGCGGTTGTGCTAATAAGCGAACTTATAAAACGGACGTTATGCATATCGGCTTTGGCGGGATTCCTGCGGAAATTTACGGCGGGGCAAGAGAGACTTGTTTGACTGAAGAATATTTGGTGGATATAAACCCTGCGTTCGGTGGGGATAGTACCCGTATAAATATGAGTTTTGGCAACCTTTTTAAGACCAGCGTTTCCTCTGATGAAATTTCTTTTAATCAGGTAACCTTAGATAAACTTCACAGTTATTTGGACAAACTTTACGAGCGTGGGATAACCAGAATAGTCGCACTAACGGATAACTATTTGTATCCGTATGATTACGGTTATTCAATCCCTATGTGCGTTCCGAACCCGTTGACCGAAGAAGATTTTTATATCCGTTGGCTAAAAATAAACGCAAAGGCTTGGGAAATGATTGCAAAAGAATTCCCATATATACGTTATTTTGAGCCTACCAACGAACCCGACCATTATAAAGGCACGGCGTTAAACCAAAACGGTTTTACTTACGGTGGAACGGATAACGCGGACTTTATGTGGAGTTATGAAGAAGCGGGGTATATCATAGCCGATATGTGTTATTATCTAACCAAAGCGGTAAAATCGGTAAATCCCGAAAACCGTGTTATGACCCCGGGCTTAACCGCACTTGTGGAATCGCCCGACTATTTACGTTGCATTTATAACGCTATAAAATCCCAAACTTTGCCTACCGGTTACGACTATGCTGACGTTAATCCGGACAATTATTTTGAGATACTTAACTGGCACCCGTATATCCTTAAAGAGGGTTGTAGTTCGGTGGAAGAGTGGAAGCAATTCCAAATCGATTTTTATAACGTTTGTAAAGAATACGGCGACGGAAACACCCCCGTTTGGTTTACAGAAATGGGCTTTACCGACGAGGGTTTAGGGGATAAAGTTGAGCAAGAATGTGCTGAAAAAATGATAAAACTTCTCAATTATTCAAAAGAATTAGGGTTTGTCGATACCGTACTCGTATGGTGTTTAAGCAATCGTTACGATACTAAAGACAGTGCAAGCGAAGACAATTTTGGGCTTATAAGAAGTTTGGCAGAACCTGAAAGGGGCGGAGAAATAAAACCCATAGGCGAAGCGGTCTTTAAGTTTATAAACGGTGAAAATGCGGATATAACGCCACTAAGAAATCTTGCAAACAAACATTATAAGTTGTTTCAAAATATAACGGAGTAGTTTATGAAAAAGAAGGTACACCTAATAGGTAACGCCCATTTAGATCCCGTGTGGCAATGGCAATGGCAAGAAGGACTTTCGGAAATCAAGTCAACGTTTAGAAGCGTTTTGGACAGGATGAACGAATTTCCCGATTTCAAGTTTACTTGTGCAGGGGCTATGTATTACGAATGGATAGAAGCCGTTGACCCCAAAATGTTTGCCGAAATTCAAAGGCGTGTAAAAGAAGGGCGATGGTGTATAGCAGGTGGGTGGTACGTTCAACCCGACTGTAATTTGCCTTGCGGTGAAGCCTTCGTTCGTCAAGGACTTTTTTCACAAGCCTATTTTAAGAATAAGTTTGATACTTACGTAAAGGTTGGCTATAACGTGGACTCTTTTGGACACGGTGGCATAGTGCAAATTTTGAAGAAAAGCGGTTTGGATTATTACGTGTTTATGCGACCGGATAATTCGGAAAAACCCTTAGAAAAAAGTGCGTTTACTTGGCAAGGTTTAGACGGCAGTCAAGTCAAATGCTATCGTGTGCCTATAACTTATTGCATAAAAGATATTGCCGATTTAAAAAAGGTCAAAGACCTTTCCGAAAAAGAAGGCTGTGAGCAAATGGCTTTTTACGGCGTGGGTAACCACGGCGGCGGTCCAACCATAGAACTGCTTACACAAATAGATAAATTGATAGAAGACGACGCAATCTTTAAGTATTCTACCGTCAACGATTTTTTTGAAGATAAAGATTATTCGTCTTTACCCGTGGTTACGGGGGATTTGCAAAACCACGCAAGGGGATGTTATAGCCTAAATACAAAGATAAAAGCAAGCAACCGAAAAGCCGAAACTTCGCTTTATAAAACGGAAGTCTTGTCTTCAACTTCGCATTTCTTGTTGAATAGCGGTTATCCTTTTAAGGAAATTCAGGACAGTTGGAAAAAACTTTTATTCTGTCAATTCCACGACTCGCTTTGCGGTTGCGTGGTAAAGAGTGCCGTAGAAGATTGTGTAAATATTCTGGGCGGTGTAATTGCCGATTCCGAAAAACAGTCAAATTTAGCAATGCAAAGGATATCTTGGAATATTGACACCCTTTACGGAAATTCGCCCGATATATTTAGAACGGATACCTTCTATCCCTTCGTGCACGAAAAGTTGGGCAGCCCCGTCGTTATTTTTAACTCATTGCCTTGGGCGGTTAAGGGTGCGGTAAAAATTTATCCCAAAGCGACTAAGGTGCTTGACAAAAACGATAACGTAATCCCATCGCAAATAATACGTGGCGAACATTGTGACGGCAAACTTAATAAATATAGTACGTTGATTTACACCGAAGTTCCCGCGTTTGGTTATAAGTTAGTCAAGATTTTTGCTAATGACGAGCCTTCTTCGGATAGCCCGTTTACGGTCGGCGACGATTTTATGGAAAATTCGCTTATAAAGGTTAGTTTTTCTAAAAACGGCGGGATAAGAAGCATAATCAACAAATCTACGGGAAAGGAATATCTTTCCGCACCTACGGGTGTAGGTGTGTATGACGAAACCGCCTACGACGCTTGGGCACACGGCGTAAAGTCTTTTGATAAAGAACTTGGCAAGTTTGATAACGCTACTATGCACGTAGTTGAGAACGGTAGCGTGCGTGCTACTATGCGTATAACGTCAAATTATAAAGGCTCAGTCGTTCGTCAAGACGTAAGCATTTACCCCGATAAAGATATAGTTGAAGTATCTTGTAGGGTAGAATTAAACGAAAAACACAGGATGTTAAGATTTTATTTCCCCGCATCGGTTGGTGAAGACCTCAAAGTGTATTTGGAAAATCAGTACGGCTATATAGACCGTCCGAACGATAACGGTGAATACCCGTGTGGCAAGTGGTTTTCTATCTTTGACGATAAGGGGGGTATATGTATTGCCAACGATTCAAAATACTCTTTCAGCGTGGATAAAAACGTAGGATATATGACTGTTTTGAGAACGGCAATATATTGCGACCACTACGGCGAGAGAGACGAGTTTTGCGATTATATGGACACGGGCATACACGACTTTAATTATTCAATTTCACCCTTTAAGTCTTTTGAAGATTGTCACCGTGTTGCGTTAGAACAAAACGTAAAACTTTCCAGCGTTATAGAAACTTTCCATAATGGCGTATTGCCACAGGAATATACGGGCGTATCCGTCGATAAATCTAATATATCAATATCGGCGTTTAAGCGTGCAGATGACGGCAACGGCTATATATTAAGGGCTTTTGAAACGGACGGAAAGGAAACTTCGGCGGTAATAAATCTTCATCTTGCCCAAATAAAATTTGAAGCAAATTTTACTCATAACGAGATAAAGACGTTTAGAATTTTAGAAAATAAAATTATAGAAACGGATTTGATAGAACGAAATCTTTAAAGAATAAAAAATTAATTCAAGTATGGCGTAGTGTTTAGTATTAGGCACTACGCCATTATTATTTTAAAAAAGCAAACCCACTATAATTATTAAAAATCATAGTGGGCTACAACCAACGTAAACTTGTTGTATGCTTAAATATTAAGTTGTTAGACTACTCGTCTTGCCGTGATAAAATATCCCCAGCGTGTGTTTGAAATAGGCTCTATAACGGCGTGGTCGCTTGCCGTATGTAAAATGTAATTGTTGCCCATAAAAATCCCTACGTGCCCGATCCTTTCTACACCTTGCTTGTTAATCCTTGAAGCGTTGGTAAAGAACATCAAATCGCCACGCATTAATTCGCCTTGAACCTCTTTCCCGTTAAGAGATTGAGCCCTACTCGTGAGGTCAAGAAGAACGTCGTTTGTTTTGTAGTAAACGTATTGAACTAACGCAGAGCAGTCAAATTCCCCGTTCACGAAATTCGTATTCAGTTTTCCGTTTCCCCAGTGATAGCGTTGACTACCCCAAACGTAAGGGTATCCAAGTAGGGTAGAGCCAAAGTCTATTGCACTTTCAACCTCGTTTGATGCCGTATCCATCTCTAAAAGAGTACAATAATTTTTATGTACGTACGCGGTTTTCTCTTTGTAACTACTTACGTAATAATTGCCTTTTTCACCCTTATACAATAGAGCGTCGGACTTGTCAAGGCTACCCACTACCGTGTAATTATCGCCCGCCCCACTTCTAATCCTTAACCCGTCGGTTTTAGAAACTATATAAACTTTCTTTTTCTTTTCGTTTTCTATTTCCTCTTCACCGTCCTCGTCCGCTACGGGCGGAAGGGCAGGAACTTGAACTATCGGTGGATTAGATGATTGATTTTTATTATCATTATCTAATCTATTACAACCACAAAAAAGTGCTAATGCCAAACACAAAAAAATCATAAAAAATCTTTTCATGCCTTCATTATATCTTAACTTTAATCCAAGGTCAATAGGGGGTTTTTGGTAAAAATAAAGCCCTTTTTTGATTTAAAAAAGGGCTTTGGATAACAAACTTTTCTATTTGTTTCTAAACTGCCGCGGCGACATATTGAACTGCTTTTTGAATATTTTTGAAAAGTAGTTATAGTCGTAAATACCGCAAAGTTCGGCAATTTTAGATACCGAATTTTTGGTAGTCAAAAGCAAATTACAAGCGTATTTTAAGCGTACTTGTTTAATGTAATCGGCAGGGGTCATACCGTAGTACTGTTTTATAATAGAGTATAATTCTTTCCTTGAACAGTGAAAATGCCTACAAAGTCTTTCCACCCCTAATTTTTCGGTTAAATGCAGTTTTACGTATTCCTCAATCCTCGTTTGTAGGGTGGAATCCAACGAACTTGCAAACTTTTTTAACTGCCCGTAACTTGCACACGCCTCTAAAACGTGAGCGGCGGCTTGAATAATACTCGGTGAAAATTCAGGTAGTTTTTTATATTCCTCTTTTAAGTTATCTGACCACGACGGGTCTATAAAAAATCCCCCCTCGTTACCGCTTTGTCTAACTTGCCCAAACGCAATAAACCCACGTATCGTTTCGCCCACGATTATAGGCACAACGCACTCTGCAAGTCCTGCGTGGCAGGTATAAATTTGAGCACTTCTTTCCGTCCTGCACCTAAGCACCGCTTGTTGGTCACATTTTTTGCATTTGTCGTCAAAACTCTTATCCTTTCTCGCTAAGTCACAAAACGCACAAAACCTTTCGGGGTAAAATCCGATTTCCTCGCCGTTCGTATTATAAATACAAATTTTCATATTCGTAAGCGTGTTAAAGTCCAAAAGCAACTTGTCAATTTTCGTCTGCGGTTTTAATTCTTTATTAGTAAACATAGATACGATTTTACCATATTTTTTTATTAATAATACTATATTTAAATAAAAAAATCAAATAAAATAGGTATAAAGGGGGGATAAATATGAATTTTTTATCAATCGACGTTGGTAGCACTTGTTGTAAGTGCCAAGTCTTTTCAAGTTCGGGTGAGATAGTTTTTTACGGCTTAAAAGAGTATTCTTTAAAAAAAATAGATAATGATTTTTACGTTGACACCAAGGCGTTGACCGAAATTTTGTTTTTGCTAATAAAAGACGCAGGAAAAGAAAACGATATCGATTCCATTTGCATATCTTCTTTCGGCGAATCTTTCGTTATGCTTGACAAAGACGATAACGTGCTTTTCAACCCTATGATGTACACAGATACGAGGGGAGAGACCCAAGCCGAAGAAATTATATCTAAATTCAGCAAAGAGTATATGTTCAGGGTAACGGGCGTGTTGCCGCACTCTATGTATTCACTCTCAAAGATATTGTGGATAAAAGAAAACGCCCCCGATACTTTCGCACGTGCAAATAAAATTTTGCTTATATGTGACTACGTTGGCTACGTTTTGACGGGTAAGAGGGTAATCGACTACTCACTTGCCGCAAGAACGGGTGCTTTTGATATTAGAAAGAAAGAATAC
>SVIL01000068.1 GCA_015069505.1 Clostridiales bacterium
GAAACGTTGATAAAAGAAAGTATTAAAAAGGAGAATAGGTAGTAATGAAAACCGCAAAGTCTTGTCTTAATCAAAACTATATACGATACGTAGAGTTAACCGCACCTAAAACCAAAGAGAAACGGATGCTGTTTCGTGCCTTTTGGGTTGGCGGTGTTATTTGTATGATAGGTCAGTCGTTTAGGTTTTTATTAGAATACGTATTCTTATTGCAAGGCGACGAACTTTCCGCATACGTATCAATGATTATGATTTTTTTAGGGGCGTTGCTAACGGGGCTTGGCGTTTATGACAGGATAGGAAAGTATGCGGGCGGTGGCTCGATTGTGCCTATAACGGGGTTTGCAAACTCGGTCGTTTCGCCTGCAATGGAATTTAAAACAGAAGGTTATATTTACGGACTTGCCGCAAAAATGTTTTTGATTGCGGGGCCTATCATAGTTTTTGGTGTTGCGGGTAGCGTTGGCGTTGGGCTTATTTATTACGTTATTTATAGGATTTTTTAGTATGAAGCGAACCATTTATTTTAAAAACAAGCCGTGTATTATTGCCACGTCGTCGATAGCGGGGCCAAAAGAGAGTGAGGGATGTATTTCAAAATATATTGAAACGAGACTCGACGACGATATGTTTGGCGAAAGCACTTTTGAAAAAGCCGAAACAAAACTGCTTTATCACGCTTTAATAGGGGCTATGAAAAACGCAGATAAATCCGAAGATGAAATAGACCTTATAATTGCAGGGGATTTGCTTAATCAAATTATTGCTTCAACGTTTTCAGTAAGGAATTTTCAAATAGGATATATGGGTGTGTATAACGCCTGTGCAACTTTCACCGAGTCTTTAACGATAGGTGCAACACTTGTTGACGGTGGCTATTTGAAAAACGTCGTATGCGGCACAAGCAGTCATTTTTCGTCTGCAGAACGGCAATATCGTTATCCGTTAGAACTCGGTTCTACACGTTCACCACTTGCACAATGGACTGTAACGGGTGCGGGGGCGTGTGTTATCTCTAACGCCAAAAACGGGGTTAAAATAGTGTCCGCAACGATAGGGAAAATAGTTGACTACGGTGTAACTGACCCCAACGATATGGGTGCGGCTATGGCACCCGCCGCTGCTGATACGATATTTACACATTTTAAGGAAAGCGGTCTTACACCTGAGTATTATGATTTAATTATCACAGGTGATTTAGGCACTTACGGGTCAAGAATATTAAAAGATATCTTATGGGAAAAGGGTGTTGATATTGAATCTCAACACGTGGACTGTGGGGAACTTGTGTATAATATCCGTGAAGATGAATTTCAAGGCGGAAGCGGTGCGGGTTGTTCGGCGATGGTGTTTTCTGCGTATTTTTTTAGGTTATTAAAAGAGCGAAAACTTAAAAGGGTACTTCTCGTTGCAACGGGGGCGTTATTGTCGTCCGTTTCAAGCCAACAAGGGGAAAGTATCCCAAGTATTGCACACGCAGTCGGGTTAGAAAGTTAAGGGGGAAATATGGGCGTTTTAGACGTTTTGTTTACGTATTTAAAGGTGTTTTTGGTGGGTGGTGCTATTTGTACGATAGCACAACTTTTAATTAATTTTACCAAAATTACTTCTGGTAGAATTTTGGTATATTTTTTGCTGTCGGGATTATTTTTACAGGCGATAGGCGTATATCAATTCCTTGTTGATTTTGCAGGTGCAGGGGCGACCGTACCGATTAGTGGGTTTGGGTATCTTCTTGCCGACGGAGCGATGAAAGGTGCAAAAGAAAGTTTGTTTAAGGCTATAACGGGTGGTATTACCGCTGCGGGTATGGGAATAACTGCCGCCATCATTTTTGGGTATATTTTTGCACTTATATTTAAGGCAAGGTCTAAAAAGAATTAGTTTTAAGTATTATATATTATGGTTGAATATTGCGACTGTAATATTTGGTATAAGAAAAAGAAAAAATCCGCTTTTAAAAAATTCGCCATATTTTTGGCAATCTTTTTGTTGGTTTTGGGCGGATTTTTTTACTATAAAAACGTTATAATAACACGCATATTTAGGATTTGTGAAGATTATACGTCTGTTTGCATGACTAAAACGCTTAATAACGCTGTGATAGCCACTTTGACGGATAAAATAAACTATTATGACCTTGTTAACGTAGAAAAGGATTCAAGTGGCAACGTGGCGTTTATGACCACTAATTCGTTTAAGGTGAACGTGATTAGCAGAAATATTACGGATACTGCACAAAAATCGCTTGAAATCGAACTTTTAGAAGGCGTACCTATTCCGTTTCTTGCATTTACAGGCATAGGCGTGTTGTCCGGTTATGGGAATGAGATTGCGTTTAAGTCTATATATTTATCGCAAGTGGATTGTGAATTTTCCTCTTGTTTTAAGTCGGTCGGTATAAACCAAACACTTCACTCGATATATATTGATTTTAACGCAAAGATTTTTATGGAAGTACCCTTAGGGGAAACTGAAGTTTTACATAAAACGTCCGTATTGCTTTGCGAGTCGGTGGTGATAGGTAAAGTCCCTGACGTAATACTTAACGGAAATTTGTTCGGATAGCGGTTAATTGCCTTGACAAACGTAGAAAAAAGCATTATAATTAATAAAAAATAATGCTTTGATAAAGTTTGTAAAAGGTTTTTTCGTTTTTTAGAGACGGGGTGGTTGGTGAAAGCCCTATGCGATGCTTTTTACGTTTCGCTTTGGAGCTATACGAAGAAAGGCGGTTTCGCTTAGTAGAACGTATCGGTTTGTCCCCGTTATAGGATAAATAAGGTTTAAGGTTTTGCCTTAAATGAATTAGGTGGTAACGCGTTATAAACGCCCTATTTTTGGGGCGTTTATATTTTTTTTGGAGGATTTTATGCAAGAAAAGTTTAATGACATTAAAAACCGTCTTAAAGAAGAATTGTCGTCCGTTGCATCGGTGCGATTACTTTCTGACATCAAGGTTAAGTACGTAGGTAAAAGTGGTGAAGTCACTTCACTTTTGCGTGGCATGAAGGACATAGCACCTGAAATGCGGTCTTCTTTTGGTAAGATGGTCAATGACCTTAAAGAAGAAGTTTCGGCACTTATCGCGGTAAAAGAAGCCGAATTAAAAGAAAAAGAACTGCTTGAAAAGTATGAAAAGGAAAGGGTGGATATAACTTTGCCAGGTAAAAGCGAAAAGGCTGGCAATATCCATCCGCTAAATATCGTTAAAAATCAAATTTTAGATGCTTTTTGTGGTATGGGTTTTGAAATTTTTGAAGGTCCTGAAATCGATACGGATTATTACTGTTTCCAAGCCTTAAACATCCCTAAGGATCACCCCGCAAGAGATATGCAAGATACCTTTTATTTTACTGATAATATTCTACTTCGTCCACACACTTCACCAGGACAAGTTAGGACTATGGAATCTAAACAACCGCCTATCAAAATTTTAAGTCCTGGTAGGGTTTATAGGGCAGACGACGACGCTTCGCACTCGCCGATGTTCCACCAAATTGAAGGGCTTGTAGTTGATAAGGGCGTTTCACTTTGCGATTTGAAAGGACTTTTAGACGAGTTCGTTAGAATTATGTTTGATAGCGACACAAAAACGAGATTCCGTCCATCATTTTTCCCGTTTACCGAACCGAGTGTTGAAGTTGACGTTACGTGTTGCAAGTGTCACGGCAAGGGTTGTAGCCTTTGTAAGGGTACAGGTTGGATAGAGATTTTGGGTGCGGGTATCGTTAATAAAAACGTACTTGAAATGAGTGGTATTGATTCCAACGTTTATTCAGGTTTGGCGTTTGGACTTGGTATCGAAAGAATTACTATGATTAAATACGGGATTTCAGATATAAGAACTTTATTTGAAAACAACGTAAAATTCTTAAAACAGTTTAATAGGAGATAGGAAATGAAAGCACCATTATCATGGCTTAAAGATTACGTTGATATAGATTGTACCCCCGAAGAACTAAAAGATAAACTATTTTCTTGCGGTTTTGAAGTCGAAGAAATGGTTTACGTTGCAAAACATATCAATAAAATTGTAACTTGTAAAATAATTGAGATTGAAAAACACCCTAACGCCGATAAACTTTCCGTAACCAAAGTTGATGCAGGAAAGTATGGTGAATTACAAATTATTACCGCCGCTACTAATATTTTCGTCGGTGCAGTCGTTCCTGTTGCATTAGACGGATCAACGCTTGCAAACGGTGAACGTATTTATAACGGCAAATTAAGAGGCTTGCCGTCTTACGGTATGTTTTGTAGTGGTGAAGAACTTGGTATTACCGACGACTGGTACAAAGGTGCATCCGTCAATGGTATTTTGATTTTAGACGAAACTTATCCGCTCGGTGTCGAAGTTAAGGAATTACTTGAATTAGAAGACGTTATGTTTGACATAAACGTTACGGCAAATCGTCCTGATTGTCAATCGATTTTCGGTTTAGCAAGAGAAGTTGCGGCAGTCCTTAAAAAACCGATAAAAATGCCCGACACTACGTTTAGTTGTGACCAAAACGTTTCCACAACAAAAACCGTAAAAGTCATTGACGAAGCAACTGATTTGTGTCCAAGGTACATTTCACATTACGTTTCGGATATTAAAATAGAAGAATCACCACTTTGGTTAAAAAGACGTTTAGCAAGTATGGGTTTACGTTCTATAAGCAATATCGTTGATATTACGAACTTTGTGTTGTTAGAACTTGGACAACCTATGCACGCTTTCGATTTGTCCGATATTAACGGAAATACTATTATTATCAGACGTGCTGCTGACGGGGAAAAGATTACCACTCTCGACGAAAAAGAATTTACCCTTAACAATAATAATTTGGTTATTTGTGATGCGGAAAGACCCGTTGCGATAGCGGGTGTTATGGGTGGATTAAATAGTGAAATTAAGCCAACCACTAAGAATATTCTGTTTGAATCGGCAAAATTTGCGAGAGACAATATAAGAAAAACGTCAAGGACGATAGGTCAAAGGACCGACGCATCGTCGAGATATGAAAAGGGTGTTGACGTTTACACTGCTGAATTTGGTATGAAAAGAGCGTTAAATCTTATTCAAAAACTTAATTGTGGCAAAATTGCTTGCGATAATTACGATATTTGTGCCGAAAAACTTGAAGAAAAGGTTATCAAGACTACTATTTCTAAAATAAACGGCGTACTCGGTATAGACGTTCCCGTTCAAGATATAAAATCGATTCTTGAAAGTCTTTCTTTCAAAGTTAACGTTAGTGGTGATGATATTGAAGTTACAGTACCCTTATTTAGAGAAGATATGGAAAGTTACCCCGATATTGCCGAAGAAATCATTAGGGAATACGGCTATGATTATATAACCCCTACGCTTCTTAAAACTTCTGCAATAACGAACGGTGGAAGAACTAAAGAGCAGTCCGATATTGAAAACCTTAAGAATTTGTTAGTAGGTTATGGATTTAACGAGATTATAAGTTATTCTTTCGTTTCTGAAAAAGAATACGATATTTTTGGTTTAGATAAGGAAAATGAAGACCATAAATTTATTAAAATACTTAACCCGTTAGGCGAAGATTTGGCGGTAATGCGTACGTCTTTGTTACCATCAATAACCAGAACGGTTGCATATAATCTCAACAGGAAAAATCCTGAAGGAAGATTATTTGAACTTGCAAAAGTTTACACGGCAGACAAAACGCCACTTGAAAAGTTGCCCGTAGAAAAAAGCGTACTTTCCATTGCAACTTTTGGCGAAAATGAAGACTTTTTCACGATCAAAGGCGTTGTTGAAGGTATTTTAGATAACTTCTGTAATGGTCTTGACGTTGAATACACGCCTTGTACTCTTACAGCCATGCATCCAACACGTTCGGCTTTCGTTAAAATCGGTGGCGAAGTCGTGGGGTATTTTGGTCAACTTAATCCGGTTGTGTTGGATAAAATCGACGTGGAAAAACCCGTTTATGCAGGTGAGATTTTCTATGATAAATTAAAGGACTTCTTTAATTCAAAAATCGTTTTCAAGCAAATATCCAAGTATCCGCAAATTGAAAGAGATCTCGCATTGATAATTGACCAAAACGTTGCTTGTGCAGATATAGTTAAGTGCATAAAAGAATCTGCGGGTAAACACCTTGATAGCGTTTCACTTTTTGATATATACCAAGGCGAACAAGTCGGTGAAGGCAAAAAGAGTATGGCGTTTAACTTGATATTTATTTCAAATGAAAGAACGCTTGAAGTTGAAGAAATCGATAAAGCAATAGATAAGGTTTTAAGAAATCTTAAAGAAAAACTATCCGCAACGCTAAGATAATATATGTTTACGGCAAAAACTTTAAAATCAATTGAATACGATAAAATTATGTCTTTGGTTTCGTCCTATGCGGTATTAGAAAAAACCAAAGAAGATGTCTTATCTTTTCAACCCGTCCCAAATCTTTCAGGGGCGGAGTTTTTGCTTAAAAAAACTTCTGAAGCGTATAAGCTTTTATACACGTATAGTATAGGCGGTGTATATTATTTTGACGATTGTTTAGACGAACTTAAACGTGTCGATATGGGCGGCACGCTTATAAATTCCGAGATTTTAAAGGTTACGGCAAACCTTAAAAGTGCAAGGCTATTAAAAACTTCAATAGCATCCATAAACGATGATTCTATCGTTTTTTTGCGTGAAATTTCAAATAGGCTTTTTACAAATCAAGAATTTGAAAAAGAAGTAGCGTCAATCATAATCTCTGATGATGAGATTTCTGATAACGCTTCGCCCAAATTGTATCAAATAAGAAAATCTA
>SVIL01000069.1 GCA_015069505.1 Clostridiales bacterium
TAACGAGGACTATTACAAGTGGACTCAATGGTTATTCTTAAAACTTTACGAAAAAGGCTTGGCGTATAGAAAAGAAGCACCCGTTAACTGGTGCCCCGGTTGTCAAACCGTTCTTGCAAACGAACAAGTTGTAAACGGCGAGTGTGAAAGATGTAAATCGCAAGTCGTTAAGAAAAACCTTACGCAATGGTTCTTTAAAATCACCGAATACGCTGAGGAATTGCTTTCTGGGTTAGAAGGTCTTGACTGGCCTGAAAAAACCAAACTCATGCAAAAGAACTGGATAGGCAAATCTACCGGTGGCGAAATTGAGTTTACTACTGAAAGCGGTGACACTTTTAAGGTGTTTACTACCCGTGCCGATACCCTATTCGGCGTTTCGTACGTGGTTTTGGCACCTGAACACCCCTTAGTTAAGAAATTGACTTCGGCTAAACAGAAAAAGGCTGTTGAAGCATACGTTTTTGAGGCTTCTAAGGCGAACGAAATCGACAGGCTTTCCACCAACCGTGAAAAAACGGGCGTTTATATAGGACATAACGCAATCAATCCTATAAACGGAAAGGTAGTGCCTATTTACGTTGCAGATTACGTTTTGTATTCTTACGGCACAGGTGCGGTTATGGGCGTTCCCTCTCACGATGAGAGAGACTTTGCCTTTGCAAAAAAATACGATCTTCCTATAAACAGGGTTATTAAGAGTAGCAACAACTTAAACGACGATCTTCCTTTCACCGAAGACGGTATCGTTATAAATAGCTTAGGGTTCGACGGTATGACTAGTGAAGAGGCAAGGAAAGCCATAATTAACAAGTTGGTCGTTGAAGGTAAAGGCGAACACAAAACCAACTATCGTTTGAGGGACTGGCTAGTTTCACGTCAACGTTATTGGGGTGCACCTATCCCTATGATTCACTGCGAAAAATGTGGTGCCGTACCCGTCCCGTACAAGGATTTACCCGTTAAACTTCCGTACGACGTAGAATTTAAGCCTGACGGCGAATCCCCTCTTGCAAAGCACGAAGGGTTTATGAACACGGTTTGCCCCGTTTGTGGTGGTCCCGCACGCAGAGACCCCGATACGCTTGACACGTTCGTATGTTCAAGTTGGTATTATTTAAGATATCCTGACGCAAAGAACGAGGATATGCCGTTTAATCCCGAAATTATAAACAAAATGTTGCCCGTTGACAAGTACGTTGGCGGTGCAGAACACGCTTGTATGCACTTATTATACGCACGTTTTATTACCAAAGCATTGCGTGATATGGGGTACTTAAACTTTGACGAGCCTTTCAAATCGTTAGTGCACCAAGGCGTTATTTTAGGACCTGACGGACAAAGAATGAGTAAATCTAAGGGCAACGTTATTGCACCCGACCCCTACGTAGAACAATACGGCTCTGACGTTTTAAGATTGTATCTTATGTTCGGATTCTCTTATACCGAAGGCGGTCCGTGGAACGACGATGGAATTAAGGCTATCGTAAAATTCCTTGACAGAGTTGAAAGGCTTTCGATAAAGATTAACGAGTTGCCTAACAATAAAAACAACGTTGTTGGCAAGGACGAAAAGGAACTTTTATACGCAACCAACTACGCTATTAAGAACGTTGACAGGGATATGGAAAACTTCTCGTTCAACACGTCGGTTGCAAGGCTTATGGAACTTTTGAACGCTCTTACGAAATACGACGGCGTAGAAAAGAAAAACAATTCAGTCTTCAAAGACTGCTTTAAAAAATTCTTGTTACTTCTCGCCCCCTGTGCCCCACACTTTGTAGAAGAATTGTGGCACAACTTAGGGAACAACGCATCGGTTTTCCATTCAAAATTCCCCGTTTGCGACGAAAAGGCGTTGGTTAAGGACGAAGTTGAAGTTGCCGTTCAAATCAACAGCAAGATGCGTACGAAAGTTATGCTACCTAACGGTGCAAACGAAGACACTGTTCGTGAAATCATTTTTGCGGACGAAAAGTTGGCGGCAGAACTTGATGGTAAACAAATTAAAAAGTTGATTATCGTTCCGAACAGATTAATAAACGTAATCGTATAACAAGGTGAGTAAATGAAAAAAAATATCGTCACTGATACATCTACGATAGAGAGATTCAGCCCCACCCACAAGGAGGGGCTGACTTCTTATCAAGTTGAGATGCGACAAGAACAAGGGCTTTTGAACACGGTTAAAAAGAAGTACTCTAAATCGTATTTAAGTATTTTTTTGGATAACGTTTGTACGTTTTTTAACTTGTTGGGGTTAATCGTTTGCATTGCCCTAATAATTGCAAAAGCACCGATTGCGAACTTTATGTTCGTCGTGGTTTTCTTGTGCAACATCTTTATAGGGATTATTCAAGAAATCAGAGCAAAAAAATGCGTTGAACGGCTTTCGCTACTATCCAGCAAAAAGATTAAGGTCGTAAGAGACGGCGAAGTGGTGGAAATTATCCCCGACCATATTGTTTTAGACGACGTGGTTTATTTGGGGATAGGTAGCCAAATCCCAACCGATTGCGAAGTCATCGACGGCGAAGTTGAAGTTAACGAGTCACTTTTAACGGGTGAATCCGTACCTATTAAAAAGGTTGTTGGCGACGAGTTAAAAGCGGGTAGTTTTATCGTTAGCGGAACCTGCTTCGTCCGTGCGGTTAAAGTCGGAAAAGATAATTACGTTGAACAACTTTCCGCAAAGGCAAAGCAGTACAAACGCCCGCACTCTGAACTTATGGGTTCGCTACAAAAAATCATCAAGGGCATAAGCATTATTATCGTACCTATCGCAACGGCGTTTATGATAAAATCGCTGGCAATCGCCCATGACCCTTACGACAAAGCAATTAACGGAACGGCACAAATCGTTATAGGTATGATACCTTCGGGTATGTTTTTGCTGACGAGTTTGGCGTTGGCTGTCGGCATTATAAAACTTGCAACACACAACACTCTCGTTCAAGACCTTTACTCTTTGGAAATGCTTGCACGCGTTGACACCATTTGTTTTGATAAGACGGGTACGATTACCGACGGCAATATGTCCGTTAAAGAAGTTATTGACCTTTCCCCTAACAATTATAATACCTTGGTCGGGGCAATGCTTGGTGCGTTAAAAGACGAAAACCAAACGGCAGTGGCACTTAAAAATTATTTCGGTGAAAACGAGTCGCTTAATGCAAAAGAAATCCTCAACTTTAACTCGGCAAGAAAGTTATCGGCGGTAACGTTTGAAAATGGTAAAACTTTTGCGTTTGGTGCACCCGAATTCGTTCTTAACAAAACGGAATTCTTAAAGGTAAGCGAACAAGTGAATTCGTACGCTAAACAAGGACTTAGAGTGCTTGTTCTTGCCTCGTCAGACAAAAGCCTTACGGAAGACTTTATACCCGACGACTTTACCCCACTATCACTTATCGTTATTGAAGATAATATACGTGAAGACGCAATACAGACGATAGAGTGGTTTAAGCAAAATAACGTGGCTATAAAAGTTATTTCGGGCGATAACCCCGTAACCGTTTCAGAGGTTTCTAAACGCGTAGGGATAGAAGGTGCGGAAAATTATATTAGCCTTGAAAATTTATCGGATGACGAGGTTTACGAGGCAGCGAACAAATACACTGTGTTCGGCAGGGTTTCACCCGATCAAAAGGCTATTTTAGTCAAGGCTATGAAAGCCGCAGGACACACGACGGCAATGACGGGCGACGGCGTAAACGATATACTTGCACTCAAAGAAGCCGATTGTGCTATAACCGTTGCGAGCGGTAGCGATGCGGCGAGAAACGTTTCGCACATAGTTTTACTTGACAACAACTTTAACTCGATGCCTAAGGTCGTATATGAGGGTAGGCGTGTTATAAACAACGTTCAAGGCTCTGCCTCGCTATTCCTTATGAAAACGCTTTTCAATATGTTTATGGCGATTATAATGCTTGCTATCCCCGAGTTTTCGACCTCACCGTTTAAACTATCGTCGATGAACTTGCTTGAAATTTTCGTTATCGGCATCCCCTCTTTCTTCCTTGCTTTGCAACCAAACGACGCTTTGGTAGAAGGCAAATTTATTAGATCGGTATTGACGAAATCATTGCCAAGTGCGTTGCTTATTCTAATTAACGTCATAGGCGTACATATATTCGGGCTATGCTTTAACAGTTCACTTAATAACGAGCCTTATACCACCGCAGGAATCTTTGCTTTGACCATTGCGGGGGCAATAAGCCTTTCGCTTATATGCAAGCCGTTTAACCTTTATAGAACCATTCTATTCGCATTTAGTTCGGTGTGTATATTGACGATAGTTGTTATTGCAATATTCTTTGGCTTTGAACTTCTCGCCCTTGCACAAATGATTAGTCACTGGCAGTTATTACTGTTCATTTTAGGACTTGCATTGATAGACTTGCCGTTGCTACTTGGTTTACAGTTCCTATGTGGTAAGATTAAGTTACCAGATCTAAAAAAGAAACAACAAGTGTAATCTTTAATATAGTTAAAACCCCTTGCATTTTGCAAGGGGTTTTTTAGTTAGAAATTTAAATGAAAAAACGACCTATTAAATAGGTCGTTTTAGTTACTTATTTTGAGTAAACACTTACCTTTTTGTCGTTTCTGCCCATTCTTTCAAACTTAACAACACCGTCGATAAGTGCGAACAACGTATCGTCAGAACCGATACCTACGTTGTTACCAGCGTGGATTTTAGTTCCACGTTGACGTACCAAAATGCTTCCTGCTAAAACTTCTTGTCCGTCAGCACGTTTGATACCAAGTCTTTTAGAGTTACTGTCTCTACCGTTTTTAGTACTACCGCCACCTTTGTGGTGTGCAAATAATTTTAATAAAATCATAAATCCGTACCCTCCTACTTATTTCGCAACGATTTCTAAAATCTTAACTGCGGTGAAAGGTTGCCTATGACCTTGCTTTTTCCTTTCATTCTTCTTTGCTTTGTACTTGAACACGATAACCTTTTTATCTTTACCTTGTTCTAATACTTCACCTACGGCTTTATAAGCCTTTGCTTCTTCAGCAACTTTGATGCCAGCTTCATCAGCTACCATAAGTACTGAAAATTCCACTTTGTCGCCTACGTTTGCGTTAAGTTTTTCAAATCTGATGACTGAACCAACTTCCGCTTTGTACTGCTTGGAACCGTTTTCTACGATTGCGTACATTGTTAAAATACCTCCTACTAACCAGTCTCGCCGAATTTGTTTTTGGGGCGGTTTGTTACACACTTAAAATACCCCTATCGAGCGGCTCGATAGTTATTTTATAATATTTATCAATTAAAGTCAAATGATTTTGTATATTTTTTGCACTTTTAGGCAAACTATTTTTAAATATATTTTTTTAAGGAGATTTATTTATGGATAACAAAGAATATAACGCAAAAGCCATCAACGACACCTATAAAAACGCACATATCGCATTGCAAAGTATTTCTGACCTTTTGCCAAGTGTGGACGATATCGACCTAAAAAAGGAACTGTCCGACGAGTACGACGGGTACGAAAAACTTATCGGCGAAATTTCTTCGTATATGGCACAAAACGGGATTGAGCCAAAGGACGTAAACCCGATGAAAAAGGCTATGCTTTTTAGCAGCATTAAGATGAAGACTATGTTCAATAACAGCAAAAACCAAATCGCCGATATGATGATTAAAGGTACCGTTATGGGCATAACCGAACTTACGGCAATGATCAACGAAAAGTCTAACCTTGATGATGGTATTAAAGAACTTATTCAAAAACTGTTAAACTTAGAAGAAGAGTATTTAGAACGACTAAAAAAGTTTTTGTAAAAGACGACAACCAAAAACAAGCCTAAAATTTTAGGCTTGTTTTATTTAACTCGAAAATTAAGTTGTTATTTACTTAAAAGAGCGGTCACAATAGCCGTTTAAGAGCGAGCAAGACCGTCAACCCTAAGCACTACGCCCGTTATATATGAAGCTTCGTCTGATGCCAAGAAAACGAAAGCGTTGGCAATGTCTTCTGGTTGCCCTAACCTACGCAATGGGACTTGTGCTATTAACGGTTCAATAACTTCCTTTGGTACAGCCTTCATCATATCCGTTTCGGTTATCCCGGGTGCAACGGCGTTTACACGAATACCTTTTGGCCCTAATTCACGTGCAAGTGATAAAGTTAAACCGTTAACGGCAAACTTGGACGTAGGATATGCCACACCACTCGTTTGACCGTACACGCTAACCATAGAAGACGTATTTAATATAACCCCTGATTTTTGCTCTATCATTTTAGAAACGACTGCCTTGATAGGATTATAAACACCATTTACGTTGAGGTTTAATACCTTACTAAACAATTCTTCGGTATAATTGGTAATCGGCGTACTTTCGGATATACCTGCGTTATTTACTAAAATATCTATCCTACCAAACTTTTCAATTATACCTAAAAAATCGGCGTTTACGCTTTCGTAATCGTTAAGATTAGGTGCGATACCGTAAATTCTAGCCGTAGGGTCTTTCTCTTTAATAGATGCGACTGCCTTTTCAGCGTTAGATATATTACTTGCCGTTATAACGACTATTGCACCTTCCCTTAAAAAAGCCTCTGCCGTAGCACGGCCTATTCCCCTGCTACCGCCCGTGATAATTGCAACTTTGTCTTTTAATCTCATAAAAATCTCTCCTGATTTATAATTTGCTATTCCTTCCCTAAATAAATTATTTAAAACTTTAATTAATTATA
>SVIL01000070.1 GCA_015069505.1 Clostridiales bacterium
AAAAAGATTGAACGTCCCGCCGTAGATTGCACTGCTTGAAATTACGTGATCGCCACAGTTGGCAATGTTGAACACTGAGTAGAAGTTTGCGGCTTGACCTGACGAAGTTAGCATACCTGCCGTACCGCCTTCGAGTTCGCAAAGTTTTTTTGCAACGAAGTCGTTGGTGGGGTTTTGAAGACGGGTATAAAAATATCCGCTTGCTTCTAAGTCGAAAAGTTTGCCCATATCTTCGCTGGTATCGTACTTAAACGTAGTGCTTTGATAGATGGGGATTTGCCTCGGTTCACCGTTTTTGGGGGTGTAACCGCCTTGTACGCAAATTGTTTCAATTCTCTTTTTGTTAGCCATTTTTTATAATTCTCCTATTGGTAATTTTTAATTTCTCGCTCTTTTTCACGGATAACGTCCTTTTCCATAATAGAGCGTTTTTTATCGTACGTGTGTTTACCCTTGCAAAGACCGATTTCCATCTTTATTAGAGCTTTGTTAAAATAAAGCCGAAGCGGAACGAGTGTCAAACCCTTTTTTTCAATTTCGGATTTTAGGCGGATAATCTCTTTTTTATGAAGCAACAGTTTCCTGTCACGCCTTGATTCCCGCACGTTAAAAGCACCCGCCTTGTCGTAAACGGCAATGTGCATATTTTTTATATACAGTTCCCCGCCGTACGTAACGCAAAAACTTTCCTTAAAGTTGACGCTTCCGTTCCTTAGACTTTTAACCTCACCGCCGTCCAAAACAATGCCTGCTTCTATCCTTTCAAGAATAAAATAGTCGAACGTGGCTTGGCGGTTAGTTGCAATATTTTTAGATTCCATCGTTTTAACCTTAAATTATATTTTACTACTTTTTTTATATATTTGCAATGGTTTTTATTAAATTAACCCGAATTCCGCACGCCTATCCCCGTAATTTACACCAAGGACCTTGATTTTGACCTTTTGACCGAGTCTAAACGTATTTTTACCGTTAGATAAAATATACTTTTCTTTATCGCAAACGTAACGCTTACCCGACAAAGTTTCTATCTTAATCAAGCCCTCAACACCGTTATCGAGTTCGGCAAAAAGCCCAAAGGGCATAACCCCGCTTATAACCGCGTCAAATTCCTCGCCGACGTAGTTTGATATATACAGTATCTTATAGTAATCGTCCACGCTACGCTCGGCTTCCGTTGCGTTACGCTCGGTTTCGGACGACTGCACGGATGCGGATTGAACGAGATTTTCATACTCGTTAAGCACTTCAATTCCACCGCTTAAAAACGATTTTAAGATCCTATGAATCATAAGATCGGGGTAACGACGGATAGGTGAAGTAAAGTGGCAATAATGCTCTTCGGATAACCCAAAATGCCCAAGGCAGTCAGGACTATACTTTGCCTTTTGCATTGAACGAAGCATTACCCTATTTATAAGCGTATAGAAAGGGGTGGTTTCGGTTGAGGACAATATGCTTTGAAAATCTTTGGGGAAAACTTGATCCTTTTTACGCCTAAAATTAACGCCTAAGCCCTTCAAGAAAGCGTAAAAATTTTCTAACCGCTCTTCGGTGGGCTTTTCGTGGATACGATAGATGAAGGGTAGTTCCAAAAAGTAAACGTATTCCGCCACGGTGACGTTTGCCAAAATCATAAATTCTTCAATGATGCGGTGGGGCTTGTCACGAGTTGCCGCAGTAACGTTTATCTTGCCCTTTTTATCTACGGTTATCGCACTTTCTTTTACGTCCAAGTCAATACTGCCCTTTTTGGCACGCTTTTCTATTAATATATTAGAAAGTTCGTCCATCAATAATAGGTCGGGCAATAAAAAGGAATATTTTTGGCAAAGCACTTCATCCCCGTCAAGCATTTTACCCACGCCGTTATAAGTCAGTCTTGCCGAACTTTTGATAACCGACGGGACGATTTCTCTATCCACCACGTTCCCCTGTTTATCCACTGTCATTATGCAAGAGAGTGTAAGTCTATCCACGCCCTCTCGCAAAGAACACACGTCGTTACAAAGTGCTTCGGGTAGCATCGGGGTTACGCTTTCGGGGAAATACACGCTCGTGCCACGGTTAAACGCTTCCTTATCAATTTTACCGCCCAACTTAACGTAATGGGATACGTCGGCGATATGAACGCCAAGATGATAGTTGCCGTTTGGCAATTTTTTTATGGAAACGGCGTCGTCAAAATCACGTGCGTCCTCGCCGTCAATGGTAAAAGTCGTTATATCCCTTAAATCTTTCCTTCCCTCGATATCCTTTTCGGTTACGGGCTTTGCCACACTTTTGGCTTCTTCTAAGACGGGGAAAGGGAATTTTTCGGGGATTTTATAAGTATAGCGAATTGAAGATAGTTCGGCATCTTTGTTGAATTGCCTACCCAAAACCTTGCTTACTATACCTTCCGGGGGTTGTTTTTTTGGGTAATATAGAATTTTGCATACTACTTTATCCCCCGATTTAGCCCTAAGCCCCTTGCCGAACGGGATAAAAATATCGCAAAAGTATTTGCGTTCGTCGGGGACGACTCGCCCGCCCGACCTCGACGTAAAGTAAGTTCCCACAAGTTCGGTTATGCCACGCTCGATAACCTTTAACACCCTTGCGGTAGTACGTTCGCCCGTGCCAAAAGTGGTTTCCGCAAGCACGATATCGCCGTGCATTGCACCCTTTAAGTCGCTATGCAGAATAAAATAGTCGTTTTTAGTTGTATCCGTGGGCAATAAAAATCCGTAGCCACGCTCGTTGCCTTGAATTTTGCCCTGTATTATTTCACGTTTCAAGTTATAAAGTTCCCCTATACAAATAAAAACGGCGGTTCAAATTTAGAACCGCCGAGTTAAACTTTCATTTTAAGCCGTCAATTAGAGTGCTGCAAAATATGCAACGATTGCGAACGCAATACATAAAACGCCGAAAACGATACTGCTTATTACGGTAAGTTTTCTCATTCTATGTTCAAAAGTCTTGCTCTTGTTTTTGCCTAAAAAAGTTTCGGTTGTTCCACCAAGTGCCCCTACACCTGACGAGTTGCCGGGTTGGAAAAGCACCACGAGTATGATAAATATTGCACAGATAGCCATTACTACCAAAGCAACGATTTTAACTATCGGCCAAACGTTCCAAAATCCACCGCTTGCCATAATCATATTCATCATATTATTCATTATCTACATCTCCTTAATGGTCAAAATGACCAAGATTTAACACAAGTAAAAGAATTATATCACACAATTTGCTATTTTACAAGCATATTTACGATATTTTTACTTAATAATCAAAGATTTACCCGTCATTTCTGCCGGAATAGGTAAATTCATCATATCAAGTAGCGTAGGTGCTACGTCTGCAAGAATACCGCCGTCACTCAACTTTTTGCCTATAAAATCTTTGCCGCAAACGATGAACGGTACTTTGTTGGTGGTATGTGCCGTAAAGGGTGAGCCGTCTTCTTCTGCCATCTTATCCGCATTGCCGTGGTCTGCCGTTATGATTACGTTGCCGCCCTTTGATAGAATTTTTTGGGTAACTTTGCCAACGCATTCGTCAACCGTCTTAACCGCCTTAACCGCTGCGTCGAACACGCCCGTATGCCCTACCATATCACAGTTTGCAAAGTTCAAAATAACTACGTCGTACTTGTCTTCGTCAAGTTGTGCTAAGACCTTTTCGGTTACTTGATAAGCACTCATCTCAGGTTGCAAGTCGTAAGTTGCGACCTTCGGGGACGGGATAAGCGACCTGTCTTCTAAGTCGTTGGGGGCTTCTACACCGCCGTTGAAGAAGAAGGTTACGTGTGCGTATTTTTCAGTTTCTGCTATCCTTAACTGGGTTAGCCCTTGTTTAGCAAGATATTCGCCCAAAGTGTTTTTGAGGGTTTGGGGCTTAAAGGCAATGCGAACGTTGGTAAAACTTGCATCGTACTGCGTAAAGCATATATAAACGGGATTTAAAAATCCGCTCTTTCTCTCAAAACCGCTAAATTCAGGCTCACTCATCGCTCTGGTGATTTGCCTTGCCCTATCGGGACGGAAGTTAAAGAATATTATGCCGTCGCCGTTCTCAATAAGTGCCACGGGTTTGCCGTCCTTAACCACGTTTGCGGGGATAACGAATTCGTCGGTTACGCCGTTATCATATGAATTTTTAACGTATTCTACGGGGTCTAATGTGCTTTCGCCTTCGCCCAAGGTCATCATATTATAAGCCTTTTCAACTCTTTCCCAACGGTTGTCCCTATCCATAACGTAATATCTTCCGCCAACGGATGCAATTTGTCCGAAAGAGAGTTCGTCCATCTTGTCTTGCAACGCCTTTATAAAATCCGCACCGCTGGTTGGGGATACGTCACGACCGTCCAAGAAACAGTGAACGTAAACGTTATCAAGTCCCTTTCTTTTAGCAAGGGATATAAGTGCGAAAAGGTGGGTTAAGTGGCTGTGAACACCGCCGTCGCTAAGCAAGCCGTAAAGGTGAAGTTTTTTGCCCGTGCTTTTAACCTTGTCTATGCAATAATTAAATTCGGGGTTTTCAAAAAAATCGCCGTCGGTGATGGATTTGGTGATACGGGTTAGTTCTTGATAAACAATCCTACCCGCACCCATATTAAGGTGACCGACTTCACTATTGCCCATTTGACCTTCGGGAAGACCTACGTCCATACCGCTTGCACCGATATAGGTAGATGGGTATTTATTGAAGAGTGCATCTACGTTAGGGCTACCCGCACACAAGATTGCGTTGCCGTTTTTGCAGTCGTTCTTGCCGTAGCCGTCCATTATTATTATACAGTTTGGTGTTTTCATAATTATTCCTTTTTCTATTTAAAAGGGCTTTTGCCTTGACGCATCAGCCCTTATTTTTTATTAACCTTTGTAGTTTACGATACCTGCAAAATCTTCTGCTTTAAGTGCAGCACCGCCGATCAAACCGCCGTCGATGTTACGCATAGCCATAAGTTCTTTTGCGTTTGAAGGTTTCATGCTTCCGCCGTATTGAATACGAAGTGCTTTTGCAACTTCGCCACCCCAAGTCTTTTTAACAAGGCTTCTAATATAACCGATGGTCTTATTAGCGTCCTCAGCGGTTGCGGTCTTGCCCGTACCGATTGCCCAAACGGGTTCGTAAGCGATTACGATATTTGAAAAATCCGTTACGTCCTTAAAGCCTTCAAGAACTTGTTTTTTAAGTACCCTCTTGGTTTTGTTCTTTTCTCTTTCAGCGAGAGTTTCACCTACGCAAACGATAGGTTTTAAATCGTTCTTTAAAGCTTGTTTAAGACGCATATTAACCGTTTCATCGGTTTCACCAAAATATTGACGACGTTCGCTGTGTCCGATAATTACGTATTCAACGCCGATTTCTTTAAGCATTGCCGCAGAGATTTCACCAGTAAACGCACCGCTGTCTGCCCATGCAACGTTTTCAGCACCGAGTTTAATTTTGCTACCTGCGATTGCTTCTTTTGCTACCCATAAATCGGTGTATGGTACACAGATTACGACTTCGGGTTTTGCCTTTTCAACCAACGGCTTTAAGTCGTTGATAAGTGCAACTGCTTCTGCAGCGGTCTTGTTCATCTTCCAGTTACCTGCGATAATAGGTTTTCTCATTTTAGATTCTCCGTAAAAAATTTTTTTGTGTTGATTTATTGTTATGCTTTTTCGTTAAGACATTCAATACCGGGAAGTTTTTTGCCTTCAAAAAGTTCCAAAGACGCACCACCACCCGTTGAGATGTGGCTCATCTTGTCCGCAAAGCCGAGTTGCGTAACTGCTGCAGCAGAGTCGCCACCACCGATAATCGTGGTTGCTTCGGTTTCTGCAAGGGCTTTTGCTACTGCGATAGTACCTTTTGCGAAGATGGGGTTTTCAAATACGCCCATAGGTCCGTTCCAAATAACCGTCTTTGCCGTCTTTACTGCGTCTGCGTAGAGGGCTTGGGTCTTTGAACCGATGTCAAGTGCCATCTTATCAGCAGGGATAGCGTCGATTGCACATTCCTTGCTTTCTACCACTGCGTCGATAGGATCGGGGAAACTTTCGGTTACAACTGCGTCGATAGGAAGATATAACTTCTTGCCCAAGGATTGTGCTTTTGCGATCATTTCTTTGCAATAGTCGATTTGTTCGTTATCAACTAACGACGTTCCGATTTCATAGCCCTTTGCCTTTAAGAAGGTGTAAGCCATACCGCCACCGATAATAAGCGTGTCGCACTTTTCCAAGAGATTAGAGATAACTTTTAATTTATCAGCAACCTTTGCACCGCCAAGCACTGCAACGAAAGGACGAACGGGGTTTTCCAAAGCATCTGCCATAACGGATAATTCCTTTTCGATAAGGAATCCGCAAACTGCCGTCTTAACGAAACCGTATTCTGCGATTGCAGCGGTGGTTGCGTGTGAACGGTGTGCAGTACCGAACGCGTCGTTTACGTAGATATCACAGTACTCTGCAAGTTTTTTGCAAAGTGCCTCGTCTCTCTTTTCTTCACCTGCCATAAAACGGGTGTTTTCA
>SVIL01000071.1 GCA_015069505.1 Clostridiales bacterium
TAGCCCTATCCGCCCAAACGGAAAGTTGGTCGGCTGCAGCGGCACGGAAGGTATCGCCCGCGGCTATCGTAACGCTCTTTTTTTCTTTGACGAATTTGTTTGCAAGTTTGCCTATGGTAGTGGTTTTGCCTACGCCGTTAACCCCGATAAGCATTATTACCGCAGGAGATTTGACTTCAAGAGGGTCGGCAAAAGCAAGCGTATCGTAAAGTTCGTTTTTCAAAAGTTCGATAACGTAATCTTTATCCTTACACTTTTCTTTTATCGCCACGTCCTTAATCTCTTCAACGATTTCCATAGTCGTCTTTACAGACACGTCCGAAGATATTAAAATATCCTCTAAATCCTCGTAAAATTCGTCGCCGAGTTTATTTTTTGCAAAAAGTTCGTTAAGTTTTTTACCAAGCCCGTCCCTCGTCTTTTGAAGGACTGCTTTTAATTTACTGAAAAAGCCCATTTTTGTCCCTTTACTCTGCCAACTGGTTGGTTAGCGTTATGTCAGAAAGCTTTACGGATACCATTTTGGATACGCCTTTTTCTTGCATAGTTACGCCGAATAGTGCGTCAGCAAGTTCCATAGTCGGCTTTCTGTGCGTTATTACTATAAATTGAGTTTCTTCGCTAAACTTCTTTAAGTACCTTGCAAACCTATCTACGTTGGCTTCGTCAAGTGCTGCCTCGATTTCGTCAAGCACGCAGAAAGGCATGGGGCGAAGTCTTAGGATTGAAAATAGAATTGCTATCGCCGTAAGTGCCTTTTCGCCACCAGATAAGAGTGAAAGTTTTTGTAGTTTCTTTCCAGGTGGTTCGGCGATGATTTCTACGCCCGCTTCAAGTTTGTCGGTTGCGTTGGTATAGTCAAGTTCAAGCATTGCCCTACCGCCGCCGAAAAGTTCCTTAAAGATTTTTTGGAAGTTCTCGTTAATCTTGTTAAAGCCCTCGTCAAACTGGGTTATCATTTCGCCCTTAATCTTGTCGATTGCCTCTTGCAAGTCCGCTTCGGCTTTTTCTAAATCTTCTTTTTGCGTTATCATTTCGTCGTAACGCTCTTTAAGAAGTTTATAGTCGTCTATTGCGGTGGCGTTGATTGCCCCGAGTGAACTGCGTTTTTTGCGTAGTCTAAACACTTCTTGCTCGCCTACCGTCGCGTCGTAGCCCTCAACACGGAATTTTTGTGCAGTTTCATAAGTTTCTTGATAGTCTTCCCAAACGCTTTGTTGCAAATACTCTAAGTCAGAGTCAATCTTTGCAAGTGCAATTTCTTCGGCGTGTTTTTTATCAACTAATTCGGAAAGTTCGTTTGTCAAGCGTTGACGAGTTTCTTCGTTACGGGTAAGTTTATCTTTTAAATCCACTTTATACGATTCGATATTTTCGATATCGGCACGGATTTTATTAACCACGTCTTGTTCTGCTTTGGTAAGAGCAATCTTTTCCTGGTCACGCTTTAAGTTTTCAATAATTTCCAAAGCGTTTTCGTTACTGGTATTAAGCCTTGCGATAGTGGATTCGCTCTCTGATATAACAGTCTTCAAGCGTTCGTTTTCGCTATTCAAACCGTTTACACGGCCTTTAAGTTCGGTGGACCTAATCTGAATAGCCGTACTTTCTTCGCTGAGTGCGTCACGTTGTTTTTTAAGTTCGTCAAATTCAGCCTGATGCTTATCCGCAATAGAAGTAGCACTTTCTCTATCTTGTTCAAGTTTTTTACTACCCGACTGAACGGCTTCAAAGTCGGCGTCGAGTTTATTTATCCGACTCTTAACCTCGTCTATAAGTTCGGTTACGTTTTCAATATCTCTGCCTATTTCGCTTAAAACGTTCTCGGCAACGGCTTGTTTTTCACGCTCAACGAGTATTTGTTGACGCTTGCCATTATAGAGTTCGTTAAGCATAGAAAGTTCGTCTAACGCCTTGTCACGCTTTTTCTCTAAGTCTTGCTTTTGGGCTTTCAATTTATCCATTTCGGCACGCTTTTGTTCAAGTTGTGCGGCGTTGTCTTCTATCTTTCTATCCCCTGACAAAAGCCCTACCGTATCCGTACGCCTTGAACCGCCCGTCATTGCACCTTGCGTAGAGAATACGTCCCCGTCAAGGGTAACCATCTTGAACGCAAAGCGGTATTTATCTGCGATTAAGGTTGCGTGTTGCAAGGTATCGACGATAAGCGTGTTCCCCAAAAGGTTGGATATAACGTTTTCATACTGTTTATCGTAACTTACCAGTTCGTTTGCCACGCCCAAAGCACCTACTTCTTTAAGTGCTTGAGTTACTTGAACGCTTTGTTCACGTGGCTTTACCGAACTTATCGGCAAGAAGGTTATCCTTCCGCCCTTGTTCGCCTTTAAGTATTCAATAAGATATTTTGCATCGTCGGGGGTGGCAGTCACCACGTTTTGTGCAGCGGCGGCAAGTGCCGTTTCAAGTGCGATATCGTACTTCTTATCGCTCTTTATAAGTTCGGCAACTACACCCTTTATACGCCTTTTAAGTTCGCTATCCGACTTTGCTTTATTCAATAAAAGTTTTACTGCAGGCATATAGCCTTCATAATTGTCTTTTAAGCCTTTATAGAAGTTGTCCTTAGTTACGAGGCTGGTTATAACCGAATTCAAAGAATATATCCCGTTATCCACCTTTGCAACCGATTCGTTACCGCTTCTAACCTCGTTTTCCTTGTCGGCTATATTGTTCTTGATTTCATACACCGCTTTATCAAGGTCGTCTATGTTTTTATCCGCACGTTCCTTTTCGTTAAACTGTTTTTCACGCTTAACAGAAAGGTCGTCAAGCCTTTCGGTAAGTTCGTTAAGTTTATCGGTGAGGTTGAGTTTTTCAATGGACATAGTACCCTTGTTGACCTTTATATCGGTAAGGGATTCAATACTTTCAATGACCTTTTTGCGGTTTGCGTCGGCTAATTCCTCGCCAAGCGTAATCCTTTCGGTAACCGATAAAAGGCGACGGCTTACGTCCTCTGCCTTCTTAAACAACCCGTCTAATTCCTTTTCGCACCCTGCTATATCGCTTTGGTTAGTTGAAAAGGCTTCCTTGCTTTCGGCAATAAGTTTTTTATTTTCCTCAATCTCGGTTTTAGCACGGTCAATTTGGCTGTTTATGTAAGATAATCTTTGTTCAAAAAGTTGTTTTGCACCCGACGACTTTTCAATACTTACACGCTTTTCTAAAAGTTCGTCGTTTAATCTTCTTAATTTTTGGTCGGCTTCACCTATATCGCCAAATATTTTGTCGTATTCTTTTTGTGCGTTTTCCGATTCGGTTTGACGCAAGGCGGATTCTTCGTCAAGACCTTTTATGCGAACGTAAATTTTATTCTTTGAACTTTCAACACCGTCAACCTTTGCCATATAGGTATTGAGTTCGTGATGCTTTAATTCCTCTGAAAGTTCGTTGAACTGTCTTGCCTTTTCGGACTGACGTTCTAACGGCCCAAGTTGGTTTTCAATCTCAGATAAAATATCAGAGTACCTGACTATATTTTCGTGAGTGCGTTCAAGTTTACGCTCGGACTCGTTCTTTCTGGACTTAAACTTAGAAATCCCCGTAGCTTCTTCAAAAATCGCCCTTCTATCCTCAGGTTTTGCGGACATAATTTCTTCAACCTTGCCCTGCCCGATTATGGTATAGCCCTCTTTACCTATACCGCATTCCCTTAAAAGGTCAACTATATCACGTAGCCTTGCGGGTTGCTTATTGATAAAATATTCACTTTCCCCGCTACGGAAAAGTTTTCTGGTTATAATAACTTCGTCGTATTCAAGACTAAACATCTTTGAAGTATTGTCAAAGTACAATGAAACTTCACAATACGACAAGGACTTTCTACCTTGCGTACCCGCAAAGATAACGTCTTGCATGCTTGAACCACGCAGGCTTTTTGCCGACTGTTCGCCAAGCACCCAACGTATTGCATCGGCAACGTTACTTTTACCGCAACCGTTAGGTCCTACGATACCCGTTATACCGTTACCAAATTTTATCTCTGCTTTATCTGCAAAAGATTTAAATCCGTAAATTTCTACTTTTTCGAAATTCAATGTTAATTACCGCCCTGTTTTTTTAATTTTTCCAAAGCCCTTTCTGCGGCTTCGGTCTGTGCCGCCTTACGGCTTTTACCCTTGCCCTCTGCAAGGCGTTTACCGTTAAGTAGCACCGCCTCACGGAATTCCGGCATATGGTCCGGTCCCTTTCTCGACATACTCTCGTAAGAAATAGACCCGAGTTTTAGTTTTTGAACGAATTCTTGCAACAGACTTTTAGCGTCCTTGCCCGCCTTCGGTTTAACCTTCTTTTTTGCCAAGCGTAACTCGTAGTCGTCAATTAGAGTACGATAAATAAAGTCCTTGGCGGGTTTAAGCCCACCGTCAATATATATACCCGCAACCAACGCTTCGTAAACGCTTGAATAAAGTTTTTCATCGTGGCTTGATGAAAGGTTTAAGCCGTGACCAAGCAGTACGTACTGTGATAGGTCAAGCCTTTCCATTGCCCTTTGCAAGGGGGTTTTAGAGACCAAATCTTTACGATATTCGGTAAGTTTACCCTCATCCCCAAAAGAGTTTTTATAAAGGTATTCAGTAACCACGAATTCAATTATTGCGTCGCCAAAAAATTCCAAAAGTTCGTTGTCGTCCCCGCCGTTTTCGTGCGAATACGATGCGTGCGTAAAGCAACGGCGTAGCAGCATCGTGTCCTTAAAGACGTAACCTATCTTTTTTTGACAACCGTCTAAATCAAAAATCATACGCTAAAAGTTGCTCTCGTTAATTATGCTTTCTTTTAATTTTTCTGCAAGTCCTATGGATGCAAATTCCGCCGCTTGCAATACTGCGTTCTTTATCGCCGTACGCTTTGACGAGCCGTGTGCTTTAATAACAACCTTTTCAACACCCAAGAACAATGCCCCGCCGTTGTTGTTGTAGTCCATTTTTTTAGCAAGTCGCTTAAACGTATCTTTTAGTAATAGCCCGCCTATTTTACCCTTAAAGGTTGAGAATATTTCCCCTTTCATTAACCCCATAACGGTCATTACCGCACCTTCAATGCTCTTTATAGCAACGTTTCCGCTAAACCCGTCGGCAACGATTACGTCGTATTCACCCGTTAAAATATCCCTCGCCTCGCAGTTGCCCATAAAGTTTATGGACTTCATCTCTTTAAGCATAGGAAGTACTTCGTGAACGAGGGCGTTGCCCTTTTCGTCTTCAGTACCGTTAGATAAAAGCGCTACCTTTGGGTTTTCAACACCCATTGCCTTTGCATAGGTTGAACCCATAACCGCAAACTGACAAAGGTTTATCGCCTTGCAGTCCGCATTTGCACCCGCATCGAGAAGTATTACGCTCTTGTTCGGGTCTGCGGTAGGCATCGTCGGGCAAAGTGCGGGGCGGTTTACACCCTTTATTCTGCCGAGTTTTAAGGTCGCACCGACTAAGTACGCACCCGTCGAACCCGCCGAAACGAAAGCCTTTGCTTCGGGGTTTTCTTTGAGTTCCTTAAACCCAACGTTTATGGTTGAATCGGGTTTACGACGAATTGCCACGGTCGGTTCTTCTTCACAAGTGATAACCTCTGACGCAGGCAAAATTTCAATCCTATTCGCCGAATAGGTGTAGTTTTTAAGTTGTTCGTTTATAATGTCGGGATTACCGATAAGTACTGCCGTAAAGTCGTTCCTTTCGGTTACGGCTTCAACCGTACCCGCAATAATTTCGTTAGGCGAATGATCCCCGCCAAACGCATCAATTAATACCTTCATAATTCACCACCTTAGTTTTCTAAAGTTCCTACCGTTCTTGGGAAAGGAAGCACGTCTCTTATGTTGGATACACCCGTTAGGTACATAACCATTCTTTCAAAACCAAGCCCGTAGCCAGAGTGGGTTACGCCACCGTACCTGCGAAGGTCAAGGTAAGACTTGTAGTCGTCCTTGTTAAGTCCGCATTCAGCCATACGTTTTTCTAAGACGTCAAGTCTTTCTTCACGCTGACTGCCACCGATAAGTTCGCCGATACCAGGCACTAAAAGGTCGCTTGCGGCAACCGTCTTGCCGTCGTCGTTTAATCTCATATAGAAAGCCTTTATGTCCTTAGGATAATCGGTTAAGAATACGGGCTTTTTGAAAACTTCTTCGGTAATATACCTTTCGTGTTCACTTTGAAGGTCACAACCCCAGTAAACGGGTGCGTCGAAGCGGTCTTTTACCTTTTCTAAAATTTCAATGGCTTCGGTGTAGGTCAAACGCTTAAACTCGTTAGACCTAACGTTATCAAGCCTTTCAATAAGCCCCTTATCCACGAACGCATTTAAGAATTCAATTTCTTCTTTGCAAGAGTCCATTACGTAGTCGATAATAAATTTTACCATTGCTTCCGCACAGTCCATATCGTCGGAAAGGTCGGCAAACGC
>SVIL01000003.1 GCA_015069505.1 Clostridiales bacterium
AAATAGGATTATGTCCTTCATCTCTGAGTGGGGAAAGGAAAAACCCTCGCTACTCATAAACCCCACCGATTTTATAAACCAACTTGGGTTTAAGGGTATGACTTCCGCCCAACTTGAATTGAGTCTTGAAGCGTTGTCGTCAGACGGGTACTTTGACTTAGTGTATTCCGACCGTCACGGCGAAAGGGTTTACTGCATATCCGTCACGAACAAGGGCAAACTGTTTAAGCGAAACGGTCAAAAAATAAAACGAAACCTTATTTATAAACTTATCGTAACCGTTGGGTTTGCAATTTTAAGTTTTATTATAGGGCTAATATTAAAGGCGATTTTTTAACGAGTATGGAAAAGAGAAATTTTGTTCTGAAATCTAAATATCAACCGACGGGCGATCAACCCAAAGCCATTGCGAGTTTGACCGAAGGAATCCGTGACGGACTTAGAACGCAAGTGTTGCTTGGCGTTACCGGTTCGGGCAAAACTTTTACTATGGCTAACGTCATTGCAAACCTTAATCGCCCCGCACTCGTCATAGCACATAACAAGACCCTCGCCGCCCAACTTTGCAATGAGTTTAGGGAATTTTTCCCTGAGAACAGGGTGGAATTTTTCGTTTCGTATTACGACTATTATCAACCCGAAGCGTATATTCCGAGTACGGATACTTACATAGAAAAAGATTTGTCTATAAACGACGAAATCGATAAACTACGCCACTCGGCGACTTGTTCACTTTCCGAGCGGTCGGATACTATCGTGGTTGCGTCCGTATCTTGTATTTACGGGCTTGGTGCACCCGAAGAATATTATAGGCTTGCACTATCCATTAGACCTGACGATAATATGTCCCGAGATGAACTTATGCGTAGGCTTGTGGCTATTCAGTACACAAGGCGTGACGTGGACTTTTCACGTTCGTCGTTTAGGGTGCGTGGGGATACGGTGGATATATTCCCTTCGTCTAATACTGAAATTATTATTAGGGTGGAATTTTTTGGCGATACCGTGGATAGGGTGTGTGAAGCGGAATTCGTTTCGGGTAGGGTTATATCCGAACTTAAACACGCCGTAATTTTCCCCGCAAGCCACTACGCCGTGGCGGAAGATAAGTTGAAATACGCAACGGCACTTATAGAGCGAGATAAGGAAGAAGAAGTTAGGTACTTTTCAGAGAGCGGAAAACTTATAGAGGCACAAAGGCTTAATCAACGCACCGACTACGACTTAGAGATGATAAAAGAGATAGGGTTTTGCCGTGGGATAGAGAATTACAGTAGGTACTTTGACGGGCGTGAAATCGGCGAACCGCCTTTTACTTTGCTCGACTACTTTCCAAAAGACTTTATCGTCTTTATCGACGAGTCGCATATGACCATACCCCAAATAGGTGCTATGTATAACGGGGATAGGTCGAGAAAGACTAATCTTGTAAACTACGGGTTTAGGCTTAAATCGGCGTTTGATAACAGACCGCTAACCTTTGACGAGTTTGACCAAAGGGTGGGGCAAATGATTTGCGTTTCCGCAACCCCCGCCGAGTACGAACTCGGACAAGCGGGGCAAGTTGTTGAACAACTTATTCGCCCGACCGGACTTATCGACCCTGAAATATCCGTTCGCCCGACTAAAAACCAAATCGACGACCTTTTGATAGAGATAAATAAGACGGTTGCGGACGGCGGTAGGGTACTTATAACCACGCTTACCAAAAAGATGGCGGAAAGTTTAACCGAATACCTTAAAGAGAACGGCGTTAAAGTTAGATATATGCACAGCGATATAGACACTATGGAACGCATAGAAATCGTTTCCGCACTTCGCAACGGCGAGTTTGACGTGCTTTGCGGTATTAACCTTTTAAGGGAAGGCTTAGACCTACCCGAAGTAAAACTTGTGGCTATACTCGATGCGGATAAGGAAGGGTTTTTGAGAAGTGAAACGTCGCTTATCCAAACTATAGGTAGGGCGGCACGAAACGCTGAGGGCAAGGTTATTATGTACGCGGACGTTATGACGGGCAGTATGAAGCGTGCGATTGACGAGACCGAGCGTAGAAGAAAAATTCAGTCCGAGTATAATAAGAAGCACGGCATAGTGCCAAAGACTATCGTTAAAGAAGTGGTTAATTCGTTAGAGATAACCAAAAAAGCGGATAGAACCAAGGATATTAAAAAGCAAGATATCCCCGAGGAAATTGAAAAGTTAAAGGCACTTATGAAGATTGCGTCGAGTAACTTAGACTTTGAAAAGTGTATTGAAATCCGTGACACTATCGCAAAACTAAAACTTAAAATGAGAAAGTAAAATAAATCCCCCGTGTTATTTTGATTTTTTTGTAAAAATGGTGTATCATTTTATATAACGGAGAAAATTCTTGTATGAAAGATTATTTAGTTATTAAAGGGGCGAGAGAAAACAACCTTAAAAATATCGACGTTAGTATTCCGAGGGATAAACTTGTAGTGCTTACGGGGTTATCGGGTAGCGGTAAATCCACGCTTGCGTTTGAGACTATATACGCCGAAGGGCAACGCAGGTACGTGGAAAGCCTTTCAAGTTACGCTCGTATGTTCTTAGGGCAAATGGAAAAGCCGGACGTGGATTCGATAGAGGGGTTGTCACCCGCAATTTCTATCGACCAAAAGACCACCTCGCATAACCCTCGCTCGACGGTGGGGACGGTTACCGAGATTTACGATTATTTTAGGTTGCTTTTTGCAAGGGTGGGTAAGCCACATTGTCCTATGTGCGGAAAGCCCATTGAAAGACAGACCATAGACCAGATTACCGACAAGGTTATGTCCCTTGACGAGGGCAGTAAGATTTTAATCAACGCACCCGTCGTGCGTGGCAAAAAGGGTGAGTATTCCAAAAACTTTGAAGCGTATCGCAAGAGCGGGTACGTTAGGGTAGAAGTTGACGGGATAGTTTACGACCTTGCCGAAGAAATTAAACTTGACAAAAATATTAAGCATAACATAAGCGTAGTCATAGATAGGCTTGTGGTTAAAGATGGGATTGAAAAACGGCTTTCTGATAGCATAGAGTCCGCATTAAAACTCGCAGACGGGCTTGTAGTGGTGCAAGTGGTTGGGGGTGAGTCCATACTCTTTTCCACCAAGTATTCGTGTCCTGATTGTGGGATTAGCATTGAAGAGATAGAACCGAGGCTATTTTCGTTTAACAACCCGTTCGGGGCGTGTCCTGAGTGCCACGGGCTTGGGTTTAGGAACGAGATTGACCCCGAACTTATCGTAAAGGATAAAAACAAGTCCTTGCGACAAGGTGCAATGACGGTTTCGGGTTGGAATTTAGATAGCGGCAAGATGACCGAAATGTACTTTAACTCACTTGCAAGGCATTACGGGTTTAGCCTTGATGTCCCCGTCAAAGACCTTCCGCAAGATATTTACGATATGCTTCTTTACGGGAACGGTGGGGAAAAGATTAAGATGGACTACGCCACGAGGACTTTTAGCGGTAGTTACGAATCGGCGTGGGAAGGCATTGTGCCAAACTTAGAGCGTAGGTATAGAGAGACTTCAAGCGATTACACGAAGAGTGAAATAGAAAGGTATATGACGGTCAAGCCGTGTAATACCTGTCACGGCAAAAGGCTTAAAAAGGAAGCGTTGGCGGTTACGGTCGGGGGTAAAAATATATCAGACCTTACCGATATGTCCATCGTTGACCTTTACGATTTTATAGAGGCGTTAGCCCTTACCGATACCGAAACTTTGATAGCAAAGCCTATCGTTAAAGAGATTAAGGCAAGGCTAACCTTTTTGAAGGACGTGGGGCTATCTTATCTAAACCTTTCAAGGACGGCTAACACCTTGTCGGGCGGCGAGGCACAGAGGATAAGGCTTGCCACACAGATAGGTAGCGGGCTTACGGGCGTATTATACATCCTTGACGAGCCGAGTATAGGGCTTCATCAACGGGATAATGAAAAGTTGCTTGCAACCCTTAAAAAGTTAAGGGATTTAGGCAACACGCTTATAGTGGTTGAGCACGACGAGGACACTATGCGGTCGGCGGATTATATCGTGGATATAGGTCCTAAGGCGGGTGTTCACGGTGGCGAAGTGGTTGCCTGCGGTAGCGTTCAGGACGTTATTAACGAGCCACGCTCAATAACCGGTGATTACCTGTCGGGTAGGCGTAAAATTGAAGTTCCGTCCGCAAGAAAACAGCCTGACGGCAGATATTTAAGTGTTATAGGTGCAAGCCAAAATAACCTTAAAGAAATCGACGTAAACTTCCCTGTCGGTCTAATAACTGCGGTTACGGGCGTATCGGGTAGCGGTAAAAGTTCACTCGTTAACGAGGTCTTGTATCCTACGCTTGCTAATAGGTTAAACAAGGCAAAAGTGCGTGAGGGCAAGTTTAAAGAAATACGTGGCTTAGAACATTTTGATAAGGTCATCGCAATAGACCAGTCCCCGATAGGCAGAACGCCGAGAAGTAACCCCGCAACTTATACGGGTGTGTTTTCGCATATAAGAGATTTATTCGCATCTACCCCCGATGCAAAAGAGCGTGGGTATAAATCGGGTAGGTTTTCGTTTAACGTTTCGGGCGGTCGGTGTGAAAATTGCGAGGGTGACGGCATAATTAAGATTGAAATGCACTTCTTGCCCGATATATTCGTCCCGTGTGAAGTTTGTAAGGGTAAACGCTATAATAGGGAAACTTTGCAAGTCAAGTACAAGGGCAAAAGTATAAGCGACGTGCTTGAAATGACTGTTGACGAAGCGTGCGAATTCTTTAAGCCGATAAACGTAATTTACAATAAGATAAAGACTTTGCAAGAAGTAGGGCTTGGGTATATCAAACTTGGGCAGAGTTCCACCACTTTATCGGGCGGCGAAGCACAAAGGGTTAAACTTGCAACCGAACTCTCAAAGCGGGCTACGGGTAGGACAATGTATATCCTTGACGAGCCTACGACGGGGCTTCACAGTTACGACGTGGAAAAACTTTGCGGTGTGCTTAAACGCTTGCAAGAGTCGGGCAATACCATCGTCGTAATAGAACACAACCTTGACGTAATAAAACTTGCCGACTATATCGTGGACTTAGGTCCCGAGGGCGGAAATGCAGGTGGCACGGTGGTTGCGTGCGGTACGCCCGAAGAAGTCGCTAAGGTCAGCGAAAGCCATACCGGACGGTTTTTGAAAAAAATTTTGTAAAAATTGAAAAATCCTCAACGAGTGTTGAGGATTTTTGACTTTTATATATTAATATATAAAAAATTTTTCTAAAAAAAAGGGTTTGACGAATTTTTAGAGTATATTATAGCGGATGGTGGAAAAGATGATTGATAAAACTTATGAGATTGAGGAAAAGTTTTTATCTAAGTTTGCGGTGAAATCGAGTGAAACCGTGGGTAGGCTTCGTAAAGAAGAACCTTGCCCTATGCGTACCCCTTTTCAACGGGATAGGGATAGGATTATTCACTGCAAGGCTTTCCGTAGGCTTAAAAACAAGACTCAGGTATTCTTTTCGCCAGAGGGCGATCACTTCCGCACACGCCTTACGCACACCCTTAACGTTTCGCAAGTGGCAAGGGGGATAGCAAGGGCGTTGTCGCTTAACGAGGATTTGACCGAGGCGATTGCATTAGGTCACGATTTGGGGCATACCCCGTTCGGGCATTCGGGCGAGCGGATACTTAACGACCTTAACCCCAAAGGCTTTTCGCATAACGTTCAGTCGGGTAGGGTGGTTGACTTTTTGGAATCTGACGGCAAGGGACTTAACCTTACTAGAGAGGTTGTTGACGGGATTGTAAACCACAAGTCGGACACCGTTGCAAAGACCTTAGAAGGTAGGGCGGTGAGCCTTGCGGATAGAATTGCGTATATTAACCACGATATTGACGACGCTATTGATAGTGGGTTTATTACGCAGGCGGACTTGCCAAAAGATTGCGTTGAGGTTTTAGGCGAAACTTCAAGCAAGCGTATAAATAAAATGATTTACTCAATATTCCTTGAATCGGACGGCAAAAACCAAGTCAAAATGCAAGACGAGGTTTTTGAAGCGACGATGAACCTTAGAGCGTTTTTGTTTGAAAGGGTTTATCGCACCAAACCGTTTTTGGACGAGGAAGAACGTGCGGGGCGGATGATTTCGGTACTGTACGAGTATTATAAAAAGAACTTAAATTTTCTGCCCGCATTTTATCGTAGCGTGGCGGATACTGACGGCGTTGACACGGCTGTCAGCGATTACATATCAAGTATGTCGGACGGGTTCGTGGTAAAAATCTTTACCGAACTTTTCGTGCCGAAGAACTGGAAATTATAAGATGAAAGGGTTTGACGCAAAATTTATTGAAGAACTGAAAAATAAAAACGATATCGTCGATACGGTCGGAAGATACGTGCATTTAGAACAGCGTGGCGGGAACTTTTGGGGGCGTTGCCCTTTCCATCACGAGAAAACTGCGTCTTTTTCAGTAAACTCTACCGACCAGTTTTACTATTGTTTCGGTTGTCATAAGAGTGGGGACGTTATAAGTTTTATTATGGAAATCGAATCCCTTGACTTTAACGACGCGGTTAGGTACCTTGCGGAAAAGGCAAACGTGCCGCTACCCGAAATAAAGTATGACGACGAAAAGGTTAAAGAACAGAAAGAAAAACGGCAAAGGCTTATAAGTTGTATGCGTGAGACGGCGTTGTTTTACGTTAAAACTTTGCGTAGCGGTAGCGGGGCAAAACATTTGGAATACGCACTTGGTAGAAAACTTACGCCCGATACTATCTTGAAATTCGGTATGGGTGCTTCGCCCGATTTTAATTCTTTACCTGCTCATTTAAAATCAAAGGGCTATACTAACGAAGAAATCGTTTCAAGCGGTGCTTGTGGCGAAAAGGACGGTAGGTGTTTTGACTGGATGGGTAAACGCTTGGTTATTCCGTTAGTTGACCAGTTTGGGAACGTAATATCTTTTGCGGGTAGGCGTATAGACGGGATTAAAGAGCAAAAGTACATAAACACAAAAGAGTCCTCGATATTTTCAAAAGGTAAAACCTTCTTTAATATCAACAACCTAAAAAAACTTAAAAACGAAAAGGGACTTGATTCGGTCATTATCGTTGAAGGGCATTTGGACGTGGTTTCGCTCGTGCAAGCGGGGATTGAAAACGTAGTCGCAAGTATGGGTACGGCACTTACCAAAGACCAAGCGAGAATACTCAAACGATACACGGACAAGGTGTTTATCAGTTACGACGGCGATGCTTCAGGACAAAAGGCGACAATTCGTGGTTTAGAAATTTTGAGCGAAGAAGGTATTGAAGTCAAAGTCGTTTCTATGCCAGAAGGGCTTGACCCCGACGACGTTATAAAGACGCACGGCGTAGAGGGATACAAACTTTTATTGTCAGAGGCAAAACTGCTTATAGACTTTAAGATAGAAGTGTTAAAGAGATCGTTAGATCTTAAAACGGTTGACGGCAAAAGGAAGTTCGTTTCTGGGGCTGTAAAGATTATCAAGGAAAGCCCCTCGCCCGCAGAACAAGAGGACCTGTTAAAGACGGTGCGTAATCTTACTGGTGTAACGCTTGAAGCCTTAAAGCGTGAACTATACGCTTCGCCCGAAAGTCAGCAAGTAGAGGCTAAAACCGAAACGCCTATGTTTACGGATAATACCGGAGATAGAAGCACGCTTGCTTCAAGATTCGTTTTGTCGGCGTATTTGTTTGGTAAACCGTACGCTATGGAAACGGATATTAACGGGATAGAGTTTGGTTTGCCCGTGCATAAAGAAATAAAAGATTATATTTTGCAAAAAATAAAATTAGGCGAGAAGCCAAGGTTTAGCGACCTTTACGAACTCGTTTCAGACGAAGACAAGGACGAACTCTCTCGAATTGCGGGTATGGAAGCGGAAGAAAATAAAAAGGTTGACCAAACGACTTATTTTTCCGATTGTGTTAGGACAATAAAACTTGATAAGATTAATAGTGAAATCGAAAAACTTAACGGGCTTTTTAAATCTGAAACGGACACCGAGAAGCGTAGAGAGATAGCAAAAGAACTATCGCAAAAATTAGCACAAAAGAATAAATTAACCAAATAGAGTTTTGAGAAACGAAAGGAGAAGAATATATGCAAGAAAAAGTTAAAAATGATGAAATGATGAGCGTTACTTCAGCACCTATGGTGGGTGCGGAAATTAGTGACGAAGCCCACGCTAATCTATTGAACGACGTTATCGTTGACGTTATTTTAGAGTTCAAGAAAAGCGGAAGCATATCCACCGACGTTCTTTTTGATAAACTTGAAAAGGTGCAAGCAACCCCAAGTGAACTTGAAAATATCTACAAGACCATTGAGGATGCGGGCATTCAAATTATAAACGAATATGAAAGGGACAAGAATCTTTACGACGAAATCTTAAAAGAAGTCAGTATGGACGACCCCGTAAAGATGTACCTTAAAGATATAGGTAAATACCCGCTTTTGCAACCTGATGAGGAAACTGAACTTGCCAAGAAGATGATGGACGGCGACGAACTTGCTAAAAGGGCGTTGTCAGAAGCAAATCTAAGGCTTGTTGTTTCTATTGCAAAAAGGTATATGGGTAGGGGTATGCAATTCCTTGACCTTATTCAAGAGGGTAACTTAGGGCTTATGAAAGCGGTTGAAAAATTCGACTATCAAAAGGGCTTTAAGTTTTCAACCTATGCGACGTGGTGGATAAGACAAGCGATAACCCGTGCTATCGCAGACCAAGCAAGGACTATTCGTATCCCCGTGCATATGGTCGAAACCATCAATAAGTTAATCCGTATATCGAGAAGGCTTTTGCAAGAATTAGGGCGTGAACCCACACCCGAAGAAATTGCAAAGGAAATGGATATTACCGAGGAAAGGGTAAGGGAAATTCAAAAGATTGCCCAAGACCCCGTTTCTTTGGAAACGCCTATCGGTGAAGAAGAAGACAGTCACCTTGCGGACTTTATTGAGGACGAGGATAGCACTAAGCCTACAGATGCCGTTTCGTTTACTATGCTTAAAGAACAACTTATCGGCGTTTTGGATACGCTTACCCCTCGAGAGGAAAAGGTTTTGAGGTTGCGTTACGGTCTTGACGACGGCAGGCCGAGGACTTTAGAAGAAGTTGGTAAAGAGTTTAACGTTACTCGTGAACGTATTCGTCAAATCGAAGCCAAGGCGTTGAGAAAACTTCGTCACCCAAGCCGCTCTAAAAGGCTTAAAGACTTTTTGGACTAATGACTACTCGTCTTGAAGAAATTTTTTCCGTTTTGCCTACTTGCGGTGCGTTTGCGGACGTTGGTTGCGACCACGGTTATATCGCAAAGGCTATGCTTGATAGGGGCAAATGTGAGTTCGCGGTTATATCGGACATAAGCAAAAAATGTTTGGAAAAAGCGGAAAATCTTTTGAGTGATTATATCCGTCAAGGCAAAGCCCTAAGCGTTGTTTCGGACGGGCTTAAAGGGGTTAGAGAGGTTGACTTATGCCTTATCGCCGGTATGGGCGGTGAGGAAATCGTCTCAATTATAAACTCTGCACCTTTCTTGCCCAAAAGGTTGGTTTTGCAACCGATGAAAAACTGTGATAAGGTTAGGGTATGCGTTGTTAAAGCGGGGTATAAAGTCGTAAAGGACTACTGTTTTACGGACGGCAAAAAGTACTACGACCTTATGGTTTTGGAAAGGGGTAAAGACTCTCTTACAGAAGAAGAAATTGAGTTTGGGCGGACGAACTTGCTTTTGCGACCCGATGCTTTTTTAATGCGGAACAGAGAGGTCGTTAGGCGTTACGATAGCCTTGCCAACGACGAAAAATTAAGCCTAAACGATAGACAGGCTTTTTTAGAAAAGGCGGAGAAGTTGAAAAATTATGTTTAGTTTAGATAAATTTTTTGAAGTGCTTGACCGTTTGGCACCCTTGTCGCTGAGTAAACGTATGATTGAACTTGGCAACTACGATAATAGCGGAATACTTATAAAGACGCATAGTGAGTGCAAGGGCGTTTTGTTTGCGTTGGACTTATCCAAAGAGGTCGTTGACAGGGCGGTTAGGCTTAAATGCGACACAGTGGTAACCCACCACCCCGCAATATATAACCCCTTGTCAAGTCTTTCGGTAGAAGACGCGTCTTCAAGGACGGTTACGTACGCGGTCAAGAAGAATTTGAACGTTATAAGTATGCACTTAAACCTTGACGTTGCGGACGGTGGAATTGACGACTGTTTAAGGGTGGGGCTTGGCGGAAACAAGTATAAAATTTTAGAGTACGTCACCGAACTTAACGGGTACGGACGGCTTTTCGATATTACGCCCTTAAAACTTTGCGAATTTAAAAGTAAAATACAAGACCGCTTTAACACCAAAAAGGTCGTATGCTACGGCGGTCGCAACAGGGTTATAAAAAAGGTGGCAAGTTTTTGTGGTGGCGGATCTTCCCATGCGGATAGTGCCGTTAGAGGGGGTATAGACGCGGACGTTGTCGTTACATCGGACGTGCCACATCACGTAATTAAAAACGTTATTGATAGCGGAAAGTGTTTGGTTATACTTCCGCACTACGCCTCGGAAGAATACGGATTTAAGAAGTATTTTGAGAGAGTGAAAGAAGGGGTTTTGGGGGCTGTCCCGACCCATTATTATGACGATAAAAGATTCAGATAAGGAGAATTTTTATGGATAAAAAGATTTTAAAATACCAAGAAGTTGATAGCAGGCTTAAAAAGATTGAAAACGAACTTGCAGGTAGTGAGGAAAAGAAAAAGGCGGTCGTTGCAAAAAGATTTTTGGATACCAACGTAGAAACGGTCAACAAACTTGACGCTCGTGCGGCTGAACTTAATATGGCTTTTGAAAACGCTATCGCTTCTCAAAAAAGGCTTAAAGAACAAGAGGACGATTTTGCACAGGCACTTCAAACTGCGTCCGATGAAAACGAAATTAATTATCTTATCAAAAAGATCGACGAACTTCTCGTAAAAATTAAGGCGGTAGAGTCGGAATTAAATAAAATTTCGAACGAAATGCAAAATATCATTAAAGAGTATTCAAACAACCGTGCCACCGAAAAAAATGCGGTTGCTCAGTACGATAAGTACGGCAAATTGTATAAAGAATTAAAGGCTTCTAAGGCGGATGAGATTAAAGAGATTGAAGCGGAACTCGCCGTTCTTAAAAAGGATATTGACCCGGTGGTTATGGAAAAATATTTGCAAAAGCGTGCTGATAAAAAGATTTTTCCGATATTTTACGAAGTTAACGGGGATACCTGTGGTTTTTGTAATATGGGTCAATCGCTATCCGCACTTTCTAAGCTTAAAAACGGTGAGATTATCGAGTGCGAACAGTGTAGAAGGCTTTTGTATAAATCTTAAAATTAATCGGTTAAAGGGCTTGTCGAAAAGCCCTTTAATTATTTTAAATTAATTTAAAATAAATTGCAAAATCGTATTGTAAAAATGCGTATAATATGGTATAATTTTTTCGTACGGCAAAAGCCGATTGACTTAAACGAATTTTTGGGGTGTTATTTTGAATAGTTACAGACAAAACGATAACGGAAAAGAAAAATCTCAGTCCGTATTTACTAAGGAAACTTTGGGGGTAGTCTTAATTTTATTTGCTACCCTTTTAATGGTTTGCCTAATTACAAGGGAAAGTATTTTTTCATTGCCCGGTCAGTATATAAACGCATTTTTGATCGGCTGTTTTGGGTATTTTTCTTTCGTGTTAACTGCTTTCGTTGCCTTTATGGGTATTTTACTTGTTGCCGAAAAGAAGACGGGACTATCCTTAAAGCGTAAATTTTATATCGTTGCATTTTTCGTATTGTGTGCGGTTTTAATCCACGCTATAACTACGTCGGGTGTTGAAGCCTCATTCGGGGACTATCTTGCACTTTCCTACACTATGGGTGAGGGCGGTATTGCAACTTGCTCGGGCGGTGGCTTTTTTACCGCACTTTTGGTCTATCCGCTTCTCTCTATTTTAAGCGAAATCGGGTTGTACGTGGTAGTTAGTATTCTTATCGTCCTTTGCGGTTACGGGCTAATACACGATATCGTTAACAACAAGGGCATCAAACACGCTAAGCCCGCTGCAGAAAAGTTTAGAAGTTCCTTCGTTGCAGAGGACCCGAATTTACCCGCAGTAGAGGGACTTGAAGTCAAAGAATACCCCGTTTCGGGCGTAGATTTTTCGGACGGCGACGCTAAGCCCAAACAAAAATTGTTTATAAACAACGCACAGTCTTTTGAGTTTAAGACTAAGCGTGAACTTAAAAATCCACAGGCAAACCAGTCGGTAACGCTGCTTAATAGCGGAAGCGGTATAAACGTGGCAGGGTCTAAAACCTATTCGGAAACCTACAAAAACGATATGAAGGAAAGGCTTGACTATATCAAGACCCCTGCAAAAATAGACGTGGATAAAATCGTTAAAAACACTTCGCAATCAAGTTACGGTTATACGAACACTAACTATACTTCCACCACTATATCCAATCCGATTCCGAGTAGGCCCGTGCAGTCCGTTTCGGAGCCTTCGGTTAAACCCGAAAGCAATGTAGAAGAACCGCCCGTGGTAATTCCGTTGTTTGAACACGACGATTCAAATAAGGAATCCGACACCGCCGTCTCACGTGCAAGACGATTTAGCGAAAATTATATCGAACTTCCTGACGTTGAACCTACGCAAACGACTAACGCCAAGGTGGAAAGCGAAACTGAAAGGTTTATTCCGCTTAGGGACGAGGTTATGCCAACACGCACAGAACCACCCGTGTCAACGCCCGTTGAAATGGACGTTCCGTTCGTTGACGAGAGCGAGGATGACACCGCTATTGAGGTTATGGATGAAGCCGTTATAGAGGACGTTGCAGAAGAGGTTGAACCGCCCGTATCAAGGCTTAATAACGAACGCACGAGGGGAATACTTTTCTCTAACGACGATAAAGACGAAGATGAGACCGTGGGCTATACGAGTAGGGTTGAAGCGGATAAGAATACTAGAAGGCTTGGCTTGTTTGGTGGACAGACTGAAAAAGAAGAGCCTGTTAAAGAGGAACCCGTTAAGGAAAGAGAACCCGTTCCGATTAACCGTATGTATATTCGCCCACCATTTAACCTTTTAGAACAGCGTACCGCCACGGTAGATCAAAATTCTGAAAACCATCAAGAAAGGATGGAAATAATAAAGCAAACGCTTGAGGACTTTCATATATCGGCAATGCCACAAAGTTACGTTCAAGGTCCGTCCTTTACCAGGTACGAGGTTATGATGCCCGCAGGCGTATCCGTCAAGAAGGTTTTGGGGTACGACGACGACCTTAAAATGAGACTCTCGGCAAAGTCGGGGATAAGAATTGAAGCACCTATACCCGGAAAGAATTTAGTGGGTATAGAAGTCGCAAATAACGTTAAAACTATGGTCGGTTTTAGAAGCGTTATGGAAGGACTTGCCGAACAAGAGAGCAAGAAAGGGGCACTTATATTTGCGATAGGTAAAGACATTGTTGGGCGGTGCATAAGTTACGACTTGGCAAAAGGTCCGCACTACCTTATCGCCGGTGCAACGGGCTCGGGTAAGAGCGTGTGCTTGCACGTTATGATAGTTAGCCTTTTGATGAGATATAGTCCCGAAGAACTTCAAATTGTGCTTATCGACCCAAAGAGCGTAGAATTTTGCAGATACGAACATATCCCGCACCTTTTGGTGGATGAAATTATTACGGACAGTAAGCGTGCTATAACCCTTTTGCAATGGGCGTACGACGAAACTAACCGCCGTAACGAGATGTTTAGGAATTACGAGGCTGTTTCAAATATTGACGATTACAACTCTACCGTTGCGTCCGATACAGTGCCTAAACTGCCAAGGATAGTTTTCTTTATAGACGAACTTGCAGACCTTATGGAAAGTTGCAAGAAGGACTTGGAAGAAAAAATCCGTAAAATCGCCGCAAAATCCCGTTCGGCGGGCATACACTTAGTACTTGCTACGCAACGTCCGTCAGTTGACGTCGTTACGGGTACTATTAAAGCAAACTTGCCGTCGAGAATTGCACTTAGGGTTATGAATTTTGCCGATTCTCAAACCATACTTAGCGGTGGCGGTGCGGAAAAACTTTTGGGTAACGGGGATATGCTTTATAAAGACTCTACTATGGGCGATTACGAGCGTTATCAAGGTGCGTATATCAGCAACAGAGAGATCGCGAACGTAGTCAACTTTATTAAGGAAAACAACAAAGCGTACTTTAACGAGGACGTTAAAGAGTACCTAGACAAAGAGAGCAACCCACGTTCAGAAGAATCCGCCGTTAGTTATAGCGGTGGCGTTGGTGAAACGGGTGACGCTTTTGAGTCGAACGACCTACTCGTTAAGGCACTTGCACTTGCGGTTTGCACGGGGTCTATCTCTATATCGCAGTTGCAACGCCGTTTCCAAATAGGTTACGCAAAGGCGGGTGGACTGGTTGATAAGATGGAAAGAAACGGTTACGTTTCTGCAAACGAAGGTGCTAAGGCAAGACGTGTGCTTATGACGAGAGAGGAATTTGAACAAAAATACGGCACGGCACCCGAAAACTTTTAATGAGTGAGCATATATGACTAAAGATAAACTTGTAGGCGTAATCTCGCTCGGTTGTGATAAAAACCGAACGGATACCGAAAAAATGCTTGCGATTTTAAGTGAGCGACATACCGTAACGGACGACGTAGAGAAGGCACAAATTATAATTGTGAACACTTGTGCATTTTTGAAGAGTAGCCGAAAAGAAGCCGTTTCAGAAATACTTTGGGCGGCGGAACTTAAAAAATACGGCGTGCTTGAAAAACTTATCGTTACGGGCTGTCTTCCACAAAAATTCGTGGACGAAATTTTCGGCGAATTAGTTGAAGTCGATGCGTTTTTGGGCGTTTCGGATTATTTGGATATATTGTCGGTCATAGACCGCGTTTATTTGGGTGAGCGTGTAAACGCCGTCGGGCTTCCACGGTCTTGGCAATGCCCCGCCCGAATTAAAACTACACCCTTTTACGCATATCTTAAAATAGCCGACGGTTGTTCTAATTTTTGTACCTACTGTCTTATCCCTAAAATTCGTGGCAAGTATAGGTCGGTGCCGTCTGAAAAGTTGATTGAAGAAGCAAAGGGGCTTGGTCAAGTTAACGAACTTATCTTGGTTGCACAAGACTTAACACGCTACGGTGAGGACCTTGACGAAGACGTAAATTTAACTAAATTAATTAAAAAACTTTCCAAACTTGACAATATATGTCACATTAGGCTGTTATATTGTTATCCAGAAGGCGTTACTGATGAACTTATAGAAGAGATAAGGCATAACGATAAAGTCTTAAAATATATCGACATCCCCTTTCAACACGCCGATGACCGTGTGCTTAAACGGATGAATAGAAAGGGAAGCTGTAAGGGGTATATTGAACTTGTAAACAAACTCAAAGCAAAGATTCCTGCGGTTGCTATTCGTTCTACTTTTATAACGGGTTTTCCGGGGGAAAGCGAAGAAGCGTTTGAAAACTTGTGTGGATTTTTGCAAGAGGCAAAACTTTTTAACGCGGGATTTTTTAAGTATAGCCGTGAAGAAGATACGCCTGCGTATAAACTTGACGGACAACTTCTTGAATCGGTCAAAAATAAACGGCTTAAAAAGTTGTATTCGGTACAGAAAGGTGTGGTAAAGGCTAACCTAAAAGAGTTAGTGGGAAAGACCATAACCGTTTTAGCCGAAGGGTTTGACCAAAACGAACTTATTTACTACGGCAGAGCGTACTTTAACGCACCCGATATTGACGGAAAGGTGTTCTTTTTTTCAAGGGACGAGGTTGAGTACGGAAAGGAAGTTACGGTAACCGTTAAACGCGTTTGCGGTTACGATTTATATGGAGAAAGACAATGAATTTACCAAACAAACTTACACTTATAAGGATAGCGTTAATCCCAGTTTTCGTTGCGTTTTTTTACTTGACGATGATACCTTATAACTATGTTATATCCGCAGGGGTTTTTGCACTTGCGGCGTTTACGGATTTTCTTGACGGGTACATTGCAAGAAAGTACAATTTGGTGACTAACTTGGGTAAGTTTTTAGACCCGATTGCGGATAAAGTCCTCGTTTCAACGGCACTTATAATAATGCTTTTACCGTTTAGCGGTGCAATATTGCCGTGGTACTGCGGGATAGGTGTAGCGATAATTTTGGCAAGGGAACTCGTAGTAAGCGGTTTTCGTATGGTTGCGGCTTCAAAAGGGTTAGTGCTTGCTGCTGAAAAATCAGGGAAAATTAAAACCACCGTTCAAGACTTGGCGATACTCGTTTTGCTCGTTGGGGCATCCGTTATGCCCGGGCTTTACACGATATTTAACATCGTGGGGTTGGTAGCGTTTGGGTTAGCGGTAATACTTACGATATATTCGGGGTTAGAGTGTATTTTGAAAAATAAAGAGGTATTGAAGGGCTAAATTAATGAAAACCGTACTTATGCTTTTTAAGTCGGCAATGGAAAAGTTTGACGCCGACTACCTAAAAACGGTTACGGATATGATATCGGACGGTGGCGTTGCGGTTGACGTTTTGGACTGTTTGAAAACGGACGACGAGGTTTCGTTTAAGCACCGTGTTCAAGAGTACAAGGACACGGCGGATAACCTTATCGTGCTGTGCCCGTACGAGATTATGTTCGACTATAAAGAAGTAATCGCCGCCCTTTCGGATACGACCGTTCTTGAAAACGAGAACGCAAAAAAAATTCTTGATAAAAATAAAGAGGCTTCGGGTAATTCCTTCCCCGACGAATACGCATTTTTACCGTTAGAGTCCACGCTTATCCCCAACCATTTGGGTGGGATGCAAGGCTTTATGATGGAAGAAAACGAGTTTTCGTTAGTGGTATTGCCCGCAAATTTGCAAGAGTTAAAGCCTATGTGTACGGAATTCGTTATTCCGTATTTTATGAAAAAGTACGGCGAGCAGTTTTATACGCTTACCTTAAAATATTTTGGGAACACGGCTACGCTTGACGACGTTTTGGAAAAGGCAAAATCGGATAGTGGGGATACGCTTACGTACGAATACACCACCAAGAACGGTGATACGCTTATTAAGTTAAGATTTCCTGCCGATACGGATAGGGCGATTAGCGGTAGTGCCGTGCGTGAAATCGTTTCCGTACTTAAAGAAGATATTTACGCAGAGTTTGATACGAGTTTGTCTGAAAGGTTGTTCGATCTACTTAGGCTAAAGAACAAGAAACTTGCCGTGGCGGAATCGTTCACGGGGGGCGGAATCGTGTCGGCGATGATTAAAAATTCGGGCGTTTCGGCTTATCTTGACGAGGGGCTTGTGACTTACAGTAACAAGAGCAAGGTTGAAAGGCTAAACGTAAAGACGGAAGACCTTAAAAAGTTTGGGGCGGTATCTTCAACCGTGGCTTACCAAATGGCGTTAGGGCTTTTGCTTCACGGCGAAGCGGATATTGCCATCGCTACTACGGGGATTGCGGGCCCTAAGAGCGACGATACCTTAAAGCCCGTGGGGCTTGGGTATATTGCCGTAGGTATGAGGGACGGCATACACGTCTATAAATACAATTTTAATGGCGATAGAGAGGAAATAACCCAGACGGCGGTCAATACCGCTTTGCATCTGGCCATAAAAAAATTAAAAAATATATAAAAGGAAATTACAAAGATGGATGAAAACAAGATAAAAGCATTAGACGGAATGTTAGCACAAATTGAAAAGCAGTACGGCAAAGGCTCTATTATGAGGCTTGGACAAGACGCAGGCGACGGCTCTATTGAAGTGTTGCCTACGGGGTGCTTGGCACTTGACCTTGCGGTTGGCGTAGGCGGTCTTCCTCGCGGAAGGATAATCGAAATTTACGGGCCTGAATCTTCGGGTAAGACCACAGTTGCTTTGCACGTTATTGCGGAAACGCAAAAGGCAGGGGGTATCGCTGCGTTTATCGATGCGGAACACGCCCTTGACCCCGTTTACGCAAAGGCACTTGGTGTTAACCTTGACGAACTTTACGTTTCACAACCCGACTGTGGTGAACAAGCACTTGACATCACCGCATCGCTAGTAAACAGTAAAGCCATAGACCTTATCGTAGTGGATTCTGTTGCGGCACTTACGCCGAGAGCGGAAATTGAAGGGGATATGGGCGATTCACACGTAGGGCTTCAAGCAAGGCTTATGAGTCAGGCGTTAAGAAAACTTACGGCTATCACTAACAAGAGCAAGACTTGTATTATATTTATCAACCAACTTCGTGAAAAGGTGGGCGTAATGTTCGGCAACCCAGAAGTTACTGCGGGTGGTAAAGCACTTAAATTCTACGCATCCGTGCGTATAGACGTTAGAAAATCCGACGCACTTAAAGACGGTGGCGAAACGTACGGCAACCGCACTAAGGCAAAGATTGTAAAGAACAAGGTCGCTCCGCCCTTTAAGGTTGCGGAATTTGATATAGTTTACGGCAAGGGTATATCAAACGAAAGTTGTTTGGTAGAACTTGGCGTTGCGTACGACCTTTTGCAAAAGAGCGGTGCGTGGTTCTCGTATAACGGCGAAAAGATTGCTCAGGGAAGGGATAAAGCGGTGGATTATTTGGTTAAAAATCCTGAGATTGCCGCTGAACTTAAAGAACGCATCATAGAAGCACATAAATTAGCGGGGAAGAAAGACTAAAAGTATTGACTTTTACTTGAAAATATTGTAAAATTAAATAAGGAAACGAATACCTTATTTTGTAAGGATAGTTTTGAATAAATAACAGGAGGGCATACTAAAATGCAAAACTTTAATTACAGCTCTCTGTTCTTAGCTAGCGACGCTTTGCTCGTTGGTATAATCGTCGGATTAGTAGCACTTGTTTTGGGTGTTGTCGGCGGTTGGGTTATTAAAACGTTATCTTTTAATAAAAAACAAGGCGACATAAAAGCCGTTACCGAAAAAATGCTTGAAGACGCAAGGTTAGAGAGCAAAACTATTAAAAAGGAAGCGATTTTAGAAGCAAAAGAACAGGAACACAAGCTTCGTAGCGATTTTGAAAGAGAATCGAGAGAAAAACGCCAAGAACTTCAAAGGTTAGAAAACAGACTTAACCAAAAAGAAGAATCTTTGGAAAAGAAGGAAGAAAACCTTTCAAAGCGTAACGAAGAAACTACAAGACAACAAAACACACTTAAAAACAAGGAAGCCGAACTTGACAAAAAACTTGCGGATATCTCAGACCAACACAACAAGATGATTGAGGAATTTGAGAAGATTTCGCAAATGAGCAAGGAAGAAGCCAAACAACAACTTATCGCATCTATCACGGACGAAGCAAAACGCGACGCTGCGGGGATGGTTAAGAATATTGAGGCTGAGGCTAAGGAACAAGGCGAAAGAAAGGCTAAGGAAATTGTTAGTCTTGCTATTCAAAAATGTAGTGCTGAACAAGCGTCCGAAATTACCGTGTCCGTCGTACCGTTGCCAAACGACGATATGAAGGCAAGGATTATAGGGCGTGAGGGTAGGAACATTAGGACGTTGGAAAACGCAACGGGTATTGAACTTATAATCGACGATACGCCTGAAGTCGTTATCGTTTCAGGGTTTGACCCCGTTAGAAGAGAAACGGCAAGGATAGCCTTAGAAAAGTTAATTCAAGACGGTAGGATACACCCTGCAAGGATTGAAGAAACGGTTGAAAAGGTTAAGAAGGAACTTGACGCTCAGATTAAAGAGGCGGGTGAAGCCGCTATGTTTGAGTGTGGAATATTCGGGTTGCACCCCGAAATCGTCAAAACTCTCGGAAGACTTAAATTCCGTACGAGTTACGGTCAAAACGTATTGAAACACTCTTTGGAAGTCGCACACCTTGCGGGTGTTATGGCTAACGAGTTGGGTGTGGACGTAGCACTTGCAAAACGTGCAGGGCTTTTACACGACTTAGGTAAAGCGGTTGACTTTGAGATTGAGGGAACGCATATGCAGATAGGTGGTGACCTTGCTAAGAAGTATAGGGAAAACCACAACGTAGTAAACGCAATCCTCGCCCACCACGGCGACGTAGAACCAAAGACTATCGAAGCAGTTTTAGTTCAAGCGGCTGATGCAATATCGGGTGCAAGACCAGGTGCAAGAAGGGAAACTACGACTAACTATATTAAGAGGCTACAAAAACTTGAAGAGATTTCAAGTAGCTTTAAGGGTGTTGAGAAGTGTTACGCTATCCAAGCGGGTAGAGAAGTTCGCGTTATGGTTAAACCCGAACAAATCAACGACGCTGAAACGTTGTTCTTAGCAAAAGACATCGCTAAGAAGATTGAACAAGAAATGGAATATCCAGGACAAATCAAGGTAAACGTTATCAGAGAGTGGCGTGCAACTGAATACGCAAAATAATAAATATCGTAAACAAACCGCCGTGGCTAAATACTACGGCGGTTTTATCGTATAAAAAAGTTATTAAAAATCCGCTTGTACTGCAAGCGGATTTACATTTAATTTTATTCCCACTCAATAGTGCCTATGGGCTTAGGTGTAAGGTCTAAAAGCACTCTGTTTATACCATCGACTTCGTGAGTGATGCGGTCGGTTATACGGTGTAATAGCGAGTAAGGAATTTCCTCGATAGTTGCGGTCATTGCGTCAACGGTGTTTACCGCACGGATGATAGCCGGCCAGCCTTCGTATCTCTTTCCGTCTTTAACGCCAACACTCTTCATATCGGGTACGGCGATAAAGTATTGCCAAACCTTTCCTGCAAGTCCGTTTTTATCAAATTCTTCACGAAGGATTGCGTCCGCTTCACGAAGGGCGTGTAATCTATCACGGGTGATAGCCCCTAAACATCTTACCCCAAGACCGGGGCCGGGGAAGGGTTGACGATCAACCATACCTGCGGGTAGCCCTAAACGTTTGCCAACGACACGGACTTCGTCCTTATATAAAAGGCGGATAGGTTCAACTAACTCAAATTGCATGTCTTCGGGAAGCCCGCCAACGTTGTGGTGTGCTTTAACGCCGTCACTTTCGATGATGTCGGGGTATATCGTGCCTTGTGCTAAGAAGGATATGCCTTTAAGTTTTGATGCTTCTTCATCAAAGACCTTTATAAACTCACCGCCGATAATCTTTCTTTTGGTTTCGGGTGCGGAAACGCCTTTCAAAAGGTCTAAAAAGCGGTCGGTTGCGTCAACGTAAATAAGGTTTGCGTCGAGTTCTTTACCAAAGACTTCAATAACTTGTTCGCTTTCGCCCTTTCTCATAAGCCCGTGGTTTACGTGCACGCAAACGAGTTGTTTGCCGATAGCCTTTATTAAAAGTGCGGCAACTACTGATGAGTCAACCCCGCCAGACAAAGCCAAAAGCACTTTTTTGTCGCCAACTTGGGCTCTTACTTCGGCAACTTGTTCGTCGATAAACTTATCGGCAAGTTCTGCCGTGGTTATACGTTTCATATCCGATGGACGTGTATTAAGCATAAGAAATTCTCCTTATAAAAATTCATAACTATTATTATTTATTATAAAATTTTAGTAAAACAATGTCAAGGGGCTAAAAGGGGTTTTAGCCTAAAAATTATTTATAAAAGGTATAAATTTAGTTAAACTTAAAAATAGGGCGTAAAATCGCTTATTATGAAAATCAAATAATTGACAATCGTATATTTATTTGATAAAATTCATTTTAATAAACTAACCGCCAAAAAGGAAGGAGATTTTATGGCAGATTCAACTATTACCGAAATATTCGGTTCAATGGTGTTTAACGATAAGGTTATGAAGGACCGTTTGCCCGCAAACGCATACGAGGCAGTTCGCCGTGCGATAGACGACGGCACCCCCCTTGACGCAAGTTACGCAAAATGCGTGGCTACCGCGATGAAGGACTGGGCTATTGAAAAGGGTGCGACCCATTTTACGCACTGGTTCCAACCTATGACGGGCATAACCGCAGAAAAGCACGATAGTTTTTTAGAGCCTTTTGGAAAGGGTGAAGTCATCTTAAAATTCTCTGAAAAATCTTTGGTCAAGGGCGAGTCTGACGCATCAAGTTTTCCGAGTGGTGGGCTTCGTGCGACATTTGAAGCCCGTGGTTATACCGCGTGGGACCCGACTTCGTACGCCTTTGTTAAGGACGGAAGCCTTTATATCCCTACGGCGTTTTGTTCGTACGGCGGTGAAGCACTTGATAAGAAAACCCCCTTGCTTCGCTCAATGGAAGCGTTTAACAAGCAAGCACTTAGGATACTTAAACTCTTCGGTAAGGATAACGTCAAGAGGGTTACGCCTACCGTCGGTGCAGAGCAAGAGTATTTTTTGATAGATAAAAGCGTTTACGAAAAACGCCTTGACTTAGTGCATTGCGGCAGAACGCTGTTCGGGGCAAGACCGTCTAAGGGTCAAGAACTTGAAGACCACTACTATGGTGCTATAAAATCAAGGGTTTCTGCGTATATGAAGGAACTTGACACCGAACTTTGGAAGCTTGGCGTTTACGCTAAAACCAAACATAACGAGGTTGCACCCGGTCAGCACGAACTTGCACCCGTTTATACTTCTACGAATACTTCGTCCGACCAAAACCAACTTACGATGGAACTTATGAAGAGTGTGGCAAACAAGCACGGGCTTGTATGCTTGCTTCACGAAAAGCCGTTTGAGTCGGTTAGCGGTAGCGGTAAGCATAATAACTGGTCTATATCGACAGACCTTGGCGAAAACCTTTTGGAACCGGGCGACACGCCACAGGACAACGCACAGTTTTTATTGTTCTTGACCGCCGTTATAAAGGCTGTTGACGAATACCAAGACCTTTTAAGGATATCGGTCGCAGGGGCAGGCAACGACCACCGTTTGGGTGCGTCCGAAGCACCGCCCGCAATAATTTCAATATACCTTGGCGACGAACTTGACGGAATACTTTCCGCAATAGAAAAGGGAGATAAGTACTCTGCAAAAGCAAAAAGTTTGCTAAAAATCGGCGTATCGGTATTGCCGAATATCCCCAAGGATTCAACGGATAGGAACAGGACTTCGCCGTTTGCGTTTACGGGGAATAAGTTTGAGTTCAGAATGGTTGGGTCCTCCCAAAACATCGCTTGCCCGAACTTTATTATAAATACCATCGTTGCCGAGGAACTTTCGCAGTTTGCCGACGTTTTGGAAAACGCAAAGGACTTTAACCAAACGCTTAATAATTTGATTAGGGATACTATTATAAAACATAAACGCATCGTGTTTAGCGGAAACAACTATTCTGAGGAATGGGAAGCCGAGGCTAAGAGAAGGGGACTATTGAACCTAAAATCTACGGTGGACGCACTTCCGCATTTCGGGGATGAAAAGAACGTTAAGGTCTTTGAAAAACACAAGGTTTTATCCGCAAACGAGATTAAATCCCGTACGGAAATTTTGTTGGAAAATTACTCTAACATAATACACATTGAAGCGTTGACTTCAATAGATATGGCAAGGAAGGAAATAGCCCCGTCTATTATCGCTTACGAGTCCTTCTTGTTAAACGAGTTGAACGCAAAAAAACAGTTAGGGCTTAATCTTTCTAATAAGTTGGAGGAAAAACTCGTTATCCGCCTTGCTAACCTTAGTGAACAGTTTGACGAGTTGTTAGAGAAACTTGTTAAAGATACCGAGGTTACGTCTTACGGTGCGGATAGTTTGGAAAAGGCTAAGTATTGCAGGAACGTTTTGCTTAAAGATATGGAAAACCTAAGGCACGTTGCGGACGAAACCGAACTTATTATCGGTAAAAGTTTTTTACCCTACCCTTCTTACGAAGATATTTTGTATAGCGTTAAGTACTGATGAAAATAGGCATATCTACGTCGTCCTTGTTCGGAAGATATCCGACCGAAGACGCTTTGGCATTTTTGAATAGAAACAACGTTCAAACCGTGGAAGTTTTTTTAGAGAGTTTTTCCGAATATAACAAAGAGTTCGGAAAACTTTTGAGCGGAATAAAAGGGGATACGGACGTACACTCTTTGCACGTCTTAACCACCCAGTACGAACCGCAACTTTATAGCGTGAACGAACGGGCAAAGGTGGATTCGTTTAAGATTTTGGAAATGGCTATGCAGGCGGGTAAGGAGATAGGTGCAAAGTACTATACCTTTCACGGCGTTGCAAGGATAAAACGCACCCCGCTTGTAATAGACTTTGATAGAGTGGCTAAAATTACGCAAGATATAATCGAGGTCTTGAAAAAGTATTCCATAACCCTTGCATATGAAAACGTACACTGGTCGTATTACAACTATATAGGTTTTTTTAACGAACTGAGAAAGCGTACGGTAGGGCTTAAAGGTACGCTTGATATCAAACAGGCACGGCAGAGCGATATCCACTATAAACACTTTATCGACGAGATGGGTAAAGATATCGTAACCGTTCACTTGTCTGACGTTGACGAAAATGGCAAGATGTGTTTGCCGGGTAAGGGTGTAACCGATTTTTACGACTTGTTTTCAAGGCTAAGCGACGTTGGGTTTGACGGTGCGTTTTTGATTGAAGCGTATAAAAGCGATTTTGAGAAGGAATCCGAACTATTTGAGTCGGTGGAATTTTTGAAAGAGGTCGCTTGTAAAACATTTAAATAGAATAGACGTAAAAAAACGTTCTTCATTTTTTTGAAGAACGTTTTTTTATTGCCATAATTACGGTTTTTTGCACAAAGAAAAACATACGTACGCTTTTGGTACGATTAAAATTGAGTTATGCCCGTTAAAAATTAGTCTTGAGGTTTTGCTTTTTCTTCTTCAAACGCATCAAGAATTGCTTTGATGATGCATTCTCTCATTTCCGTTTTGATGGGGTGGGCGATGTCTTTATATTCGCCATCGTTGGTCTTTCTGCTTGGCATAGCAATAAAGTACCCTTCGTTACCTTCGATGACCTTAATGTCGTGAACGACAAAGCAATCGTCAAAAGTGATCGATGCCACCGCTTTAAGTTTGCTATCGTCTTTTTTAACGATGCGAACTCTTACGTCTGAGATTTTCATTTTTCTTACCTTCCTTAACAGATATTACACTTATTTTAACACAGTTTTTTAACGTTTTCAATAGGTTTTTAAAAATAATTCACTATTTTTTGCAAAAAGTAGCCTTTTTTTTGTACTTTCATATACTAATAGTATGGATTTTTTTAACGCATACGTAAATTTTCATTTTATAGGAATAGGGGGTGTGTCGATGTCGGCACTCGCAAAGTATCTCGTGTCACTCGGTAAGGTGGTCAGCGGTAGCGATAAAACCCCCTCTGATAGAACTCGTGAACTTGAACGGCTTGGCGTTAAAGTTCACTATAAACACGCCCCGCAAACTATAAAGCCAGATTGTGTGGTAGTCTATACTTCGGCGATTGCTGACGACAACCCCGAACTTTTAAGGGCGAAAAGTTTAAACGTAAAAATCTTAAAGCGAAGCGAACTTTTGGGGCTTATAATAAAGCGGTTTAATATGGCGGTTGGGGTTTCGGGAAGTCACGGAAAGACCACCACGACGGCTATGATTTCGGATATCCTTTTAATGGGTGGGCTTGACCCGACCGTGTTCGTGGGTGGGGACTGCAAAGGCTACGATAATTTTAGGCTTGGCGATACGGAGTTTTGCGTGTTTGAAGCGTGCGAGTATAAACGCAACTTTTTAGACCTTAAACCACGCTTTGCGGTAGTTACTAACGTGGATTTTGACCACGTAGAAAGTTATAAGAGCGTGGATGCACAGATAGACGCCTTTCAAAAGTTTATAGACGGTACCACTTGCTTTATATGTGCAGACGATACTTTTTCAAAAAGGTTGCACTCTGTAACCTGTGTTTCTTTCGGCATAAAAAACACCGCCAACTTTATGGCGAAAAACCTTGTGAATAATAGTTTGGGGTATTCGTTTAGCGTTTATAGGCAGGGGGTAAGGCTTGGGCGTATAAACTTAAAGGTTAAAGGGCTATATAACGTATATAACGCCTTGTCTGCCATTGCCTTTGCCGATACCGTGAATTTGCCGTTTAAGGTTATTAAGCAAGCACTTGAAGGCTTTACGGGTGTAAAACGTAGGGGCGAGATGATAGGTAGGATTAACGGGGTAAAGGCGTACGGGGATTACGCACACCACCCCACCGAAATATTAAACGCAATAAAATGTTTTGATAAAAACGCTTTGGTGGTCTTTCAACCGCATACCTATTCGCGGACTAAATATCTTTTGCAAGACTTTGTAAACGTTCTTAAACCGCTACCTAAACTGATAATCTATAAGACCTACCCCGCCCGTGAAAGTTTTGACGGGGAGGGTTCGGCGAAAAGACTATGCAAAGAAGTGCAAAATGCGGGCGTGGGCATATGTTTATATGCACATACGAAAACGGCTTTGCGTAGGCTTATAAAAAAGCAGATAAGCGGTTGCGATTCGGTGGTTTTTATCGGTGCGGGGGATATTTACGACCTGGCAAAAACCTTTCTTGACTAAAATTTTAATAAAAAAGTTTAAAGCCCCAAAAATGCTTGCCAAAAAAGTATAAATCGTGTAAAATTAGATATGTAATTTATAATAGGAGAATATTTGGCAAAAAATGGAAAGCAAAAAGAGAAAGATTGCCGTTCTTGGAACGGGTAACGTAGGTGCAACTATCGCATACGCACTCACTTTACAAGGCGTATGTTCTGAAATCGTTTTAGTTGATATCAATAAAGAAAAGGCAGAAGGCGAAGCCCTTGACCTTTCGCAATGTGCCGCAAGCACCCCTTCTGTAAAGGTTTGGAGCGGTGAATATGAAGACGTTGCAGGTTCAGACATCGTCGTCGTTACTTTCGGTGTTGGCAGAAAGCCCGGTCAATCAAGGCTTGATCTTGCCGCAATTAACGTAGGCATCTTAAAGAGCGTTATAGGTAACGTTGCAAAAATCGCACCTAACGCTATATATATCGTCGTATCTAACCCCGTTGACGTATTGACGTACGTTACGATGATGGATACGGGTCTTTCAAAAAATCAAGTTATCGGAACGGGTACGCTTCTTGACAGTAACAGGCTTGCACAAGCCGTTGCATCTTATTGCAAGGTTGACACTAAGAACGTTAACGCATACGTTTTCGGTGAACACGGCGACGCTTGTATGGCACCTTGGAGTTTGTGTACCGTATGCGGTATGCCTATCAGAGAGTACTGCACCAAGATTATGGGCGTAAGCAAAGACCAACTTGAAACTGAACTTGAAAACATCTATACGGGTATGGTTGCCGCAGGTTCTAAGGTTATCAAAGCAAAGGGTGCAACTTTCTATGCAATCGCTGCTTCGACCGTACAACTTATCAAAGCGATTTTGTCCGATACCGAAACCATTTTACCGCTTGCAACTTATCTTGATGGTGAATACGGTGCTAAAAATCTTTGCACGGGCGTTTTGTGTAAGGTTGGCGGAAACGGGTTTAAGGAAATTATCAACGTTCCGTTGCCCGAAGACGAAATGAAGCTTTTCTCTGAAAAACTCGCTTCGCTTGACAACACCTTCAACGCTTTGGGCGTAAGAAAGTAACAATATAATTTTTTCTTGTAAAAGGGAGTAGTTTGGGAAAGGTTACGCCTTTCCTATGCAATATCGTCAGTACGGGTTTTCCCCGGTATTGCAGAATTATCAAAAGATGATTTTAACAAGACTTTTACCGTTTGGCGGTAGGGGTCTTGTTTTTTTTAGGAGAGAAAAATGAAAATTTTCGTGCTTTGTATGTTCATATTAACATACGTGCTTATAATAGCGTTCACAAGCAAGAAGGCACTTATCACGGGTATAATCGCTTTGGTTTTAAGCGTTGCCTGTTTGATTAGTAAAGACCTATCTTTTGCGGGGCTATTTTCATCAATTAAGTACGACGTACTGCTTATGCTACTTGGCATAATGATAACCGTCGGGCTTTTTACCGAATCGGGTATGCCTAATATGCTTGCCGAAAAAATGGTCGGGAAGATTCACAACTCTCTATTTGCGTTAGTGCTACTATCCTTAGTAAGCGGTATCGTATCCGCGTTCGTGGATAACGTTGCGACCGTGCTTATGCTTGCCCCGATAGGACTTGCTGTTGCAAAAAAAATAGACGTTTCGCCCATTCCCGTAATAATCTCTATCGCCGTGTCAAGTAACCTTCAAGGTGCTGCGACGTTAGTGGGGGATACCACGTCCATTATGCTTGCGGATGCCCTCGGTATGTCTTTTTTCGACTTCTTTTTCTGGAACGGAAAATTCTCAATTTTTTGGGCGGTCGAACTCGGTATGGTGGCAACTATCCCCATCTTGATTTTTATATTCAGAAAAAACAATAAAAAACTGCTTTACGTCCCTGAAAAGATTGAGGTTAAGAGCGTAGTGCCTACTGTTTTATTGCTACTAAACCTAATATGTCTTGCATTGACTTCGCTTTTGCCAAAGGGTATTGAAATCCCTGCAATAGACTTGGTTACGGGTGCTAATACGACTATCAATATCACCAACGGCGTAATTTGTATGTCGTTTGGAATAATCGGGCTTATACACTTTGCGATTAAAAACAAGGGGCAGAAGGGACAAGTTGCTAAAACCGTTAAGTCTGCGGTGGACTATCAAACTATTTTATTCTTGCTATTCTTATTCGTAATTATAGCGTGCGTTACGTCGGTAGGGATAATCAGTGATATAGGTAACTTCTTTAAGAATATAGGAAGTTCAAACGTATTCTTACTATATACCTTAATAGTTTTCGTTTCGGTTATTCTTTCGGCGTTTATAGACAATATCCCGTACGTTGCAACTATGTTACCCGTAATTGCGGCGGTAACCGCATCGCCCGAAATGGCGTCTTACGCACCAGTACTCTGCTTTGGGCTATTGATAGGTGCTACGCTTGGAGGGAACTTAACCCCCTTTGGTGCGTCGGCAAACGTGGTTGGGATAGGTATTTTAGAGAAGGAAGGCTACAAGGCGAAAATGTCAGACTTTTTCAAGATAGGTATTCCGTTTACGTTGGTTGCGGTATTAAGCGGATATCTTTATTGTTGGTTTGTTTGGGCATAAAAATTAAAAATGCTAAAAATAAAAAGCCGATAAACTGTTCAGTTTATCGGCTTTTGTTATACCTAAATTTTAGGGTGTTTTACTTATTGAGTTCAACACCGCTTGGTGAGAACATAAAGATATTTTTTTGCATTTCGTAAACGCCACCGTCAAGTGCGTAAATAGCACCAGAAAGCATGTCAAGAACACGGATAGCCGTATCCGTTTTAAGTTCGGTAAGATGCACAACTGCATTTTTACCCTTTTTGATTGCGTCAATAATCACAGCCACGTCCTCGTAACTTGTCGGTGCGAATACGGCAACGGGGGACGAAAACCCTTCCTTGTCGTTGTTTAACGCCGTGTTAACGCTAAGTTTTGAATCTGTCTTTACTCTCGGTTCTCTACCGAATAAATCAAAAACACCCATTTAAATTTTCTCCTCGTAGTTTCTTTTCCCAAAGATAACGCTTCCAAGCCTTATCATATTGCTTCCGTTTTGTACTGCTATTTTATAATCGGCACTCATACCCATTGATAAATACTCAAAATCAAACCCGTCCGACTTTAATTCATCGTATAGTGACCGCATTTTTTTGCATAGGCTAACGAGTAACGCTTGGTCTTCAACGTGGGGTAACATAGCCATTAGCCCTTTAAGTTTGACGTTTGGCAGTTTCGACAACTCTTTTGCCATTTCAACGGCGTTGTCTGGGTTAAAACCGCTTTTGGAAAGTTCACCGCCGATATTGACTTCCATAAGTATATCTTGCGTAACCTTTTTCTTTACGCACTCGTCGGATATTGCTTGTCCAAGATGGATACTATCCACCGATTGTATAAGGTCAACCTTTCCGACTAAGTACTTTACCTTGTTGGTTTGAAGATGCCCTATAAAATGCCATCTTGCAGAGTTATCAATAAACCCATACTTTTGCCTAAACTCTTGCACTTTGTTTTCGGCAACCACTTTAAGTCCGCACCTAATCGCTTCGTTTATATCTTCCACGGGCATAGTCTTGCTCGCCCCAACGATAGTTACGGGTTCGCCTAAGTTATTGCCACCTTCAAGGCTTTTTATAATAGATAAAAGTGAATCCTTTAACATTTTATTTTTCTGAAACCAAGTCTTGCATATTGAAAATGCCACTTTTTTTGGTCGCTATATATTTAGCAGCCTTAACCGCCCCAACCGCAAACACGCTTCTGTCAAACGCTTGGTGGGATAGGGTTACTGTTTCGTTAAGCCCGGCGAACAATACGTCGTGGTCGCCTACGATATTGCCACCCCTTACTGCGTGGATACCAACTTCGGTTTTAGTGCGTTTACCTACTTTGCCTTCACGCCCGTAAACGTAATTGACTTCGGGTAATTCTTCTTTAACCGCATCGGCAAGCATAAGTGCCGTACCGCTTGGGGAATCCACTTTTTGGTTGTGGTGCTTTTCAATGATTTCTATATCAAACCCGTCAAGGCTTTTGACCGCTTTTTTAACTAAATCAATAAGTACGTTTACACCGAGTGACATGTTTGCCGAACGGAAAATAGCGATAGAGTTTGATGCGTCTTTAATCTTGGCAAGGTCACTATCATCGTACCCCGTAGTGCATAGTACCAAGGGGATAGAGGTCTTTAACGCATATTCTAAAATAGAGTCGAGACAAACGGGTGAAGAAAAGTCGATTATAACGTCAACCTTTTCGGTAACGCCCGTAAACCCGTCGTAGATAGGGAAGTTGGGGTTAGATAAATCGGAAACCTTATCCACACCGCAAACGGCTTTAACGCCGTCGTCGGTTGTCGCAGCCTCAAAAACCTTACGACCCATCCTTCCAAGTGCTCCGTGAATTAAAACGTTAGTCATAAGCCCCTTACTCCTTAACGTTAAGCCCAAAATCTTTAAGGACCTTAATCATAGCGATGGTGTGTTCTTCTTCAAGTTCGGTGAGTGGTGCTCTAACGATTCCGCTACCAAGACCGATGAGTTCCGCTGCCTTTTTAACGGGGATAGGGTTGACTTCGGTAAACATAGAGTCGATTAAAGGCAACAACCTTTCTTGTAAAGCGGTGGCTTCACTGTTTTTGCCTGCAAAATAGAGTTTTGCAACGTCGCCAACCTCTTTCGGTGCGATGTTTGACGCAACCGAGATAAGCCCCAAAGAACCTATTGAAAGCATAGCGAGGTTTAAGTTGTCGTCACCTGAGTATAGTGCGGTCTTGCCACGGATAAGCCTTGCGGTTTCACAAATTTGTTCCATATTACCGCAAGCCTCTTTAATACCGCCTATGTTTTTATGTTCGGCGATTTCTGCCATAGTCCTTGGCAAAATATTTACACCCGTTCTTGCAGGTACGTTATAGCATAAAACGGGGATATCAACGTTGTCGCAAATATCGTTATAGTACTTTACAAGCCCTTTTTGCGTGCATTTATTGTAATAGGGGGTAACCACCAAAAGACCGTCCGCACCGATTTTCTGTGCGAGTTGGCTCTTTTCGATTGCCTTTTTGGTGCAGTTGCTACCCGACCCTAAAATAAACTTAACCCTACCTGCGATTTTATCGTAAGAGAATTTTGCAACTTGTTCATACTCAAAGTCGTTTATAGTCGGGGCTTCACCCGTAGTGCCTAAAATACAAAGTGCGTCAATGCCGTTTTGGATTTGGAATTCAATTTGTCTGCCCAAAGCGTCAAAGTCAATGCCGTAAGGTGTGAAAGGGGTTATAGCCGCCGTACACGTGCCCTTAAAAATAGTCTTGTTCATAAAAAACTTCCTTTAATGATTAGTTTAATTGATCTTTTACTGCACCGAGAGCGATAGCCCTTTCAGCAATTTGAACTGCGTTGGTCGCAGCACCCTTTCTAATGTTGTCAGCAACAACCCAAAGGTTAATGCCGCTTTCAACCGTATCGTCAAGTCTAACTCTGCCAACGAAAACTTCGTTCTTGTTTTCAGCGGTTAACGCCATAGGATAAACGTTGTTTGCAACGTCGTCTTGTAATACAACGCCTTCTGCGTTTGCTAAAACCTTCTTAACTTCGTCAAGAGTGCAAGGCTTGTTAAATTCAATATTAACCGATTCGCTGTGACCGTAGTAAACAGGTACTCTAACGCAAGTTGCGGTAACTTTAATGTTTTGATCGCCCAAGATTTTTTTGGTTTCAAAAATCATCTTGTCTTCTTCTTTGGTGTAACCGTTATCTAAAAATACGTCAATGTGAGGGATGCAGTTGCCAAAGATGGGGTAAGGGAACTTTTTGGGTGCTTCGCCATTGATGCCGTTTTTAAGGTCGTCAAAGCCCTTTACACCTGCCCCTGAAACGGCTTGGTAGGTTGAGTAAACCACTCTCTTAATGCCAAAAGCTTCGTGAAGGGGTTTAAGCATAACCACTGCTTGTATAGTAGAACAGTTGGGGTTAGCAATAATATTCTTATGCCAAAGGATATCGTTTGCGTTACATTCCGGAACTACTAGCGGAACTTCGGGGTCACGCCTCCAAGCGTTTGAGTTGTCTATAACGAGAGCACCGTGCTTTGCGAATACGGGTGCAAACTGTTTGCTTATGTCCCCGCCTGCAGAGAAAAGTGCGATATCTATTTTATGGGATTTAACGTTTTCTTCGTTAAGTTCTATAACCGTATGGGGTTTGCCCATAAAGTCAATAACTTTGCCTGCGGACTTTGCCGAAGCAAACAAATAATAATTTTCAACCGGTAAATTTCTTTCGGTCAAAACTTCCAAAAATTTTCTGCCAACCATACCGGTTGCACCGACTACTGCTACGTTGTACTTTTTCATAAAGTTACTGCCATCTCCTAAATAAATATAATATTATATTTTATAATATATCAAAGTAATTCTAAAAAGTAAAGTTTTTTTTCGTCAAAGACCGATTTTTATTTGTAAAATATTTAAATTTAGTGTATTATATAGAGTGTATTAGAGTATGGGGTAATCTCGGCAAAAATTATCGCCGTGTATTACGTTTAAGATTTTAGAGGTATTTAAATGGCAGCAAAGAAAAAGGGCGGATTAATCAACAGGCTTATAATGGGGTCTGAAAAGTCGGAAGGCTATGCAAGGGCATCGCTTCCGTCAAACCGTTGGGAACTTTTTTTCGACATTTTTAAGGGTAGGTTTTGGAAACTTGTTATAGTCAACCTTTTAACCCTAATATTTTTTATTCCGTTAATCGTGCTTATCTTTTTTAGGTACGTGGCGTTACTTAACTACGGCATAATGGCACCCTTCTCGCAAGGGTTTGGAGTGGGCTATCAAGGTGTGTCGTCGTTAGTCGGCTTTAACGAAAGCATCGTGCTTAACGTAAATATGATGATGTACTTATTTTTGCCTATCGCGGTTATGATTGCGATGGTGGGCGTAAGTGGCGGTGCGTACGTTATTAGGAATATGGTTTGGACGGAAGGTATTTTCGTTTCAAACGATTTTTGGCGTGGTATTAAGCAAAATATAGGGCAACTGCTTTTGGCGGGGCTTGTGTATTCGATAATCTTTTATATCGTAAACATTTCAATCGGTATGGTGGACCAAGTGCTTGCCGTCGGCGGTGGTATAGGTTGGCTTTTGACCTTGTCCAAAGTCCTATCCATAATATTGCTCGTGTTTATAAGCATGATGTTTATGCATATGGTAACTATGTCGGTAACGTACAAATTGACCTTTTGGCAGTTAATAAAAAATGCGTTTATGTTTACCCTTGGACTATTGCCGCAAAATATATTCTTTTTGGCGGTAGGTTTAGTGCCGTTTATTCTAATGCTTTTCGGTGGGTTCTTTTTCACCATCGGTATAATACTTGCGTTGCTGTTCGGTATCAGTTACTTCTTGCTCGTGTGGACGGATTTCTGTCAATGGGCTTACGATAAGTTTATCAACGACAGAGTGCCGGGTGCACAAAAGAATAGGGGTATTTATGAAAAGGTTAAGGAAAGCGATTCGGGTGCTCTTAAACAATACAGAGAGCAACTTGCTATGTCTGCAAGGTCTTCACTCAATTCACGCCCGATTAAGCCGATAACCGACGACGAACTTACTATTGCGGAACTTCCTACGTCCTTTAACCGTGACGATATTAAGAGGCTTAACGAATCTAAGAAAGTCATTTACGAAGATCACGAAAGGTATATTGAAGAACATAAGAACGACCCTGAATTCCAGCGTTCCGAAGAAGAAATTCAAATGGAAAAGGATCAGGAAGAAAGGGAAAAGAGAATTGAAAAGGCTAAGAAGGAACTTAGCAAACGTAAAAAATAAAGATTGCTCGTGTGAAAAATTAAAGACGTCAGGGTTAACGCCGTGGCGTTTTTTAGCGAAATAGGAGAAGTTTTATGGAGATTGAACTGGTTGATTTTTTATGCCAACTTGCAATAATTTTGTTTTCAACCAAAATGCTTGGGATTTTTATGCGAAAGTTAGGGCTTCCGCAAGTCTTGGGTTTTATCGTTGCCGGAATTTTAATAGGCACGTCTATTTGGGGTTTGTTCTTTGATATCGGCAGCAACTGGATTTTCCCGATAACCGAAAACGTTTACCTTAAAGCGTTTGCCGAAGTCGGCGTAATATTCGTAATGTTTACCGCAGGACTTGAAACGAATCTTGAAGATATAAAAAATACGGGCAAAGTTTCCTTTTTGATAGCACTTATGGGCGTGGTTATTCCGCTTGGTGCAGGGTTTTTGTTGGCGTGGTTGTTCTTGCCGAATGAAAGCGTTTATACATGGCTTTTCGTGGGCGTTATAATGACGGCAACCAGCGTAGGTATTACGGTAGAAGTGCTTCGTGAGATGGGCAAACTTCAAACTAAGGTCGGCACGGTTATCGTATCGTCCGCCATTATCGACGACGTTTTGGGCGTAATAGTTTTGGCGATAGCGTTATCTCTGTCTGGTGGAAACGCCGTTACAAGCCCCGTGCTTTCACTCATAAACCCGAACGGCAACGCAATTATAACGGTGCTTTGGATTTTTGCCTTTTTCGTGTTTGCGGTGGGCGTTGGTATTCCACTCGCAAAACTGTTTAAGTATATCGAGAAAAAGACACCGCATACCAGAAGAATTCCTATTTTGTCAATCTCAATGTGTTTGGCGTACGCTTTCGTTGCGGAAAAGGTATTTGGCGTTGCGGATATTACGGGTGCTTACATAGCGGGTATAATACTTTCAACTAACCACGCATCCGCACAATACGTGGATAGAAAGGTTACCATAAACTCTTATACGATATTTGCACCTATCTTTTTTGCGTGCATAGGCATAAAGATAAGTTTTGCAAGTTTTACGCTCGACGTGCTGTGGTTTGCACTCGCTTTCGTTGCGGTCGCTATACTCACAAAGATTATAGGTTGCGGTGGTATGGCTAAAATTTGCAAATTCAACTTTAAGGACAGTTTACGAATAGGTATAGGCATGATAACCCGTGGTGAGGTTGCCTTAATCGTTATGGAAAAGGGGATTACGGGCGGACTTCTAGACCCCAAATACCGTGCAATCGTCGTACTGCTTGTTTTGGTAAGTTCGCTTATCGCACCGATAATACTTAAAATGCTTTATAAAAACGATAAAGAGTCTTTGCCGTTAGAGGGCAGTTTAGAGGAGAAAAAACTTGAACAAACTACTTAAAGCAATGATATTTGACAATCAACTAACCTTGTCCGTTTTGGAAACTACGGATATGGTGAACGATGCTATAAAAATCCATAAACTTTCGCCACTTACGGCGGCGGCACTCGGCAGAACGCTTACGGTGTGCACGTTTATGTCCTCAAACCTTAAAAATCAAAAGGATAAACTTTCGGTTACCGTTGCGGGGGACGGTGTTGGCGGAAAGATAACCGTTTGCGGAAACGGGGATCTTAATATGCGTGGGTATATAGATAACCCCCAAGCCGATTTACCGCTTAGGGCGGACGGGAAGTTGGACGTAGGCGGTTGCGTGGGTAGAAACGGTAGGATAACCGTTACCAAAAGTATGGGACTTAAAGACCCGTATTCGGGCAGTGCAAAACTCGTTACGGGTGAAATCGCTGAGGACTTTACCTCTTACTACGCACTTAGCGAACAACAACCCACCGCTATTGCATTAGGGGTTAAAATAGGAAAGGACTTGTCTTGCGTGGGGGCAGGCGGTGTTATTATCCAAGCCCTACCGTTTGCGAGTGAAGAAGCACTTATCAAAGCCGAAGAGATTATGGGTGGGCTTAAAAATATATCTACGCTTATTGAAAACGGCGGTGCGGAAGGCGTACTAAAAGGAATTTTTGGGGATATTGAATACCAAACCTATTATCCCGAATACAAGTGTCTTTGCAGTAGAGAGTATATTGAGAGCGTGTTGATATCGCTTGGCAAAGAAGAAGTTGACGATATTATTAAAGAAGAAGGGGCAGTTAAGGTTGGGTGCCAGTTTTGTAATAAGGAGTACGTTTTTTACAAGGAAGATACGGACAAACTTTTTTAGGGTATGGAAGATAAGGTAATAAGTTTTGACAACAGCCTCGCTCGGATTAAGAAATTAGGTACAAGCCGTGCGGAAAACGGCGATTATATAGGTGGGCTTGGGTTTTTTTATCAAGCACTACAAGGCGAACTTACTAACGACGAAGTTTTGTCGTTATATATGGATATTGCCGATTGTTACGCCGATATGGAACTTTACGAACTTTCAAACAAGTTTTGGTTTGCCTATCTTGATAAAGCCCCAAAAGACAAGATGACGCTTGCGTACGAAGAACTTGGGATAAACTTTTTTTATATGAACAACCTGTGGATGTCGGGGTACTATTTTCATAAAAAGTTTACCGAGGACGGGTTTATTTCGCCCGAAGGGTTAGATCAGGATATAGTTGACTTTTTTTCAAACGAATTAGACAAGAGAGATGAATATAGGATAGTTTATCCGTTTGAACACGCCGATTACAAAAAGGAATTGACCGAGGCGAAGCGTGCCATAGCGGCGTCCGACTTTACTACTGCGGAACTGTATTTGAAAAAGATTCCACCTTTAAGCCCGCAAGGGAAGGAAGCGTTAAGCGAACTTTCTATGCTTAACTTTATCAAAGGGGATTCAGACCTTGCAATAGAGTATTGCCGTAAAAATATTGAAGAGAACGGTGAAAGCCTTACGACGTATTGTAACTTATCTAGTATATATCATTACAAGAAAGACCGGGATAAAAGTGCGTACTATTTTGAAAAGGCGATGGAATACCCCATTGACGATATCACCGACGTTTATAAGATTGCAACTTGTGCCTTAGAACAAGGTAAGCATCTTTACGCAATGCCGTATTTAGAAAGGATTTTAAGCGAAAGACCATACGACTATAACATCAGTTATCTTTACGGCTTGGCACTTATAAATTGCGGTGCGATGGAAAAGGCTATTACGCAACTTTCCAAAACTCTTTCAATGAACCCAGACGACGGCGTAGTGAAGTATTATATAGCCCTTGCAAGACGGCTTGAACGTGAAGGGGATAGGGAAAATATCTTGCCCTTAAAGTATATTGCGGACGTTCCTGAAAAGGAAGCGGCAAGGCGAAAACAACTTATATGCAGTATAGCCGCTATGACGGTAATAAAAATAAACCAAGCGATAAAGAAAAAAGAGATTATGGAAACCCTTTTATGGGGGATACGTTGCGGGGACGAAGCCATTGCTAAGGCAAGTATAGTGGCGTTGGCAAGTTCGACTGTGAAATATGCGGAAAAGACACTTTGCGAACTCTTAATCGATAACGATTTACCTCTCTTTATAAAAGAGATGATACTTTATTGCCTTGTCGTTTCGGGGTGCAAAAGAAACCTTTCGCTGGTCAAGGTCAACTGCTTTATGAAGGCAAAACCCAGAAAACTTAGGTTTGAAAGTTCTGCAACCGACCAAATATTTTTTATATCGTACGCCTTTTGTTTTAGCCGTTTGGCGTTTACCAGCGTGAGCAATTTGGACAAGGTCGCCTTTGCTATCGAAAGCGTATATAAAAAGTTAAAAGACATCGACCTATCTTTCGTGAAAAAAGAGGACCTTGCCGCCTTAGTCGCTTATAGGGCGGGGTATAAAGAATTTAAAAAGAAAGAGTCGGTGGTTAAACTTTTTAGTGCGGACGAAAAGGTGTTTGATAGACTTGTTAGGATTATGGAGGGTAAATATGATTAAGATTGTGGATATTGACAAGTTGTTTTCCGATTATATTTCAGACTACGTTTATTCATCGGTAGGTAAGGTTAAGCCTGAGGATATTGAGAATATGATGCCCGTTTTATACGAAAAGTTTGGCAAGACCGCCTTAAAAGAACTTGACGGGTGTTCGCCCGAAGAATACTATAAAAAGTACTCGGCAAAAGAGTTGGTTGCGTGTTTAAAGACTCATATTGAAAAGGGTGTTGACGTTTCCGATTTTCTTTGCGAAGCCTTATCCGATGCTCGTGACGGGGCAACCGAACTTTATAACGAATTATCCGTAGCCGAAAACGAAGAATTTATAATGTACGCCCTAAATATGTTAGCCGAAACGGATATGACGAAGTTTTGCAAGGGCATACTTAAATTTATCGAGTGGGATTACGGCGAGGGGGTAAAGGAACTTGCCACCGAGATTTTGTACCCGTACGCAAACGTAGTTAAGGACGATATGGTCGCAAGGTATAGCGAAAGTTCAAAGGAAGTCAAAGCACTTTTTACCGAGGTTTTATCGCACGCCGATAAGGACGACAAGGTGTTTGATATACTTATTGAACAGTTCGTTCTGCACCCTGACGAAATTCCGCTTTACGCAGGGTATTTGGGCAAGTTTGGGGACGAACGTGCATTGCCTTTTTTGATGACGGCGATAGAGAGCGATAAGATTAACTATCACGATTTTGAGGAATTGCGTTTTGCGATAGAGTGCCTTGGCGGAACGTACGACAAGGAAAGGGATTTTTCAAAAGACAAAGCGTACAAAAAAATTATAAGTTCAAAAGAAAATATTCAGTAATTAAATAACCGCATCCACAGTATAAATGTAAGTATGAGAAAACTTATGGATAACTTGGGTGCGGTTTTTGTTTGTGTTGGAAGTGTGGTTGGTGCAGGGTTTATATCGGGCAGAGAACTTCTTAGCTTTTTTGGGCAGAAGGGGTACTTGTTACCCCTTTTTTTAAGTTTTTTGTGCTTTGCGTTTTTTTGTTTGGTGATAGGCTTTATAGGACGAGCGGAAAAAGATTTTTCAAGCCTTACAAGAAGGGTTTTTCACGGTAAAGATTTTACAAAGTGGCTGGTATATATATCTTCAATTTTATCTATATCCGTAATGCTTTGCGTTATAGACGACTTGACCTTAATTATTAACCCCACGAATTTACCCCTTTATTCAATCGCAATATTTTTAGTGGTGATACTTTTATCTACGCACGGGAACGGGGTGGCGAAGATTATAAATCTCATATTACTTCCGATGATAATTGCGTTTACATGTTACGTTTCTTTTACCCAAGCCATCCCCATAATAGACCTAACGCTTAGTTTTAAGCCCAAAAGGATTATAACCGCACTTTTATATTCGTGTATGAACGTGTTTATAAATTTGCCGTGCATATCTGACGTATTGCGTGGCAAAAACAAAAAAAGTTTGGTCTTTATAGCGGTAACGACTTCAATTATTTTAGGGCTATTTAGTTTGCTTATCCTATCCGTTTTAAGTGGGCATAATCATGGTTTGGAAAGTTCGCCCTCACCCTTTTTAACAGCGGTTAAAACGGGCGGATTTTTATTTAACGGCGTTTGCCTTTTGGGGGTGATAACCTCTTTGATAACAGCGGTTTACCCATTGCTAAAAGAGTTAAAGGGAAGCAAGAATAAATATATTACGCCTATGGTTTTAGGCGGGTGTTTCGTACTGTCAAGGCTTGGGGTAAAGGTGGTGATAGATTTTTTATATCCGCTTATAGGTGGGCTTGGGTTGGTTTTTATGATTAGATGTTTAATTCATCTTAAAAATAATAGGTATAAAAAATTTAAGTTTGCCGAAAATGAGAGTACGACTATTAAGATGGAGGGGAAATATGGGAAAGAGAAAGAAAAAGAACAAAGTGGTGCATTTGACCGACGAACAGTATAACGATTACGTAATGTCCTTAAAAGAGGAAAGACCGCCTAAACTTATCAGGGATATTTTTGAAGATTAGGCTAAAAAAACCTTATTCTACGCTATGGCTCTCAAATTTTTTAATAAAAGGGTTGTAAATTTTTTATAAAAATTGTATAATAAACAAAAACTTTTTTAAGGGGGGATAGGTATGATAAGCGTCGTTGAAGTCGTTACTGCACGCCAAAAAAAGGCGTTTGTTAACTATCCCTTAAAGTTGTATAAAGGGTGTAAGTATTACGTCCCTACGATTATTCAAGAAGCAAAAGGCTTATTCGACGAGAGAAAAAATCCGCTTATAAAGGACGGGGTTTTTAAGGCTTTCTTGTGCTATAATGACGGCGTTTTGGTGGGTAGAATCGCGGGGTTTGTAAACCAAAAATACAATCAAAAAACCGATAAAAAGTATATTAGGTTTTCTTACCTTGATTGCATCGATGACGTTGAAGTTTTCAAAACCCTCTTAGATGCTGTTGAGGCTTTTGGCAGAGAACTTAAAATGGATATTATACACGGGCCTTGGGGTTTTAACGATACGGACAGAGAGGGAGTGATGACCTTTGGGTTTGATAAGCGAAGCACTTATGCAACCAACTATAATTACCCCTATTACGAGAGCAATATAGTTAAGTTAGGGTATAGTGAAGAATCCGTTTGGTGCGAAAAGGAGTTTGAGATACCAAGCAGAGTCCCTGAAAAAATTACAAAACTATCGGGGCTATTAAAAAAGAAGTACCGTTTAAAGGATATGGCAGAGAGTATGAGCGTTCGTGAGATTGCCCAAAAGTACGGCGATGGATTTTTTGAAACGCTTAATTATGCGTACGGTAACCTTGACGGGTGCGTGCCGATAGAGGGACAGGACAGAAAGAATTTGCTTGACGGTTTTATCAGCCTTGTAAATAAAAGATATTTGAGTTTTTTAGTGGATGAAGAGGGCGAAGTCGCTTCTTTTGGAATAGTGTTGCCGTCTATTGCCGACGCTATGATAAAGCATAAGGGCAGACTTTTTCCGTTTGGGTTTGTATCCGTGTTAAAAGCAAAAAAACACCCCTCAGAACTTGAAATGGCGTTGGTGGGCGTTTCAAAACGTTATAAAAATTCGGGCGTGCACGCAATAATGATTGAAAGGATATTATCTAATATGATATCTGACGGAGTAAAAAAGATTGAATCTAACCCGATGCTTGAAAATAACCACGCAATTTTACATACTTGGAAGATTGCAAACAGTAAAATAATTAAGAAAAGAAAGACCTATAAAAAAGAAATTATCAAAAATTAGGTTTATAAAAATATCAAAAAGTCAAAATTAAACGTATAACCAAAAGTTATACGTTTTTTGTTTGCCAAAATTTTTTTTCAAAAAACTTGCAAAAAACTCTTGACAAACGGTTTTTGCTGATTATAATTAAAATTAGCAGTCGGGCATAGAGAGTGCTAACACTCTAAATCAAAGATTGCTAAAATAGGTTAAAAAATTTTTTAGTTAAAGGAGGGTATATATTATGAAAAACTTTTTAACGAGAAGGAACGACCAAGACTTTATATCGTCGTTTTTTGATACGGCGATAGACGATTTTTTTCAACCCACTTTATTTAGCGGTGTAAAAAGTTGTATGAGAACGGACGTAAAGAGTGACGATAAAGGCACGTCTTTAAACATTGAAATCCCAGGCTATGAAAAAAATGATATTAGCGTAGAGTTTGAAAAGGGATATCTTACCGTATCCGCAACGAGAAAGGATAGCGAGGCGGATAACGGCTTCGTTAAACGTGAGAGAAGTTTGAGTTGTAAGAGAAGTTATTACGTTGGCGAGGACGTTGATGAAAGTGGCATAAAGGCTAAATACGAAAACGGCGTACTTAACCTATCGTTGCCAAGGACTGAAAAGGTAAACCTTAAATCACGCATACAGATTGATTAAAAAAGTTTTAGGCTTTCCGCCCCTTTCAGGGGCGGTTTTGCTTTAAGAAAATAATTGACAAAACGAATAAAAGTAGTATATAATATCGGAAGTTGGGCATTTGCTTGCAAGGACGCACAACTGATGTTTTTTCAAACGAGAAGTGCAAAAACGGTTAGTTTTTGCAGTAAAACGTAAGTTTTACAAATACACGAGCATAGCGAAGTGGATTTACTTCTTTTAGTTTATATTATAGTTAAATACATATGGAGACGAAAAATGAAACAATTTAAGACCGAATCAAAAAGAATTTTAGATTTGATGATAAATTCAATCTATACCAACAAAGAGATTTTTCTTCGTGAACTTATTTCTAACGCAAGCGACGCTATCGATAAGTTAAAGTTTATCTCGCTTACCGACGATAAGGTTATATCCGATTTTTCAATCAATATATCCGTCGATAAAGACGCTCGCACCCTAACCGTAGAGGACGACGGTATAGGCATGACCGAAAAGGACTTGGAAAAGAACTTAGGCACTATTGCCGAGTCTGGCACTCTTGCATTTAAAAAGGAAAACGAGGGCAAGACGGACAGCGAACTTATAGGACAGTTTGGCGTAGGTTTTTATTCTGCGTTTATGGTTGCCGATAAAATCCAAGTCTTTACCAAGGCTTACGGCTCGGAAACGGGGTACAAATGGGAAAGTGAAGGCGTTTCGGGTTACGATATAGTAGAATACGCAAAAGAGGGCGTAGGCACAAAGATAGTGCTTTATTTAAAGCCCGACACCGACGATGAAAAGTACTCGGAATTTTTAGAAGAATATAAGATATCTTCGCTTGTAAAACAGTATTCCGATTACATACGTTACCCGATAAAGATGATGACCACGCACACCGTAAAAAAGGAAGGCACCCCTGATGATAAGCCCGAATACGAACAGGTACAAGAACTTACCACCCTTAACGGTATGGTACCGCTTTGGAAAAAGCCTAAGTCTGAAGTCAACAAGGAAGCCCTTGACGAATTTTATAAGAGTGAATTCCACGACTATCTTGCACCTATAAAGGGCGTTTACGCAAAGATAGAGGGGGCAATTACTTACGACACGCTTTTATATATTCCGTCCAAAGCACCGTTCGATTACTATTCAAAAGATTATAAAAAGGGTCTTAAACTCTACTCTAACGGTGTTATGATTATGGATAAATGCGAAGAACTTATTCCCGATTATTTTGGGTTTATCCGTGGTGTCGTCGATTCAAGCGATTTAAATCTCAATATTTCCAGAGAGATTTTGCAACAGGATAGACAGGTTAAAGCCATTGCGAATAGTTTGGAAAAGAAGATTTCGTCAGAACTTAAAAAGATGCTCGAAAACGAACGCGAAGCATACGAAAATATGTTCAAAGAATTTGGGCTTTCAATCAAGTTTGGGGTATATGCCGGCTTTGGTTACAATAAAGATAAACTAAAAGACTTCTTGATGTTCTATTCGTCCAAGAAGGAAAAGTTAGTGACTCTTTCGGAATACGTTAAAGAAATGGCACCGGGGCAAGACAAAATTTATTATGCGTGTGGTGAAAGTTACGAAAAAATCGCAAGGCTTCCACAGATTGAAAAGGCAAAGGATAAGGGGTACGAAATCCTTTACTTTAAAGACGGCGTTGACGAGTTCGTTGCTAAAATCTTGAACGATTACGATGGCAAAAAGTTTGCGTCCGTTACCGAGGCGGACTTTTCCGCTTCGGACGATAGCGAAAAGGCTAAACTTGACCAAAAGAGTACTGAGTTTAAGGGTGTATTAGACTTTATAAAAGAAAGTCTTGGCGATAAAGTTAAAGAAGTTAAACTTTCATTAAACCTCAAATCTCATCCCGTATGCTTGTCTTCAGGCGGGGAAATCTCTATCGAAATGGAAAAAACCCTAAACGCTATGCCAAACTCTGATAAAAAAGTTAAGGCTGACAAGGTGTTGGAAATCAACGCTGAACACAAGGTTTACGAAAAATTGAAGGGTCTGTTTGATACAGATAAAGAACTGCTTAAAAAGTATGCGGTAGTGCTTTATTCTCAGGCAAGGCTACTCTCAGGGCTTGACGTTGATGACGTTTTCGATTTTGTGAACGCAATTACTGAAATTATGTAATTTCAAGATAATTTTAAGTCTTTTGCTGTAAAATAATAGAAGAAGAAATTTAAAAAAGGAGATGACCGCTATGTTAGGGTTAGGAATAATATTTTCTATATTGTGCGTCGTGCTTGTAATAGCGGTCGTAAGATACGCTATGGTTTTAGAAAAGAAAGCCAAAGACGAAATGGTAACACCATCGCCTGTGTATGTGGGTAACGGTGGGGCATCGTTAGTCCTAAAAGATATCGTAAAGGTTTACGGTGAAGGGGATACTGCCGTTCACGCACTAAAAGGTGTAAGCATTAATTTTAGACGCAGTGAATTCGTTTCTATTTTGGGTCAGTCGGGTTGCGGAAAGACCACGCTGTTAAACATTATCGGCGGACTTGACCGTTATACACAAGGCGACCTAGTTATAAACGGGGTATCCACCAAGGAATACTGCGATAGGGACTGGGATACGTATAGAAATCACTCTATCGGGTTCGTGTTCCAGTCGTATAATCTTATTCCGCACCAAACGGTGTTAGAAAACGTTGAGATTGCACTTGCTATCTCTGGCGTTTCCAAAAAAGAACGTAGAAAGCGTGCGATAGACGTGCTATGCAAGGTGGGGCTAAAAGACCAACTACGCAAAAAGCCGAGCGAGATGAGTGGCGGTCAAATGCAACGTGTTGCTATCGCTCGTGCTTTGGTTAATAACCCCGATATCGTCCTCGCCGACGAGCCTACGGGTGCGTTAGATACTGAAACGAGTATTCAAATTATGGAAATTTTGAAAGAGGTTTCCAAAGATAGACTAGTTATAATGGTAACGCATAACCCCGAACTTGCCAAGACCTATTCGTCAAGGATTATCAATATGCTTGACGGGAAGATAATGGGGGATAGCAATCCTTTCGAGGGCGAAAAAACTGCGGTTATAGTAAAGACCAAAAAGGAAAGGGCGAAAGAGAAAAAGCCCACGATGTCCTTTTTTACGGCGTTCAAACTCTCGCTTAAAAATCTATTCACAAAAAAGGGAAGAACGGCACTCACTTCGTTTGCGGGCAGTATAGGAATTATAGGTATAGCCTTAATCTTAGCCGTTTCGCAAGGTACAACGGGGTACATAAACCACGTTCAAGAAACCACCCTTTCTGCCTATCCGTTAACGTTAGAAGAAAAAACCATCGACTTAACGTCCTTGATGAGTAGTTTTATGAATATGGGTGGAAGTTCGGTTGAACACGAACTTGACGCAATTTATAAAGAGAGTATTATCGACGACTTAGTAAACGCATTGTCCGACACCGAAAAGAACGAGAACGACTTAAAGTCCTTTAAGAGTTATTTAGAAAGGCAACTTGAAGACGAAAATTCTGAACTCAGCAAGGCGGTTGCGGGCGTTCAGTACGGCTACGACTTAGAACTTACCGTCTATACTGAAAACATCGACGGAAAAATAGTCAAGTCGGATACGGGCGAACTTATGACCAAAATGATAGCCGACTATATGTTGGAAATTTCCACGGGTGGCGGTTCTACTTCGACCGAAAGTTCGGAAGGTAGCGGACTTGGTTCGTCAATGGCTTCGATGATGAAAGTGGATATGTGGCAAGAACTTCTTCCCGCAACGGACGGCGGTCATATAAATAAGATGATTAAAGACCAGTACGACGTTATCTACGGCG
>SVIL01000072.1 GCA_015069505.1 Clostridiales bacterium
CTGGGTTTTCATAAGCTTTGATAAGGGTTTCTCTGTTCATAACGTTAACGTTGATGTGGTGTGCTTTTTTAGCAAAGTAACCGTCGAGAATATTTACAAGGTTATTTACACGGTCATCTTCCGACCTACCAAGAGCGTCGGGTGTTATAGAGAAGGTGTTTGAAATCCCGTCACGGCAATCGTTATAGTCAATTTTTGCGACCGAGTTAAGTGATGCTAACGCACCGTTTTCTTCTCTGTTGTGCATAGGATTTGCACCCGGGGCAAACGGGGAATGTGCCTCTCTGCCGTCGGGGGTTGCACCCGTGTTTTTGCCGTACATAACGTTAGAAGTGATAGTTAAAACCGAAAGGGTATGTTCTGCATTTCTGTATGCTGGGGTCTTTCTTAACTCAGTTATAAACAAATGCGTTAAATCCTTTGCGATTAGGTCAACGTTATCGTCGTCGTTTCCGAATTTAGGGAAGTCTTTGTCACGATTAAAGTCAACTATATACCCGTTTTCGTTTAATACGGGGTGAACGTTTGCAAACTTTATAGCACTAAACGAGTCGGTAACGACCGATAATCCCGCAATACCAAACGCCATAAATCTGCCGACTTTGGTATCGTGAAGTGCCATTTGCGTTTTTTCATATGCGTATTTATCGTGCATATGGTGTATTATGTTCATAGTGTTGACGTAAAGTTTAGCAATCCAAGAAACGTATGTCTTAAATCTTTCCATAACCGTGTCAAAATCAAGCGTTTCTTCATTCATAACGGGCATAGACGGACCGATTTTGATTCCGCTTTCCACGTCGTAACCGCCATTTAACGCAAGCAAAAGTAGTTTTGCAAGGTTGCATCTTGCACCAAAAAACTGCATTTGTTTACCTATCTTCATTGCCGAAACGCAGCAAGCGATAGCGTAATCATCGCCGTAAATGGGACGCATAACGTCGTCGTTTTCGTATTGAATTGAATCGGTATCCGCAGACACCTTTGCACAAAACTTTTTGAAAGTTTGTGGTAAATCCTTAGACCAAAGCACGGTAAGGTTTGGCTCTGGGGAAGACCCCAAGGTATAAAGGGTGTTAAGCATCCTAAAAGAGGTTTTAGTTACTAAGGATTTTCCGTTTTCACTCATGCCGCCGATAGACTCGGTAATCCACATAGGATCGCCACCAAAAAGTTCATTGTATTCGGGGGTACGCAAGTGCCTTGCAGTACGAAGTTTTATGACGAAATCGTCAATGAGTTCTTGTGCCTTAGATTCGTCAAGAACACCATTTTTAATATCTCTATCTATATAAATATCAAAGAACGTGCTGACACGCCCAAGTGACATTGCCGCACCGTTTTGTTCCTTTATCGCACCTAAATAACCAAAATACGTCCATTGAATAGCCTCTTTTGCGTTGGTTGCGGGTTGGCTTATGTCAAATCCGTACGACAAAGCCATCTCTTTTAGATAGCCAAGGAAAGTTATTTGTTGGAATAATTCTTCTGAAAGTTTTATGTTTTCAATATCAAAATTATCTTCGGCAAGCATTTTTTTGTCTTGCTTTTTTTGTTCGATAAGATAATCCACGCCGTATAGGGCAACACGCCTATAATCACCGATTATTCGTCCACGACCGTACGCGTCTGGTAGCCCCGTTATAATGTGGCTTTTACGTGCAAGTCTCATCTCGTCGGTGTAGGCACGGAAAACGCCTTCGTTATGCGTAGTTCTAAAACGGAATTCTTCTTCTACTTTATGTCCAAGTTTGTACCCGTACGCTTCACAAGCGTTTCTAACCATACGCATTCCGCCGAACGGATTGACGCCACGACGTAAAGGCCTTGTGGTTTGAAGCCCAACGATAATTTCGTTTTCTTTATCTATGTAACCGGGTGCGTAACTCGTTAGGGAAGAAACCGTGTCAACGTCAACATCAAGCACACCGCCAAACTGACGTTCAAGTTTAAATAATGCATTCATTTTTGACATAAGGGTATTAGTCCTTTCAGTTGCTTTCGCAAGGAAGGATTCATCACCTGTGAATTCCACATAGTTTTTTTGGATAAAATCTCTTACGTCAATTTTGTTTTGCCACTCGCCGGGGTTAAACCCTTTCCAACATTCACGTTCCATAATTCACCTCTATATAACAAAAAAGCAACCTATTTACAATAAATAAGATTGCCCAGACGGTCGACGTTTTCTTTTACGCTTCCCCGCAGTAGTCTGCGTTATCCGTCAGTTGCGTAAAAGTTATTTAATTTACCTACATTATAACCCATAAAATACAAACTGTCAACAATTTTTATGTAGGCAAAATATAAATTTAAACAACCGACTAAAAGATAAAAAATAAAAATTAATTTTTATTAACTCTTGCTTTTTTAACAGTAATCATTTATAATACAGTTATAATTTACAATATTATTAAAGGAGTCGTTATGAAAAAATTTATAATGTATGGTGCAGGCAATATCGGTCGTGGTTTTATCGGTCAAACTTTCTCTAATGCGGGCTATAAAGTCGGGTTTATCGATATTAATAAAGAAGTTATAAACCGCTTAAACGAAGATAAATGTTATCCCGTCCACGTCGTTACTACCGACGCTAACGTTGAACATCTCGTAAACAACGTTTACGGTATTGACGGAACGGATATTGAACTCGTTTCAAACGAAATCGCCGAATGTGATATGATGGCAACGGCAATCGGCGTAAACGTTCTTAAATTTATTGCTAAACCCATTGCACTTGGCATTAAAAAGAGATTTGAACGTGGTGGCAGTCCACTTAACATTATTATTTGTGAAAACCTTATCGGTGCCGATGAGTTTTTGAAATCGCTTATCAAAGACCAACTTCCCGAAATGCACGATATTATTGATGAAAAGGTCGGTTTTATCGAAGCAAGTATAGGCAGAATGGTCCCCGTTATGACCGAAGAGAAAAAGCAAGGCAATCCGCTACGCGTTTACGTAGAACCATATAATATTTTACCCGTTGATAAAGCTGCGTTTAAGAGTGAAATTCCAAACGTAGAAAATCTTTATCCGTTCTCACCGTTCAATCTTTTTATTCAAAGAAAGTTGTTTATGCATAATATGAGTCACGCACTTTGTGCATATCTTGGCTATCTACGTAGGTATAACTATATTTATGAAACGGTGGGCGACTACGATATAAAATATTCTGCGTACCGTGCACTTATAAGTTCTGCGTTAGCGGTATCTAAGGAAAACGACGTTGATATTAAAGTTCTTATCGATCATGCTGACGATTTGTTGATTAGATTTTCAAATACTGCTCTTGGTGATACTGTTGCAAGGGTAGGTAAGGATACAAAGAGAAAACTCGGTTCAAACGACAGGCTTATGGGTGCGTTAAAACTTTGTGAAAAACATGGTGTTGACGCAAGTTACTTGTGTTTAGGCGTTGCTGCAGGTTTAAGCTTTAATCCCGACGGCGACGACAGTAGTATTGAAGTTTGCGATTACACCGCTAAAAACGGCGTTGAAATGGCACTTAAAACCTATTCTGATTATTGCGGTATGTACGTTGCACTTATTAGCGAACTTTATTTAGATATCAAAAATGGTGAAAGTTTAGATTCGCTTATCAAAAAAATCGAAAAGTATAACGGAAAAACCATTAAAGTTTAGTTGCTAAATTTATTTATTTTATGAAAAAACTACACTTGATTTGTAACGCACACATAGACCCTTTATGGTTATGGAACTGGTCGGACGGTATATCTGCCGGTATATCGACCTTTTCCACTGCGGTAAGGTTAGCGGATAAGTTCGATTACATATTTTGTCATAACGAATCTTTGCTTTACGAGGCGGTAAAAAGGCATGCACCCTCACTTTTTGAAAGGATAAAAGACCTTGTCAAAAAAGGGAAATGGTGCATTATGGGCGGATGGTATTTGCAGTCCGATTGTAATATGCCGGAAGGTGAAACTATAAACCGTTGCCTTAATCGTGGGTTGGAATTTTTCGATGAAGAGTTTGGCGTTAGACCCGAAACCGCTATAAGTTTTGACGCTTTTGGGCATAACAAAGGCTTGGTGCAAATTTTGTCAGGGAACGGTTATAAAAATTATATTATTTGTAGGCCGTCGAGAAGCGAGTTAAGTCTTGATAACGAACTCTTTTACTGGGATGGTCACGACGGTAGCGAAATCAAGGTTTTTCGTGCGGTGGACCATTACAACAGTGCTCGTGGCTTGGCGGTTGCAAAAATCACAAATGCACTTAATAACTTTAATGACGTTTCTGCGGTTTTATGGGGTGTTGGGAATCACGGCGGTGGGCCGTCCGAAGCCGATCTAAAGGGTATTGAGGAACTTATTAAAACCTCTGAGGACAAGATTATCCACAGTACGCCAGATAGGTTTTTTGAGGAAGTTGAAATCCCCAAAAATAGTAGATATAAAGAATCGTTACGGAACAGTATGCCGGGGTGCTATACGAGTATGGCTACGGTAAAAAATAGGTTTAGAAAAGCCGAAGGGCTTTATTATTCTACTGAGATTTTGGCATCTTATACTGCGGAAAAAAAGGATATGCAATATCCTGCCGATAGATTAAAAGAAGCGATGGAAGGAATATTGAAGTGTTCTTTTCACGATATTATCCCTGGAACGGCAATAAAACTTGGTGAAGATTTTGCTATTAATAACCTAGGTAAAGTGATGTCAATTCTTGAAGAAATAAGGCTTGATTGCATCTTGAAACTTATCGATGGTGAAAGACCGGGGATAGACGGGGAATACCCGATTTTTGTGTTCAATCCACAACCCTTTACAAGCAAAGTCGTTCTGCCTTGCGAATTTATTTTGGCGGACCAAAACTATGGGGAATATTGTAATTTGCCCGTTGCTATGTTTAATGGAAAACGCTTAAACGTTCAATTAGTTAGAGAGTCGTCAAATCTTTCGGTTGATTGGAGCAAAAAAATGCTTATTGAATGCGAACTTCCGCCTATGCAACTGTCAAGAATTACCGTAACGTTTGAAAATGGGGAATATCCCGTTTTGAAATCGCTTCTTGATAAAAAAACAGAAAGTTATACTTGCGATGGTAGATCTGCAATCTTTAACGTAGAAAGCGGTCTTGTGGAAGACGTTGAATTTAACGGCGTTGAATTTTGCAAAAAGTTGTTTAGACCCGTTCTTTATGATGACGTGCCTGACCCTTGGATGATGGAAGAAAAGTTTGCTAAGGGATTTTTGGGTGAAGCACAACCGTTAAAACTTTTAAGCGAAGATGAAGTCAAGGACTTTGTTGGTGCGGGCGATAAATCGTCACCTTGTTATAGGCTTGAAGACGGCGTAGTTTGTACTAGGTTGGAAAGTTTATTTGGCATTAACGATTCTAAGGTTAAAATAAACTATACCATTTATAAAAACCGTTCGGATATTGACGTAAGCGTAGGTGTTTTGTGGAACGAAAGGAATAAAGTCTTAAAACTTGAAGTGCCTATTATGGACGGCGACGTTTACGTGCAAGGAATGTTTGGTAGGGATAAGTTGGTTGACGACGGCTCTGAGAATCTTATGCACAAGTGGGTTGGTGTTAATATGGGCGATAAGGTTTACGGCGTTATTAACGACGGCGTTTACGGTTGTTCCAAAAAAGGCAACGTGTTGTCGATAACTTTGTTAAGGGGTACGACTTATGCGGCACATCCCATACCTGGGCGATCTACTTTAAGAACTGATGGACACGTTCAATCTATGGATTTAGGGTGGCACGAATTTAATTTCCGTATCGGTTGTTTTGATAACGCTGATATTGATAGAGAAGCCCTCGTGTTTAATAGGTTACCTTATGCGTTTAATTTGTTTCCCGTTCCGTCTAACTCTAATAAAATCAATGATTTTTCTATAAATCTTGACGGCAAAGGTGTAAATCTTATATCGGTTAGCCGTAATAAGGGGAAAACTATATTTAGACTTTACAATACGGTTGCAGAGAATAATTCTGCTGTATTGAACGTTTCAAACGTTTCATTTAAGGCGAATTTCAAGGGTTATGAAGTCAAAACCCTAATATACAACGGTGCAACTATTACACAATCAAATAGGTGGGACTCTTAAAAATTATCGTAATAAAGAAAAAACAGACTGTAAAAATACAGTCTGTTTTTTGGTGTGAAGGATGGAACTTTCGCCTGTGCGACCTTCTCCGACAAACAGTGGGTAACCACTGTTTGGTGCTACGCACAAATTTGCAAGCAAATTTTCTCCTTAATGCTACTTCGCTATGCTACGTA
>SVIL01000073.1 GCA_015069505.1 Clostridiales bacterium
CCCTGCCATAACAAAAGCCTGTCTTTTGACGGGCTTTTTGTTATGCTGAGTGTGGGTGATTGATTTGAACCAAAGTTCGTTCGCCTTTGACGGGCATATTTTGACGGGCTAAGTTCTGCCAGAGTTCCCTTTTAAGGGTATGGCAGTATCCAGCTACCCCTGCCATAACAAAAGCCTGTCTTTTGACGGGCTTTTTGTTATGCTGAGTGTGGGTGATTGATTTGAACCAAAGTTCGTTCGCCTTTGACGGGCATATTTTGACGGGCTAAGTTCTGCCAGAGTTCTTTTTTAAGTAATAAGTAATAGTGAATAAGTGTGGTATAAGTTTTAATACGCAAAAACCGACAAGAGTTGCTTGTCGGTTTTATTTTTACTTGATAAATACTAATCTTTATTTAAGGTGACTTCCTTGCCGTAGAAATAGACGGAAATCGTGCCGGGACCTACGGACGCACCGACGGTTGGTCCGATTATGCTTATATCCGCCTCAATATCTACGCCTAATTTTTTTAGCACTGCGTCTTTAAGTTTAATGGCGTCGTCATAACAGTCGGCGTGACTTATGAATATTCTTTGGTAGGGAACGTCTTTATAATTTTCAAGGGCAAGGGACGCAATCCTTTCAATTGAAGTCGTTCTGCCTTTGACCTTTTCTACCGCGGTGTTTTGACCTTTTGCGTCAGAGATTATTATGGGCTTTATATTTAGAAGCCCGCCGAAAAACGCACTTGCAGCCTTTACCCTACCCGCTTGTTTTAGGTAAGAAAGTTTTTCGGTCGTTGCGAACTGGTGGACGGTAAGTTTATTTTCTTCTATCCACTTAGCGGTTTCTTCGATAGTTTTGCCCGCCTTCCGAAGTTCGCTTGCCCTTATGCAAAGCATACTAAGCCCCGCACAAGACATTAAAGAGTCTATACAAATAATCTTTTTATCGGGGTACTTTGCCAAAAGTTCGTCACGGACGGTATAACTCGCCTTAACAGATGCAGAAAGGGCGGACGAACAGGAAATTGATAATATATCAAAGCCGTCTTTAATATACCCTTCAAACGCTTCTAAGTACTCTGACGGGTTGACTTGTGCGGTATATGCACGCTTACCATTACGCATTGAATCGTAAAAGTCTTTGGCGGACATTTTTTGCCAGTCAAGATCGGCGGGATAATCTATCCCGTCAATGGTAAAGTGCATGGGTATGTACTCTAAGTCGTACTTATCCCTTAAATCTTTGCCTAAATCCGAACAAGAATCGGTTACTATTACATACTTTCCCATAAAAAACTCCTTTTTATAAATTTTATTTTTGATCACTCTCAATAAAAAATATATTAGCATTTATACGTGTCAGTATATTTTGTTTTAACTTTTCCCTATTTTTTATTCACTTTAACACATCAATGTAAACTGAAACGAAACAAAAGGCATTTAAAAAGAAAAAACTCGATTAAAATCGAGTTTTTTAAGATTAATGGTTACCGCAATGACCGCTACCGCAACCGTGACTGCCACAAGTATGACCTTCACCGTGTTCGTGGTCGTGATGCGAACATCTTACGTCCGGATTATAGTTAAGGCTACCTGATAGATAGTTATTAACGGCATCGTCACAACTACCCGTGCATCCGCCGAAAACTTTTATGCCTGCTTCTGCAAGTGCCATTTGTGCCCCACCACCTATACCGCCACAAATCAACACGTCAACTTGCAATTCCTTCAAAAAACTTGACAAAGCACCGTGTCCCTGTCCATTAGTACTTACAACTGCCGCTTTTACAATTTTTGAGGTTTCAGATACGTCGTAAATCTTAAAATTTTCGGTATGTCCGAAATGTCCAAAAATATTTTCGTTTTCATAAGTTACTGCAATTCTCATTTTTATATCTCCCTTTTTTATTATTATTCTTTTTTTATGTTTTTCACAACCACCGCAAAGGCAACTGCTTTCCGTCCCGTCGCACAGTGAATACGTTCCGCCCTCAATACGTAGCGGTCGCCCTTCCACAAGTGCCGTCGCAACCTTTCGCCTTGCGTCCGCATATAGGTACTGAACGGTCGTACGGGCTACGCCCATAAACTCACTGCATTGTTCTTGCGAAAAGCCTTCCTTGTCGATAAGACGTAAAGTTTCATATTCTTCCACTTTGACGATAACCGCCATTTGTTTGGCGTTTTTAGGACTAAACTCTCGTTCAATAGGCAACCGACAAACCTTTCTGCCCTTTGGTTTCCTTGGCATAGTTATCCCCCTTCTTTTATATTATTATACATCCATTGTTGACAATGTCAATAATAATTCGTAAAAAAGAATCCCCAACGCTAATTTTTAGTTTGGGGATTTTAGAATTTCAATTATATTTTAGGTGTTCTTCGGGTCTAAGAGTTGAGGCTTTTTGAAGTGCTTACGCATAATCCCTAACACTATTAAACCCAAGAGCGGGAAAACGGCTATGGCAATCATACCCACCTTAAACCCTAACTGTTCAGGTGTAATCATTAAGGTAGTGGCTAAGTTATTCGCCCAACCCGACACGGCGACGTTATCCACGATTATACCGAGGGCTTGTGGGGAAAGTGCCGCACCTAAATCACCGCCCGCCGCCATTAAAGCGTACGCCGCAACGCCGACTGCGGGGATTTTTTCTTCCATAAGAATAAGCGTACCCGGCCATAGCATTGAGGTAAACACGCCAAGCAAAACGCTTGCTATAAGAGAGAGTATATCCCACGGAGAAATTGCCACTACCAAATAGCAAACCACGGCACAACTCATACTTATAACTAAGGTCTTAAATATATTCTTGCCGAACTTTGCGTAAAGAGTTCTGGTGACGGCAAGCAAAGCCGCAAAAAGTGCCATACCGAATATATCGCCCCAAACCTTTGGGATTGCAAGGGATTTTTCGGCAAAGGCTGAAATCCAGTTGGTCATTGCGTTTTCCGCACAAGAACCAAAGAATATACAAAGCACGCAAAGCAACATACTTATAGTTCTATGCTTGGTTTTTTCGGTCTTTACGGTTTGGCTGTCCTTAGTCATCTCGGGCAGTTTTGAAGTGCATAAAAATATGGACGCAACTACGGGCAACACCGCAAAAAAGAATACTAAATACTGCCAGTATTCCTTGCCGACGAATTGAATAAAGAGAGTGCTTATCAGTATTACGCTTACGCACCCGTACCCGTAAAGAGAGTGCAAAACACTCATATCCTTATCGGGGGTTTCAGACGGCAACGCCGCAACGGTGGGGCTTATAAGCACTTCGCCAAGCCCTGCCGCAACCGAAAATATTACCGTGCCTATTACAAGCCCTAAATATGCGTAACTTGGGAACAGTAACGGCACCAACGCATAGGTCAAAAGACCCGTTGCAGTTATTAGGGGCGTAAACCTTAACGCCTTATGCACGTTAAAATATTTGCTGAAAAAGGTAAATATTAAGTCAATGGTAAGTTGCGTGACGAAATTTACAAGCACCAACGTGCCGAGCAAGGTATAAGATATCCCGTAAAGTTCTTTAAATGGTCCAAACAAAATCGCAGGCAAACTGAACACCGATGCCATTGCAAGATATGTAAAATAACAGGTCCTTTTTGTGCGTGTCGCCTGCGAAGCAGTCATTACTTTTCTCCTAACAACCAAAAATTATCTATGTATTGCGTGGAAACATACGCCCACGGTGTCCGGACCGCAATGGCTACCTGCGGTAGGATTTACGACTACTATTTTAGTATCTAAATCTTCGCCGTATTCATTTTTAAGCATTGACTCTATACCCAGTGCCAAGTCGTAGGCATCGGCGTGCCCGATAATAACCGTGTGTGATTTTATATCGTCTTGCAAAGTGCGAACGTATTCCAAAATCTTTTTCAAAGTATCCGCTTTGCCCTTGCCCTTTGCGATAGAGTCCATTTTACCTTCTGAATTCATAGTCAAAATAGGACGAATACCAAAAAGGTTGCCCATCTTTGCCGTCAAGTGTCCTACCCTTCCGCTTCTGCCAAAAAACTTTAAGTCGTCAGCGTAAAAATATACGGCGAATTTATCCACTTCGGTCTTTGCCCACTCAACAAGTTGCTCTGCCGTATAACCTTTTTTGGCAAGTTCACCAACTTCCTTTACGATAGCGTAACTCAAAATGGTTATTGCTTTGGTATCGATTGCGTAAAACTTCCTTTCGGGGTACTTTTCCAAAAGGGTTTGAACGGCACGGTTCATAGCCTCGAAAGTACCACTCATAGCCGCCGAAAAATGCACGTATAAAATATCGTCGCCCTTCTTAAAAGACGGCTCAAAATACTCTATATACTTTGATTCGGGCAACATAAAGGTCTTGGGCAAAGTGCCTTTACGCAATCTCTCGTAAAATTCGTGGTAGTCAAATTCTTCAAAGTCCTCGTAAGGGCATACGGTTTGACCGTCTATATCGTACGGCATACTTATAAGTTTATAGCCGTATTCTTCGCACTCTTTTAAGCTAAAATCGGTATCTGAATCGGTAAATAGTTGTAACATATTTAAATATTCTCCTTAGTGGTTTCCTTAATCGTAACATAGAAATATTAACTGAAACAAAACTTATCCATTAAAAAATATTTTTGCTGCGACTTTTAAAAAAGCCCGAATTACGGTTCGGGCTTAATTTAAGTGACTAAAAAGTCTTAATAGTTTTCTTCGTGTACTTCAAAATAACTTTGTGGGTGAGCACAAGTCGGGCATACTTCAGGGGCTTTATCGCCTACTACGAGATGTCCGCAGTTTCTGCATTCCCAAACGACTTCGTTTTCCTTTGCAAAAACCTTTGCCGCTTCAACGTTGCTTAAAAGTGCAAGGTATCTTTCTTCGTGATGGCGTTCGATTGCCGCAACAAGCCTAAACTTTCTTGCAAGTTCGGTAAAGCCTTCTGCTTCGGCGGTCTTAGCAAAACCTTCGTACATATCCGTCCACTCGTAATTTTCGCCTTCGGCTGCGGCTTTAAGGTTTTCGGCGGTATCGCCTATTCCGTTAAGTTCCTTAAACCAAAGTTTTGCGTGTTCCTTTTCGTTTTCAGCGGTCTTCAAAAAGAGAGCGGCGATTTGTTCAAAACCTTCCTTCTTTGCCTTTGAAGCAAAATAAGTATATTTATTTCTTGCTTGTGATTCGCCCGCAAATGCGGCTTCAAGATTTTTTTCAGTTTGTGTTCCCTTATATTTGTTCATAATTTTTCTCCTTTAAATCAATTTTTTTCAGTTTAATATACATTTATCCTTTTGTCAATTATTTTTTAAAATAATTTACATTTTTATTCTGCTACTTTGGCGGGCTTAACCCCACTTACAATTTTTTTGGCGTTTGAATGGTCTAACGCGGGGTCTTGTGCTACTATTTCAGTAGGCTTTGTGGGTCTTATAATCTTGCTCTCGTCAATGGGCAACATATTATCAAGCCCCCGCTCGGTAATTCCCAAAATACTCAGCAAGGTTTTGAAGGTTATAAACCGAATTTTTTTGCCCTCTTTTTGTGCTAACTCCGCCTGTTCCTTCCTTGAACAGTACAAAAGCCCGTCTCCGTAGTTTACGTCGTAGGTCACGAATATATCCGCTTTTTTTGACTTGCCTATACTTTTACCACCCATATTGCATATCAGTTGCACGAGTTTTAGGGTGTTGTAATAGTGAAAACACTCGTAATTATAACTTATGCACACACGTTTGTAACTTAACGGGGTGTGTTTACGAATTACGGTAGGCTTAACCGTACGTCTAAAAGCGTTAAGAGTTCTCTCTTGTTCACGAGTAGTCAAGGTCATACCCGCATTCTCACACTCTTTAATAAATCGCTTATAAGTCTTTTTACGTAAATATTCGCTTTTGTAATCCTTAATTTCACCCTTAGAGCGTGGGTACTTTTCAACGAGTTTTTTTAAGGGCAAGTCTTCTTTAACGCACAGTGCTTTTGCACATTGCATAGTCATAATCGCATCGTCTAAGGCACAATGTGCGTTCTCGGACTTTTCCACGCCCAAAAGCTCACACATTTTGGTTAAACCCACTGCGTCCTTTTGCTTGTTTATCCCCTTATAAATTTCAACTATATCTATATGCTTAAAATCGGGTGGGTCAAGTTTATAACGCATACAGTCCGCACCCACGTACTTTGCG